>NZ_JBEXDG010000050.1:0-81795 GCF_040605635.1 Dactylosporangium sp. NPDC005555
GCTGCGCAAGCCGCCACGCGGCATCGACAACCCTCGACGCAAATCCTTAACTCACCGGCATTGCGTCATAGCGGCACAAACTCTTCCGGATCATGGCGGGGCTCCACTACGCCGGCGGGCTGCAGCTGTCGCGGAGGAGGAGGCGGGGGGTGGCGTCCTGGAAGTCGGTGGGTGGGGCGCCGTCCAGGTGGGAGAGGAGGGTGCGGGCGGCGTTGGCGCCGTACGCGTGGACGTCGCGGGCCAGGGCGCTCAATGCCGGGTACGCCATCTCGCACAGCTGGGAGTCGTCGCCGGCGATGATGGACAGACGGCCCGGGACGTCGAGGCCGAGCTTGCGGGCGACGTGCAGGCCCGCGGTCGCCATGATGTCGTTGTCGTACGTGATGGCGGTCGGCGGACGGGACGAGGTCAGCAGCTGCTCGGTGGCCCAGGCGCCGGCCTCCCACGTGTAGTCGGTGTCGACGACCTCGGCGGACTCCAGGCCGTGGCGGGTGGCGGCGGCGCGGAACGCCAGGGTGCGGATCCGGGTGTGTTCCAGGGCGGCCAGTCCGGCGACGCGGGCGATGCGCCGGTGGCCGATCGCGGCGAGATACGCGAGGGCCTCGGTGAGGGCGGCGGCGTCGTCGCTCCAGACCGCGGGGATCGAGGAACCGGGGCGCGGGTGGCCGACCAGGACGGCGGGCAGTCCGAGGGAGGACACCGCCGCGACGCGGGTGTCGTCGGCCCACAGGTCGGTGAGGATGGTGGCGTCGATGCGGCGGGCCGCCCACAGTGACCGCAGCGCGTCGACCGCCCGGTCGTGGTCGGCGACGACCTGCAGGACCAGGGCGGTGCCGGTCGCCGAGAGCTCGGTCTCCAGGCCGGCGATGAACTTCATGTAGAACGGCTCGACGCCCAGGGTCGCCGCGTCGCGGGCGATGACCAGGCCGATCGCCTCGGCGCGGGAGACGGACAGGCCGCGGGCGGCGGCGCTGGGCTGCCAGCCCATTTCGGCGGCGATGGCGAGGATGCGCTCGCGGGTGCGGGCGGAGACGCCGGGCCGGTCGTTGAGGGCGAACGAGACGGCGCCGATGGAGACCCCCGCCGCCTCGGCGATGTCGTTGATGGTCGGCCGGCGAGTCACCACCGGATTGTCCAGCATGACATCACTTGGTTGCCCCCGAGGTGAAGCCGTTGTAGATGAACCGCTGCAGGAACAGGAACAGCAGCAGCGTGGGCACGATGACGAGGATCGCGCCGGCGGAGATGGTCTCCCAGTGCGCGCCGAACGGCCCCTTGAAGCGGAACAGCGACGTGGAGATCGTGCCGAGACCCTCCGACGGCATGTAGAGGAACGGGATGTAGAAGTCGTTGTACACGAAGATGCCCTTGATGATGACGACCGTGGCGATCGCCGGGCGCAGCAGGGGCAGGATGACGCTGCGGTAGATCCGGAACGTGGAGGCGCCGTCGAGCCGCGCGGCCTCGTCGAGCGACACCGGGATCCCCCGCATGAACTGCACGAAGATGTAGATCGCGACGATGTCCGTGCCGAGGTACAGCAGGATCGGCGCCCACCGCGAGTCGAACGCGCCGAGGGCGTCCACGACCTGGAACGTCGTCACCTGGGTGGTGACCCCGGGCACCAGGGTCGCGACGAGGAACGCGCCGACGACCACCTTCTTGCAGCGGAACGTGAAGCGGTCGATGGCGTACGCGGCGAGGGTACCCACGAGGACCGTGCCCGCGACGGACACGACGAGGATGACGGCGGTGTTGGCGAACGCGGTCAGCATGTGCCCGTTGGTGAACGCGGTCGCGTAGTTGGACAGGTTGGTCCAGTCGGCGGGCAGCGCCAGGGGGTCGCCACCGCCCACCATCTCCTGCGGTGTCTTGAGCGAGGTGAGGAACACCGACACGAGCGGCAGCAGGACGACCACCGATGCGACGACGAGCGACAGGTACTTGAAGAACCTGCTCATGTCAGGTCGGTCCTTTCCTCGGGCACCAGGCGGCGCTGCACCCAGGTGACGAGCAGCACGATGAGCAGCAGGACGACGGCCGCGGCCGAGGCGAGCCCGAACTTGTTGAACTGGAAGGCGAGCTTGACGGTCTGGATGACGAAGGTCTTGCTGTCGCCCGCCCCGCCGGTCATCACGAAGGGGATCTCGAACACCGACAGCGACCCGGAGACGGCGAGGATGACGCTGAGGCTGAGGATCGGTTTGATGCCGGGCACGACGATGTGGCGGAAGACGTGCCAGCGGTTGGCGCCGTCGAGCTCCGCCGCCTCGTGCAGCTCCGGCGGTACGGCCTGGATCGCGCCCAGGAAGAGCACGAAGTTGAGCCCGAGGAAGCGCCACACGGAGACCCCGGACAGGGAGACGTTGACGAGGTCGGGGTCGCCGAGCCACAGTTTCCCGGGGTTCGCGCCGAACAGCGCCAGGACCGCGTCGAGGGTCCCGCCGGGGCGGAAGAAGTACAGGAACACGAACGACACGGCGACGCCGTTGATGAGGTAGGGGAAGAACAGGATCCCCTTGAACAGGTTCCGCAGCCGCAGCTTGAAGCTGAGGATGAACGCGAAGTACAGCGCGAGCCCGGTCTGCACGAAGGCGGCGAGCAGGTAGTACCCGCTGACGAGGAAGACCGTGAACAGTTCGGGGCGGGTGAAGAGCTGCACGTAGTTGTCGACGCCGACGAACGCCGGGTCGGGGTCGAGGCCGTCCCAGTCGGTGAAGCTGTAGGAGATCATGCTGCCGACGGGGATGTACGTGAAGGCGATCAGCAGCGCGAGGGCGGGCAGCAGGTAGAGCCAGGGGACGAGTCGGGTTCTCACGGGGCGCTCCGTTGGGCAAAGGGCGCCGCCCTGACCGGGCGGCGCCACATAACAGCAGGTCAGCCGAGGGTCTTGGCGGCCTCGGTCCAGCGTTTGCCCAGGTCGGTGAAGATGCTCTTCGCGTCGCCCGGTGCGGCGCCGCGGGCGGTGTCGACGAGCTTCTGCCGGTACTCGGGCTTGCTGATCCCCACCTCGGAGGCGTTGTCGATCTTCGTGAGCTTCGCCGCGCCGGCCTGCGACAGCTCGATGAACCGCACCCCCGCCGCCGTGAAGGGCTGCATCGCCGGTGGCAGCGGGGCGCCCTTGACGGCGGAGATCGCCTGGTTGACCGCGGCGCTGTCGGACTTGTCGATGAACCAGTCGAACCAGGCGCGGGCGGCGGCCTTGTTCTTGGAGTGGCTGTTGATCGCGTACTGGTAGTCGGGCGCGACGACGGAGCAGAACTTGCCGTCGACCTGCTTCGGGAACGGCATGTAGCCGATGACCGACGGGTCCTTGCCGGCCTTCTTCGCCGCGTCCTGCATCTGCGCGATCGCCCACGAGCCGAGCCACATCGTGGCGATCTTCCCGGTGGCGATCTGGCCCTTCGAGTCCTCCCAGTTGGTGGTGGTCGGGTCGGCCTCGGACAGCTTGTTCTTCACGATGTCGAACAGGAGCGTGTCGCCGGTGGCGATGTCGGCGCCGTCGGCCCACGGGTCGGTGGTGACGAGCTTGTCGTTGGCCTTCGGGTCGCAGCTGACCGAGCCGACGACCTGCGACCAGGAGCTCAGCGGCCACCCGTCGTGGTAGTTGGTGTAGTACGGCGTCGCGCTGGTCTTCGACCTGATCGCCTGCAGCGCGGTGATGAACTCGGCGGGCGTGGTCGGCCAGGTCGTCACGCCGGCCTGGGCCCAGACGTCCTTGTTGTAGACGAAGCCGTTGACGTAGGCGAAGCCGGCCACGCCGTAGACCTTGTCGGCGACCTTGGCCTTGTCCGTGAAGCTGTACTTCGCGCTGAGGTCGGCGGCGGAGCCGAGCGGGGCGAAGTACTTCGGGTAGTCCTCGGTGACCACGGTGTTGGGGATCAGCAGGACGTCACCGTAGTTCTCGGTGTTCATCCGGATCTTGACTTCGCCCTCGTAGTCGGTGACGCCCTCGAACTTGACGGTGACCTTGGGGTACAGCGCCTTGAACTGATCGGCGTACTTCTGCATGGTGCCGTCGGTGACGAGGTCGGTGCGGTTGGTCAGCACGGTGATCTCGCCGGAGACGGCGCCGGGGTCGGTGGGGGAGACGGCGTCGGCGGACCCGGCGGGGTCGTCCTTGCCGCCGCAGGCGGCGAGCGGCGTGGCGAGGGTGAGGGCAAGCGCGACCGCGAGTGTTCGTCGGTACATGAGGCTTCCTTCGGATGGGGTGTCTAAAGCGTTTTAGTTGGCGCGAACGCAGGATGACACCGTTGTCAGCCGATCCGGAAGACCCCTTTACCGATCCGTTATCGAGACGCGCGCCGGCGCGGACCGGCGTCAGGAAGTGCGCGGCGGTGCGGTGCTGCCCCGTGGCGTGAGATGCGCCGGGGCGCCGTGTGTGCTGGTCACGGCCTCGCCGGCGATCGCCGCGAGCAGCGTGCGGGCGGCCTGCACGCCATACGCCCCGATGTCACGGGTCAGCGCCGTCAGCGGCGGGTGCAGCAGCCGGCAGATCGGCGAGTCGTCCCAGGCCACGATCGACAGCTCGGCCGGCACGGCGACGCCGAGCTCGCGGGCCGCGGTGAGCCCCGCGACGGCCATCACGTCGTTGTCGTAGAGCAGCGCCGTCGGTGGCCCGCCCGCACCCGCCGGTCTGCCGAGCAGCTTCCGGGTCGCCCTGGCCGCCGCCTCCCCGGTGTAGTCCGCCGGCACGGTCACCGCGTCGGCGATGCCGAGCCGGGCGCAGACGCCGGCGAACGCGGCGGTGCGGATCGCGGTGTGCGCCAGCTGCGGGATGCCGCCGACCCGGGCGATCCGCCGGTGCCCGAGCGCCGCGAGGTATTCCACCGCCTCGACCATCGACCGCTCGTCGTCGCTCCAGACGCTGGTCAGCGTGCCGCTGACGTCGGGCGGGCCGATGACGACCGCGGGGAGGCCGAGCTCCTGCAGCATGCCGACCCGCGGGTCGCCGACGTGCACGTCGCAGACCAGGACGCCGTCGACGCGGCCCTCGCTGAACCACCGCCGGTAGAAGCCGAGCTCCTCGTCGCGGCCGGGCGCCATCTGCAGCAGCAGCGCATAGGACCGCCGGGACAGCTCCAGCTCGATGCCGCTGATCAGCTCCATGAAGAACGGCTCGACCCCGAGCGTGCTCGGCGGCCGGCGCAGCGTCAGCCCGACCACGCGGGTCTTGGCCCCGGCCAGGGCGCGGGCGTTGCTGTCGGCGTGGAACTGCAGGCGGTCGGCGACCGCGAGAATGCGCTCCCGGGTGGCCGCGGACACGCCCGGCCGGCCGTTCAGCGCGTAGGACACGGCCCCCTTGGAGACCCCCGCCTCGCGGGCGATGTCGGCGATGGTCGGTCGTTTCACCTCGGTCCGCCTTTCTCGGTTCACCGATGCTACCGGCTTGCCATGTGCAGTGACAGGGTTCGTTGACAGCTTGCGACGGGCGCCGTTACCGTCAATCTCCACTTACTCGGTTCACTCCACGCGATGAGGTTGAGCATGTACCGCGCGCTGCACGACGGCTGGACCCTGTCCGGCGGCGATCTGGCAACCATCCCGGCCACGGTCCCGGGCAGCGTGCACACCGATCTGCTCGCCGCCGGGCTGATCGACGACCCGTACCTCGACGACAACGAGACCCGGCTCGGCTGGATCGGCCGGACGGACTGGACCTACGCGACCTCGTTCGACTGGGCGCCGGACGGCGCCGACCGCGTCGACCTGGTCTTCGACGGCCTGGACACGATCGCCGCCGTCGAGCTCAACGGCACGCTGCTCGGGCGGACCGCGAACATGCACCGCCGCTACCGCTTCGACGTCACCGGGCTGCTCAGCAACAGCGACAGCGGAGGCGGCAACACGCTGCGGGTCACGTTCACCGCCCCGTACACCTACGCCGAGGCGGAGGAGGCACGGCTCGGCGCCCGGCCCGGACCGTATGACGAGCCGTACCAGTTCATCCGCAAGATGGCCTGCAACTTCGGCTGGGACTGGGGCCCGACGCTCGTCACCGCCGGCATCTGGCGCGCCGCCGGCCTGCACTCGTGGTCCGGCGCGCGGCTCGCCTCCGTCCGCCCCCAGGTCCGCGCCGACGGCGTCGACGTCACCGTCGAGATCGAGCGCGCTGCCGGGAGCGGCGCCGTCGCGGTCGCCGCCACGATCGACGGCAACCGCGTCGAGGGCAAGGTCGCCGCGGGTGCGACCACCGCCACGCTGTCCCTCGACGTCGCCGCCGCGCGGTTGTGGTGGCCGCTCGGGCACGGGGAGCAGCACCGCTACGAGCTCACCGTCACCGCCGCCGACGACGTCTGGTCCCGGCTGATCGGGCTGCGCACCGTCGAGCTGGAGACCGACGCCTTCCGGATCGTCGTCAACGGAGCACCCGTCTTCGTGCGCGGCTTCAACTGGATCCCGGACGACTGTTTCCCCGCCCGTACCACGGCCGCCGACCTCGAAACGCGATTCGGGCAGGCCATCGGTGCCGGCGCGAACGCGCTGCGGGTGTGGGGCGGCGGCGTCTACGAGTCCGACGACTTCTACGACCTCGCCGACCGGCTCGGCCTGCTCGTCTGGCAGGACTTCCCGTTCGCGTGCGCCGCGTACCCCGACGACCTCGCCGCCGAGGTGGAGGCCGAGGCCCGCGACAACGTCGAGCGGCTCATGCCGCACCCGAGCCTGGTGCTGTGGTGCGGCAACAACGAGAACATCGAGGGCCATCAGCACTGGGGCTGGCAGGAGGAGCTCGGCGACCTCAGCTGGGGCGCCGCGCTGTATCACGACGTGCTCCCGCGGGTGGTCGCCGACGTCGACCCCGGCCGGCCGTACTGGCCCGGCAGCCCCTACTCCGGCGCGCCCGACCGGGACGTGCACGACGCGAGCACCGGCACCGTGCACATCTGGACGGTGTGGGGCAGCGACGACTACACCCGCTACTCGGACTACATCCCCAGGTTCGTCGCCGAGTTCGGTTTCCAGGGGCCGCCGGCGTACGCCACGCTGCGGGCCGCCGTGTCGGACGAACCGCTCGCGCCGGACTCGCCCGGCGTGCTGCACCACCAGAAGGCCGCCGGCGGCAACGACAAGTTGCTGCGGGGCCTCGGCGCGCATCTCCCGGCACCCGCGACGTTCGACGACTGGCACTACCTGACCAGCCTCAACCAGGCCCGCGCCGTGTCGTTCGGCGTCCAACGGTTCCGTTCGCTCCTGCCGTACTGCATGGGCACGGTCATCTGGCAGCTCAACGACTGCTGGCCCGTGACCTCATGGGCCGCGGTCGACGGTGCCGGGCGGCGCAAACCGCTGTGGTACGAGCTGCGCCGCGCGTACGCCGACCGCCTCCTCACCTTCCAGGGCGACGGGGTCACCCTGGTCAACGACCATGCGTCCCCGTGGACCGGCGAACTGCTGGTGCGCCGGCTGGAGCTGGACGGGACGGTGCTGGCCACGTGGTCGCTGCCCGTCTCGGTGCCCGCGCGGTCCTCCCTGGCGGTGCCGCTGCCCGCTCCGGTCGGGGTGCCCGGCGACCCGCGCCGGGAGCTGATCGTCGCCTCCGCCGGGGAGACCCGCGCGATCCGGTGCTTCGAGGAGGATCCGGCGATGGACTATCCGGTCGCCGCGTACACGGGAGCGGTCGCCGCGGTGCCGGGCGGCTACGAGGTCACCGTCACGGCGACGACCGTGCTGCGGGAGCTCGCCCTGTTCCCCGACCGCCTCGACCCCGACGCGTCCGTCGACGACCTCCTCGTGACGCTGCTGCCGGGGGAGACCGTCACGTTCACCGTCACATCCTGCGCCTTGCCGGACCCGGGCGCGCTGCTCGCCCACCCGGTGCTGCGCTGCGTCAACGAGCCCCGGCAATGACCCAGGTCACCCGTGATCCGGAAGACTCCTTGCCGCTATGACGACGAGAAGTCTTCCGGATCACGGCATCAGAGGCCGGTGTTGAGGGCGGTCATCAGGGTGCCCGAGGTGGTGTCGCCGGACATCTCCCAGATCATGCCGCCGAGCAGGCCCTGTTGCTTGAGCCAGGCGGTCTTCCGGTCGATCGACCAGGTGTCGTCGAAGGTCCACCACTGGCCGCCGTTGCCGGTGAAGCAGGACGTGGCGATCGACTGGACGTCGTGGTACACGGTGCAGCCAGGCACCATGGCCAGCAGGTTGGCGTAGCCGCGGGTGCCGGCCTCCTCGGCGAACTGGCCGGGTGCCGCGCCCGTCGCCGGCTGCCACTCGCCGTTGGTGGTGCCGGCGGTGACGCCCTGCCAGCCCCGGCCGTAGAAGGCGAAGCCCACCGTGAGCTGGCGGGGGTTGACGCCGGCCGAGGTGTACGCGGCGACCGCGTTCTGCACGCTGAACGTGAAGGAGTACGGGTCCTGCGCGTCGCCGTACAGGTTGCCCTGGTGGCCGGTGCGCAGCGGCTCCCACGAGTTGTCGCTGCCGGCGCCGTGGAAGTCGTAGCCCTGCACGTTGGCGAAGTCCAGGGAGTCGAAGACGCTCGGCGTGCCGTCGTTGTGCGTGATGTCCCAGCCGGCCGCGATCTTCGCCGGGTCGGCGGGCGTGAACGCGGTCAGCAGGTACCGCTTGCCGCCGATCGCGTCGAGCTGCTTGCGGAACTCGGCGAGCAGCAGCGTGTTGTTCGCCTTGTCCTGCGGGCCCCAGTGGTTGCCCGGGTGGCCCTCGGCGCCCGGCCACTCCCAGTCTAGGTCGATGCCGTCGAAGATGCCGGCGGCGGAGCCGGGACCGCCCGCGCCGTTGTACAGCGGCAGGTTGCCCTTGATGTAGACGTCGATGCAGGAGCGGACGAGCTTCTCCCGTGACGCCTGGGTCGCCGCCGCGTCGGAGAAGTACTTCGAATAGGTCCAGCCGCCCAGCGAGATGAGCACCTTCAGGCCGGGGTGCTTCGCCTTGAGCTTGCGCAGCTGGTTGTAGTTGCCGCGCAGCGTCTCCCACCCGGTGTCGGCGACGCCGTCGACGGACTGCGCGGCGCTGAACGGGCGGGCGTAGTCGGCGTCGGCGTCCCCGGCGCCGGTGCCCTGGTCGGGGTCCTGCGGGTTCTGCGTGGTGCCGCGGGTGACGCCCTGCAGGCAGGTCAGGTTGACCGGGTCGAGGTTCGCGAACGCGTAGTTGACGTGGGTGAGCTTCGCGGCGGCGCCGGACGTGTCGAGGTTCTTCACGAAGTACTGCCGGCCGTAGATGCCCCACTGGACGAAGTAGCCGACCTTCGCGTAGTTGCCGGCGCCGACCGCGTCGTCGGTCGTGACGGTGACGGCCGCCGAGGCCGGGGAGGCGTTGTCGTACGTGTCGCGCGCCCGCACCGTGAAGGTGTAGGCGGTCAGCGGCGCGAGCCCGGTCACGGTGGCGGACAGGCCGGTGGACGACGCCACCAGCACACCGCCGCGGTAGACGTCGTAGCCGGCGATGCCGCTCGGGTCGGTGACCGCGTTCCAGGCGAGGGTGACGCTCACGGAACTGCGAGCGGTGCTGCGCAGGTTCGCGGGCGCCGGCGGCGCGGTGGTGTCGTTGGCGGGGTTGAGCGTGGTGGCGCTGACCGGGGCGCTGTCGGCCGAGACGTTGCCACGGGTGTCGCGGGCACGCACCGTGAAGCTGTACGCGGTGTTCGGCGTGAGCCCGGTGACGGTCGCGGCCGGCGTCGTCACTGAGGCGGCGAGCGTGGTGCCGCGGTAGACGTCGTAGCCCGCGACCGGGAAATCGGTCGCCGCGGGCGCGGTCCAGGCGAGGGACACGGTTTTCGTGGTGCGGCCGGTGACGGCCAGGGAAGCGGGCGCGTTCGGGGCGCGGTCCGCGCTGCCGTCGCACTTGTTGCCGTTGATGCGGCAGTTCAGCGGTTCCGTGTTGGTGCCGGTGGCGATGAACCAGAAACTGTAGGGCTCGGTGTCGCGCCCGGCGGCCACGGTCCCGTTGTAATGGGCATTGACCACGGTCACATGGTTGCCGGTCCGGGTGACGGTGCCGTTGTACCCGGTGCCGACGGTGAGCCCGGCGGGCACGTCGAACTCGAGGGTCCAGCCGGTGATCGAGGCGGCGGTCGGATTCCGGACAACGTATTTGTCGACCCAGTACGTGCCGTAGTCCGCCGCGGAGAAGCTTGCGGTGAGCCCGGCGGGTGCGGCCCGGGCCGTGCCGGGCACGGCGATCGCGGCGGCGACGGTGAGCAGCACGGCGGCGAAGATCCTGGTGGGGTGCACTCGAACCTCCTATTAGGAAAGTTTCCTAATAGTCCGCGCAATAGGCCAAGAAAGTCAAGGATGTCTATTTCCTTAAAGAATTTAAGCCGGTCTCCGCGGTCGGCGGCATCGCCGCGGCGGTCCTCCTGTCGGTCCTGATCCGCAAGGTCTCGGCCTGGCAGGACGCGAAACTGACGTCCTGACAAAAGTCTGTCCGAATCCTGCCGCGAGAAAGTGGATTTCTTGCATAGATGGAGTTGAGTTAGTAACGTCGGCTCACCAACCATCGCGACGTGTGGATGTGTGGGGCTTCGGCGGCCCGCGCACCGCCGCCGGCCGCGCTTCTGACCCGATCCTGCCGTCCTGCGCCCGCCAGCGCCGGCCGGTGCGGCGTGCCGGCATCGCGGACCCTCCGGAAGGACCCCCGCCGATGCACCAGAGAACCCGACTCGCCGCGGTGGCGCTGCTGATCTGCGGCGCCGCCGTCGCCCTGCCCGCGCCCGCCAGTGCGCACACCACCATCAACCCCGCCCTCTTCCAGCAGGTCGAGCTCGCCAAGGGCATCAACGAACTCGGCGAGCCGATGTCCATCGCGGTGCTGCCGGACCGGTCTGTGCTGCACACCGCGCGCAACGGGACGCTGCGCCGCACCGACGCCGCCGGCAACACCGCGGTGATCGGCTCGCTGCCCGTCTACACCCACGACGAAGAGGGCCTGCAGGGCGTCGCCGCCGACCCGGGCTTCGCCACGAACCGGCAGATCTACCTGTACTACGCGCCGCCGCTGAACACCCCCGGTGGCGACGCGCCCGCCACCGGCAGCGACTGGACCGCGTGGAAGGGCGTCAACCGGCTGTCCCGGTTCACCCTCAACACCGACAACACGCTCAACACCGCCAGCGAACGCACCGTCCTGGAGGTCGGCACCGACCGCGGCATGTGCTGCCACGTCGGCGGCGACATCGACTTCGACGCCGCCGGCAACCTGTACCTGTCCACCGGCGACGACTCCAACCCGTTCGACTCCGCCGGATACGCGCCCATCGACGAGCGCACCGACCGCAACCCCGCCTACGACGCGCAACGCTCCGCCGGCAACACCAACGACCTGCGCGGCAAGATTCTCCGCATCAAGGTCAACGCCGACGGGTCGTACGGCATCCCGGGCGGGAACCTGTTCCCGCAGGGCACCGCGAACACCCGGCCCGAGATCTACGCGATGGGCCTGCGCAACCCCTTCCGGATGAGCGTCGACAAGCCCACCGGCGCCGTCTACGTCGGCGACTACGGCCCGGACGCCGGCACCACCGACCCCAACCGCGGGCCGTCCGGGCAGGTCGAGTTCGACCGGATCACGTCGCCGGGCAACTACGGCTGGCCGTACTGCACCGGCACCAACACCACGTCGGAGACCTACAACGAGTGGAACTTCGCCACGAACAGCACCGGGGCGAAGTACAACTGCGCGGGCGGGCCCACGAACAACTCGTTCCGCAACACCGGGCAGGGCACCCTGCCGGCCGCGAGACCCGCCTGGATCCGCTACGCCGGTGACGCCGGCAGCCCGCCCGAGTTCGGCAGCGGCTCCGAGTCGCCGATGGCCGGGCCCGTGTACCGCTACGACGCGTCCAACCCGTCGGCGGTCAAGTTCCCCGCCGACCTCGACGGGCACTTCTTCGCCGGCGAGTTCGGCCGCCGCTGGATCAAGGCGATCGACGTCAACGCCGACGGCTCACCCGGCGCCATCGCCGGCTTCCCGTGGACCGGCATGCAGATCATGGACCAGGCGTTCGGCCCCGACGGCGCCCTCTACGTCCTCGACTACGGCGCCGGGTTCGGCAACGGCGACGCCAACTCCGCCCTGTACCGCATCGAGTACACCGGCGGCGGCAACCGGGCACCCGTCGCGGTCGCCGCCGCGAACCCCACCTCCGGGGGCACGCCGCTGACCGTCAACTTCAGCTCCGCCGGCAGCAACGACCCCGAGGGTCAGGCGATCACCTACGCGTGGGCCTTCGGCGACGGCACGACCTCCACCGCCGCCAACCCGGCGAAGACCTACACCACGGCCGGGACCTACACCGCCACGCTCACCGTCCGCGACCCGCAGGGCGCCACCGGCAGCGCCAGCGTCCGGATCTCCGCCGGCAACACCGCGCCCGTCGTGCGGATCGTCGCGCCGGCGAACGGATCCCTCGTCTCGTTCGGCGACACCGTGCCCTACCAGATCACCGTCACCGACCCCGAGGACGGCACCGTCGACTGTGGACGGGTCCGGATGACGTACATCCTCGGCCACGACACCCACGGCCACCAGATCACGTCCCAGACCGGCTGCACCGGCTCCATCACCATCCCCCTCGACGGTGAGCACGACGCGGCCGCGAACATCTTCGCCGTGTTCGACGCCGAGTACACCGACAACGGCGGCCTCACCACCCACACCCAGCACACCCTCCAGCCGCGGCACCGCCAGGCCGAGCACTTCGCGACCCAGCAGGGCGTGCAGGCGTTCGACAAGGCCGGCGCCGAGGGCGGCAAGACCGTCGGGCAGATCGAGAACGGCGACTGGATCGCGTTCAGCCCGTACCTGCTGAACAACGCCACCTCGTTCACCGCCCGGGTCTCCTCCGGCGGGGCGGGCGGCACCCTGTCGCTGCGGACCGGCTCGCCGACCGGCACCCTCGTCGGCTCCGCCACCGTCCCCACGACCGGCAGCTGGGACACGTTCGTCAACGTCACCGGCACCGTCTCCGGCGCGCCCGCCACCGCCGGGCAGCTGTACCTCGTCTTCACCGGCGGCGCCGGCGCGCTCTTCGACGTCGACGCGTTCACCCTCGACACCGGTGCCGTCGTGCCGCCCGGCCGGGTCGAGGCCGAGTCCTACACGTCCCAGTCCGGCGTCCAGGTGGTCGCCGACGGCACCGCGCACGGCGGGAACCGCGTCGGCTACATCGACGGCGGCGACTGGGTCGGCTATTCGGGGGTCAACGTCTCCGGTAAGACCGGCTTCACCGCGCGGGTCGCGTCCGGCGGCACCGGCGGCACGATCCAGATCCGGTCTGGTTCGCAGACCGGCCCGCTGCTGGGTTCGGTGAACGTCGGCAACACCGGCGGCTACGGCACGTTCGTCGACGTCAGCACCACGCTGTCCGCCGGGAGCGGCGCGTTGTTCCTGGTCTTCGTCGGAACGGGCACCGGCGGCCTCTTCGACCTGGACGACTTCGCACTGACCGGGGGTTCCACGCCGCCCGCGACGAACCTGGCGCTGAACAGGACCGCCACCGCGGACAGCCAGTGCGCGGCGACGGAGGGCCCGGCGAAGGCCGTGAACGGCACCGTCAACGGCGGCAACGCCGACAAGTGGTGCTCGCTCGGCGCGTCGAAGTGGTGGCGGGTCGACCTCGGCTCGGTCACGTCCGTCGGCCGGGTCGTGGTCCGCCACGCGGGCGCCGGCGGGGAGAACGCCGCGTTCAACACCCGCGACTTCGACGTGCAGACCAGCGTCGACGGCACCACCTGGACGACCGTGTCCCAGGTGCGCGGCAACACCGGCAACGTCACCACCTCCACGTTCACCGCCACCGGCGTCCGCCACGTGCGGATCAACGTCATCGCACCCACCAGCAACGCCGACACCGCCGCCCGTCTCTACGAGGTAGAGGTCTACGCATCATGAAACGACTCCTTGCCGTGCTCGCCGCCGCCGTGACGGTCTCGGCGCTCAGCGTCGCGCCCGCTCACGCCGACACCGCGTTCGACGTGCTCGTGTTCTCCAAGACGGCCGGCTTCCGGCACGACGCCATCCCCGCCGGCATCACCGCCGTCCAGCAGCTCGGCGCCGCCAACGGCTTCACCGTCACCGCCACCGAGGACGCAGGAGCGTTCACCACCGCCAACCTCGCCCAGTACGAGGCCGTCGTCTTCCTCAGCACCACCGGCGACGTCCTCAACGCCACCCAGCAGACCGCGTTCGAGTCGTACATCCGCGGCGGCGGCGGATACGTCGGTGTGCACGCCGCCGCCGACACCGAATACGACTGGCCGTTCTACGGTGACCTCGTCGGCGCCTGGTTCTCGTCCCACCCGGCGATCCAGCAGGCGACGATGAAGATCGAGGACCGCACCCACCCGGCGACCGCGCACCTCGGCGCCACCTGGGTCCGCACCGACGAGCTGTACAACTACCGCACCAATCCCCGCTCGACCGCGCACGTGCTCGCCACCCTCGACGAGACCACGTACAGCGGCGGCACGATGGGCGCGGACCACCCGTTCGCGTGGTGCAAGACGATCCAGAGCGGACGGTCGTTCTACACCGGCGCCGGCCACACGCAGGAGTCCTATTCGGACAGTGCGTTCCGCGCCCACCTCCTCGGCGGGATCCGCTACGCCGGCGGGAAAGCGGCCGCCGACTGCAGCCCCGGCACGTCGCAGCCCCCGACGGGCCGCGTCGAGGCCGAGTCGTACACCTCCCAGAACGGCGTCCAGATCGTCGGCGACGGCGCGGCCCACGGCGGGAACCGCGTCGGCTACATCGACAACGGCGACTGGGTCGGCTACTCGGCCGTGAACGTCTCCGGCAAGACCGGCTTCACGGCGCGGGTCGCGTCCGGCGGCGCGGGCGGCACGATCCAGATCCGCTCCGGCTCGCAGACCGGCCCGCTGCTGGGCTCGGTGAACGTCGGCAACACCGGCGGCTACGGCACGTTCGTCGACGTCACGACCACCCTGTCCGCCGGGAGCGGCGCGTTGTTCCTGGTCTTCGTCGGAACGGGCACCGGCGGCCTCTTCGATCTGGACGACTTCGCGCTGACCGGTGGCTCCACGCCGCCCGCGACGAACCTGGCGCTGAACAGGACCGCCACCGCCGACAGCCAGTGCGCGGCGACGGAGGGTCCGGCGAAGGCCGTGAACGGCACCGTCAACGGCGGCAACGCCGACAAGTGGTGCTCGCTCGGCGCGTCGAAGTGGTGGCGGGTCGACCTCGGCTCGGCCACCCCGGTCGGCCGGGTCGTGATCCGCCACGCGGGCGCCGGCGGGGAGAACGCCGCGTTCAACACCCGCGACTTCGACCTGCAGACCAGCGTCGACGGCACCACCTGGACCACGGTCTCCCAGATCCGCGGCAACACCGCCAACGTCACCACCACGACGTTCGGCCCGGCCACCACCCGCCACCTGCGCGTCAACGTCATCGCACCCACCAGCAACGCCGACACCGCCGCCCGCCTCTACGAGGTCGAGGCCTACGCCTCCTGACCGGTCGCCGGCACAGGCCCCACGGGACCTTCCGTGGGGCCTGTGCTCAACGGCAGCGTAGGACGGCCGCCCGGCTGGTCACGACGAAGTCACCGCGAGGACCTCGTCCCACCCCCGGCCCGGCGGTGAGGCCGACGGACTCCGGCGGCCGGCTGGCGATGTACCCCGGCGACGACGCCCTGACGTTCCACGGCCGCGTCAGCGGGAGGTGCAGGTCACGGGTGGGGTACCGGGGGCACCGGTGGCAAGGAAGCCGAACGTGGCCGTCGCGCCGGGGGCGAGTGCGCCGTTCCAGGCGGCGTTGAGCGCGGTGACGGTGCCGCCGGTCTGCGTGACGGTGGCGCCCCAGGACTGGGTGATCTGTTCGCCGCCGGTGTACGTGTACCGCGCGGTCCAGCCGGCGATCGGGGACGTGCCGCCGTTGCGGACGGTGACCTCGCCCTGGAAGCCGCCGGGCCACTGGCCGACGATCTTGTAGGTGGCGGCGCAGCCGGGGATCGGGGGGACGCTGTCGGACGGGAGCGCCGACCGTGAAGGTGAGGGCGACACCGAGCGCGAGGGCGACGGCGACACCGAGCGGGACGGTGACGGCGACGCCGAGCGGGACGGCGACGCGGAAGGCTGGACGCCGTCGAGGGCGCGGATCACGGCGGGCAGCCAGCGGTCCGCCATCTTGCGGTCGCCGGTGGCGTTGGGGTGGACGCCGTCGCCGGTGTCCGTGGCGGTGCTGAAGCCGGTCCACTGGTCGACGACCGTCACCGGGGAGGCCGTGGTGTTCTTGGCCGCCGCCCAGCCGGGGATCGCGGCGTTGAGGGCGACCACGCGGGCGGCGCATTCGGTGCAGCTGGACGGGTTCATCGGGATGATCTGCGCGACGAGGACCCGCATGGCCGGGTTGCTGGCGCGCATCTGGTCGACGAGCTTGCCGTACGCGGCGAGGATGACGTCGGTGGAGCGGTTGCTCCACACGTCGTTGGTGCCGAAGTGCATGAGGACGACGTCGGGCCGGGTCGCGGACAGCCAGGCGGGCAGCTGGTTCTGGTCGGCGACCGCGGTGACGAGCGCGCCGCCGTGGCCCTCGCCGTCGCCGTCGTACGCCACCCCGCAGCCCTGCGGTGCCTGGGTCCCGACGAAGTCGATGTTGGTGTGCCCGCTCGCCTGCAGGTCGTTCCACAGCAGCGCCCGCCAGCAGCCCGGGTTGCCGGTGATCGAGTCGCCGAGGGGCATGATGCGCACCGCGGCCGCGGCGGCGGGTCCGGCCGGCAGCGTGAGCAGCGTGACCGCGCCGACGACGGCGGCGGTGAGGAGCGCGAGAAGGGTCCGCATCCGCGCAGTACAGCAGCGCTCTTCGATGCCGTTCAATGCCCTTCGAGGCCCGGGACCGTCGCCCCAGGTCCCGGGACCGCCGACGATGAAACCTACACGGCCGCGGCGGTCGGGCGGCGCGTCGCGCCTGTCGTCACGCGGGCTTCGACGTCGGATGCGCGGGCCCGCCGGTCGGCGGGCAGAATCCTTGGGATGGTGACGACGCTGACGGTCGACTGCGGTGGTGGCGGGCTCAAGGCCGCCGTGGTCGACGACACCGACACGCTGTGCTGCGAGCCGGTGCGGGTGCCGACGCCGTATCCGCTGCCACCGGCCCGCCTCGTCGCGGCGCTGCTGGACATCGCGGCGGGGCTGCCGGCCGCGGACCGGGTCACGGTCGGCCTGCCGGGGATGATCCGGCACGGTGTCGTCGTCGCGACCCCGCACTACGTCAACGAGGCCGGCCCGCACACCCCGGTCGACCCGGAGCTGTTCGCCCTGTGGAAGGGCTTCGACGCCCGCGCCGACCTCGAGCGCGCCTTCGAGCGGCCGGTCCTGGTGCTCAACGACGCCGAGGTGCACGGCGCCGCCCTGGTCGAGGGCAGCGGGCTGGAGCTCGTGCTCACCCTCGGCACCGGGCTGGGCAGCGCATTGTTCGACGACGGGCGGCTCGCCCCGCATCTGGAGCTGTCGCACGCGCCGTACTCCAAGGGGCGCACCTACGACGACTTCCTCGGCGAGCTGGAGCGGCGCCGGCTCGGCGACCGGCGCTGGTCGCGGCGCGTGCTGCGGATCGTCGACGGGCTGCGGCCCGTGTTCCGCTGGGACCGGCTGTACCTCGGCGGCGGCAACGCGGAGCGCCTGGTGGTGCCGATGCCGGACGACGTGCGCCTGGTGCCGAACCAGGCCGGGGTCCGCGGCGGCTCACGGGCCTGGACCCTCATCGGCGTGTAACGTCCGTTCTGTCCGGAATGCGCCGTATCGTGGTGCGGTGACCACGGTATGTGACGACGTGCTGGAGACCGCCCGCGGCTCCGTCGCCGCGCTGCGCGCGCTGCCGCCGCCGGCCGCCGACACCGGGGTCCCCGTCGTGCTGTGCCCGGGCCTGATCGGCTCGAAGGAGGACTTCCTGCCGCTGCTGCCGGCCCTGGCCGCCGCCGGGTACCGGGCCTACGCCTACGACTACCACGGCCACTACGGCGTCTCGGAGGACGGCGACCATTCGATCCACCGGCACGCGCAGGACCTGATCGCCGTCCTGGACGCCCTGGGTGCCGAGAAACCGCACGTCGTCGGGCACTCCTACGGCGGGTTCGTGGTCCGGGCCGCCGCCCTCGCCGAGCCGGACCGCCTCGGGTCCGCCGCGCTCATCGGCAGCGGGCCCGGCATGGACGGCCCAAAGCACCGCAAGATCCTCGGCGGCTTCGACCACACGCTGTCGCTGCAGGGCAACGCCGTCATGTGGCCGGTCGTGCGGCGGCTCGTCCCCGAGGACGACGTGGCCCGGCGCGAGTTCTGGCGGACCCGGCTGCGGCTGATGCGCCCCGCGTTCGTCCGCGGTGCCCTGGCGTCCCTCGCCGGGGAGACCGACCGGGCCGAGGGGCTGCGCGCCACCCGGCTGCCGCTGCTGGTCATGCACGGTCACCGGGACCGCAAGCTGTGGTCCGCGACGGAGTTCGCCGGCTACGCCGAACGCGCCGGCGCGTCCCTGGCCGTCATCGCCGGCGCCGCGCACAGCCCCAACCTGGAGCAGCCGGGCCCGACCGCCGACGCGCTGCTGCGCTTCTGGGCGGAGACCGACCGGCGGCGGGCCCTGCGGACGTTCGTCGACCTGGTGCGCCCGACCGCGCGCGCCGACCCGTATCCGGCCTACCGGCGGCTGCGCGGGGCGACCCCCGTCCTGCCCGTGCAGCTGCCCGGCAAGGCGGAGGCGGTGGTGCTCACCCGGTACGCCGACTGCGCCCGCCTCCTGCAGGACGCCACCTTCGTCAGCGCCGGCGAGGCCCCGGAACTGCTCACCCCGACCTGGCGCGACCACCGGCTGGTCCGCTGCCTCTACCAGTCGTTCGGCTGGCGGGAAGGTCCGGCGCACCTGCCGCTGCGCACCGCCCTGGCCCGGCGGCTCACCCCGCGCCGCTGCCCGGTCCAGCACGCCGACGTCGTCGAGGTCGCCACGTCGGTGCTGGACGACTTCGAGCGACGGCTCGCCGGGGGAGCGGTGGTCAACCTCGCCGAGGCCGTCGCCGTGCCGTTCGCGTCGCTGGTCACCGGGCGGCTCCTCGGCATCCCGGACGCCGCCGCGCTGCGGCTCGGTGCCGCCGCCCGCGCCGGGAGTGCGGCGTTCGAGCCGTTCATGACACCCCGGCAGCGCGCCGCCATGGCGGCCGCCGGGGAGATCATCATCGACACCCTGCAACGGCATGCCGATGACGGGCTCCTCGGTCTCGTCCGCGCGCACCGGCCGGACGGCGGCGAGCAGTACCAGGGCGACCTCGCGCTGCTGTTCGGCGCCGCCTACGACTCCCCGGCGAGCCTCATCACCCTCGGCGCCCGGCTCCTGCTGACCCACCCCGGCCAGGCGGACGAGCTGCGCCGGGACCCCGCCACCGCCGAGCGCGCCGTCGAGGAGATCCTCCGTTACGACCCGCCCGTCCAGATCGCCGTCCGGATCGCGACCGAGGCGTGCGAGTTCGGCGGCGTGCCCGTCGCACCCGGCACCGCCCTGCTCGGCATCCTCGGCGCGGCCAACCGCGACCCCGCGTACACCGACGACCCCGACACGTTCCGGATCACCCGGCGCACCACGCGGCCGCCGCTGTCCTTCGGCACCGGACGGCACTACTGCCCGGGCTCCGCCCTCGCCCGCACGCACGCGCAGGTGCTGTTCCCGATGCTGCTGCGCCGCTTCCCCGGCCTTCGCCTCGCCGGGGCGCCCAGGTTCCGCTCGCCCGGCACCGTGCTGCGCGGCATCGAAGACCTACCCGTCGTTGATTGCGAGGCCTCCTGATGCGGGTGCTGTTCACCATCAATCCGGCGCCCGGGCACCTGTACGCGCTGGTGCCCCTGGCCTGGGCGATGCACCTGAGCGGGCACGACGTCCTCGTCGCCGCGCCGCAGTCGATGGGGCAGCAGATCCGCCGCGCCGGGCTCAGCCACGCCGTCGTCGGCGGCGACGCGTCGTTCTTCGAGCTGTGGCCGCCGCACCTGCGCCTCGGCGGCAACGACACCCTCGACCTCACCGTCTTCGCCGCCATCGCCGAACGCACCGGCCCCGACGTCGTCGCCCTCGCCCGCGCCTGGCGGCCCGACCTCATCGTCACCGAACCCGTCGAATACGCGGCGCCCCTGGCCGCCACGCTCCTGGGCATCCCATGGGTGCTGCACCACTGGGGCCTTCCTGTCCCCTCCGACGTGCACCGCGCCGCGCTCGCCGACATCGCCGACCGGCTGCTGCGCCTCGCCGACGTCCTCGGCGTCTCACAGTCGACCGACGCGCCGCTCACGACCGTCGACACGTGCCCGCCGTCGCTGCGCTTTGCCGATTCGGTCCCGGGGCTGCCGATGCGGTACATCCCGTACAACAGCGCCAGCACGCTGCCGGAATGGCTGTTCGCGCCCCGCGTGCGGCCCCGGGTCTGCGTCTCCATGGGCACCGTGCCGATCCCCGAGGGCGTCGACGGGCTCACCGCCGCCGTCGAGGGGATGCGCGACCTCGACGTGGAGGTCGTCGTCAGCGGCGCCGGCGTGCACGGCATCGAGGACCTGCCGCCCAACGCCCGTCGCGTCGGGTGGCTGCCGCACCACGTGCTGCTGCCCACCTGCGACCTGTTCGTGCACCACGGGGGGTCCGGCAGTTCCATGGCCGCCCTCGGTGCGGGTCGTCCGCAGCTGGTACTGCCGCAGATGTGCGACCAGTTCAGCATCGCCGACCGGCTCGCGGCCGCCGGTGTCGCGCGCGGCGTCGCCTTCGCCGACCGGTCCCCGGCGGCGGTCCGCACCGCCGTCCGCGCGCTGCTCGCCGACAGCGCCGTCACCCGCCGCGCCGGCCGGATCCGCGACGAGATCGCCGCGCTGCCCTCGCCTGCGGCGGTGGCCGCGACCCTGGCGGGCCTGACGGCGGGCGCCCGGCCTGGCATGGTGGAGGCATGTGCAGGAACATCCGGGTACTGAACAACTTCGAGCCGCCGGCGACCGAGGACGAGATCGAGGCCGCCGCCGTCCAGTACGTGCGCAAGGTCGCCGGCATGACCCGCCCCTCGCAGGCGAACCAGGCCGCCTTCGACGCCGCGGTCGCCGCGGTCGCCGCGGCGACCCGCGAACTGCTCGGCGGCCTCGTCACCAACACCCCGCCCCGCGACCGCAAGATCGAGGCGGCCAAGGCAAAGGCCCGGGCCGCCGAACGCTACGGGACCCGCTAGCCGTTACGCGCGCTCCGCGCGGGTCTCGCCATGATCCGGAAGACTTCTTGTCGCTGGGGCGACTACAGCTCTTCCGGATCATGGAGGACCATTCGTCGAAAAATTTCAAAGTGCGGTCAGCATCTTGCGGTGAGGGATCGACCAAGTTACGGTTCGTTCCTTCATCGTTGCCGTTCCCCGCCAGGAGCGTGTCATGCGCCGTGCCCTATTCCGTCTCCTGCCGGCAGCGCTGACGCTGACCGCAGCCGTTGCCGTGCCTGCTCCCGCGCAGGCCGACGCCACCACGATCTCCGTCGACAACCTCCGGACCGGCTGGGACAGCAACGAGCCGGGGCTCGCGCCGTCGGCCGTCTCCGCGTCCGACTTCGGCCAGCTGTACTCGGCCACCGTCAACGGCCAGGTGTACGCGACGCCGATCGTCGCCGCAGGCACCCTGATCACCGCCACCGAGAACAACTGGGTGTACGGGCTCAACCCCGCGACCGGCGCCGTGATCTGGTCCCGCAGTGTCGGGCCGGCGTGGCCCGCGTCCGCGATCGGCTGCGGCGACCTGGTGCCCAACATCGGTGTCACCAGCACCCCGGTCTACGACCCGGTGACCGGTTCGGTGTTCTTCATGGCCAAGGTCAACGACGGCCCCGACGCCGACCACCCGCACTTCTACCTGCACTCGATCAACCCCGCGACCGGCGTCGAACGGTCCGGCTGGCCGGTGACGATCCAGGGCTCGCCGACCAACGACCCCGGCAACACGTTCAACGCGAAGACCGCCGCCCAGCGCCCCGGCCTGCTGCTGCTCGACGGCGTCGTCTACGCCGGGTTCGCCAGCCACTGCGACTACGGCCCGTACGTCGGGTACATCGCCGGCGTGCGTACCACGACGCCGCAGATGACGACGCTGTGGTCGACGGAGGCCGGGCGCAGCAACGGCATGGCCGGCATCTGGCAGTCCGGCGGTGGCCTCGTCTCCGACGGGCCCGGCCGGATCATCGTCTCCACCGGCAACGGCGTCTCGCCCGCACCCGGCCCCGGCACCAGCCCGCCCGGCACCCTCGCCGAGTCGATCATCCGGCTGCAGGTCAACGGCGACGGCTCGCTGACCGCGAAGGACTTCTTCAGCCCGTTCAACAACAGCCGCCTCGACCAGGACGACACCGACTTCGGCTCCGGCGGCCCGATGGCGCTGCCCGCGGGCTTCGGCACCGCCGCCCATCCGAAACTGCTGGTGCAGACCGGCAAGGACGGCCGCGTGTACCTGCTGAACCGCGACAACCTGGGCGGCAACGCGCAGGGGCCGGGCGGCGGCGACGCGTCCGTCGGCCCGCCCGCCGGACCGTACAACGGCGTCTGGGGACACCCGGCGTTCTGGGGCGGCGACGGCGGCTACGTCTACCAGGTCGAGAACCAGGGCTTCCTGCGCGCGTTCAAGTACGGCGTCAACGGCGCCGGCCTGCCCGTCCTCACCTCGGCCGGGACCAGCGCGTCCACGTTCGGCTACACGTCCGGCTCGCCGGCCGTGACGTCCACCGGCACCACCTCCGGATCGGCCATCGTGTGGGCCGTCTACAGCGACGGGTCCAACGGCGCCAACGGCCAGCTGCGCGCCTACGACGCGCTGCCCGTCAACGGCAGGCTCAACCTGCGCTACAGCGCGCCGATCGGGGTCGCGACGAAGTTCATCACCCCCGCGACCGACGGCGGCCGGGTGTTCATCGGCACCCGCGACGGGCACGTCATCGGCTTCGGCCGGCCCACCACGGCGGCCCTGACCAGCAGCCCCACCGACTTCGGCAGCGTCGGCGTCGGCAGTACGGCCAACGCCACCGTCACCGTGACCGCCACCCGCGCGGTCAGCGTCTCGGCGATCACGACCGCCGCGCCGTTCGCCGCGACCGCGCCGGCGCTGCCGGTGAACCTCACCACCGGGCAGACCCTCTCCGTGCCGGTGCGGTTCACACCCACCGCGACCGGCGGCGCGACCGCCAGCCTCACCTTCACCACCGACGCCGGGACCGTGCCGTTCGACCTGCACGGCGTCGGCACCCGGCCCGGCCTCGGCGCGACCCCGTCGACGCTGGCGTTCGGGACCGTGCCGACCGGCGCCAACAAGACCCTCGGCGTCAGCGTCACCAACACCGGCACGTCCGCGGTGACCATCACGGGCTTCACGCCGCCGGCCGCGCCGTTCACCGCCATCGGCGCCCCCGCGACCGGCACGACCCTCGCCGCGGGCGCGTCCGTGTCCGTGTCCGTGCGGTACACGCCGACCACCGCGGGCAACCAGAGCAGCTCCTTCATCGTGACCAGCAGCGCCGGCGCCGTCACCGTCCCGGTCACCGGCACCGCGGTCTCCGGCGCGCCGCACCTGACGATCACGCCGAACCCGGTCGCGTTCGGGCAGGTGCCGGTCGGGCAGACGGCGACGCAGACGTTCGACATCGCCAATACGGGCAACATCGCGCTGACACTGACGAAGGCGGCGCCGCCGGTCGGGGCGTTCAACACCACCACGCCGGTGTCCGAGGGGCAGCAGCTGTCGCCCGGTGACGTCATCCACCAGACGGTGACCTTCACACCGTCCTCGGCGGGCGCGCAGTCGGCGGTGTACTCGATCACCGGCGACGACGGGCAGGGCGCGATCCTCGTGCAGCTGACCGGGACCGGCGTGACGGGCACCGGGACCACCAACATGGCCGCGGGCCGTCCGGTGACCTCCTCCAGCGCGCAGGGCGGCTACCCGGCGACCAACGCCGTCGACGCCGACGTGAACTCCTACTGGGAGAGCGCCAACAACGCGTTCCCGCAATGGATCCAGGTCGACCTCGGCTCGACGGTCGCCGTCGGCAAGGTGACGGTCAAGGTCCCGCCGGCCGCCGCCTGGGCCGCCCGGCGGCAGACCATCGCGGTCCTCGACGGTGCCTCCGGTGCGGTGCTGCGTCCCGCGGCCGACGTCGCGCTCGACCCGGCGACCGGCAACACCGCCGACATCCCGGTCACCGGCGCCGTGCGCTATCTGCGGCTGCAGATCACCGGCAACACCGGATGGCCCGCCGGTCAGCTGTCGAGCTTCGAGGTGTACGGGACGGGCGGTGGACCCGCGACGCTCACGCTGAGCCCGACGGCACTGTCCTTCGAGGACACCGCGGTCAACGACAACAGCGACTGGCAGACGGTGCTGGTCACGAACACGGGATCCGGACCGGCGACGGTCTCCGGGATCACCGCCACCGGCGACTACACCCGCGTCACCACCTGCGGGACCGTCATCGCGGCCGGGGCCAACTGCACCGTCACCGTCACGTTCCATCCCACCGCCGCCGGCACCCGCACCGGGACGCTGACGGTCGCCTACGGCGGTTCGTCGGTGGGTGTGGCGTTGTCCGGCAAGGGCGTGGCCACCGGCAGCCCGGCGCTGACGGCGAACCCGACCACGCTGAACTTCGCGGCCACCACGGTCGGCTCGTACAGCGGCGCGCAGACCGTCACGGTCACCAACACCGGCACCGCGGCGGCGAACGTCTCCGGGGTCAGCGTCGCCGGCGACTACTCGCAGACGAACACGTGCGGCACGACGATCGCGGCCGGGGCGAACTGCACGGTCAGCGTGACGTTCCGGCCGACCGTGACCGGCACCCGGACCGGCTCGCTGACCGTCAACTACGGCGGCACCCCGCTCAGCGTCGTGCTGTCCGGGCAGGGCGCCTCGGCGAGCGGGCAGAACCTGGCGCTGGGCCGGCCGACCACGCAGTCGTCGAACACGCAGAACTACGGCTCCGGCAACGTCGTGGACGGCGACGCCAACACGTACTGGGAGAGCGCCAACAACGCCTTCCCGCAATGGGTGCAGATCGACCTCGGCTCGACGGTCGCCGTCGGCAGGGTCACCCTGCGGCTGCCCCCGTCGACGGCGTGGGCGACGCGCACCCAGACGGTCACGGTGACCGACGGCTCGACCGGCGCGGTGCTCCGCTCCTCGATCACCGTCACCTTCGACCCGGCGACCGGCAACACCGCGATCCTGTCGTTCCCGGCGGCGAACGTCCGCTACCTGCGGATCACCGTCACCGCCAACAGCGGCTGGCCCGCCGGGCAGCTGTCCGAGGTGGAGGCCTACAACCTCTAGCAAAGTTGTCAGACGTTTTCTGGCACGCTGGCAGTCCCGGGGTCTGTGCGGCCCCGGGACTTTCGGCGGATCGAACCATACTTCTGGTCGCGAGATAAGTCGTCCGTGCGTCTCGGGTTGACCCTCCGGTTGACGCCGCTTGTCGAACCGGACGTTCATCACCAAACGACTTCCGTTCGCACTAGGTTCACTCGACGACATGAGTGAGCCGCGTCTCTGCTGCTACCGCTTCGCAGGCGCTCACCTGTGGATGGATTCGCCCGCCAGCGAGGCCACGGGAGGTTCGACGTGTGGAAGGGCCGCCTGGCCATCATCGCGCTGCTGGCCGTGTCGCTGCTGGCAGGACTGTCGCAGCTGACCGTCGGGGGCGCGAGCGACGACCAGCTCGAGGTCTACTCCTGGTGGACCGGCCCCGGTGAGGAGGAGGGCCTGGCCGCGATGGCCGAGGCCTTCGAGGCGGCGAACCCCGGCATCCGCTTCGTCAACGCCGCCGTCTCCGGCGGTGCGGGCTCCAACGCCAAGGCGATCCTCGCCAGCAGGCTCCTCGCCAACGATCCACCCGACTCCTATCAGCGCCACGCCGGTCTGGAACTGCTCGACGACGTGCGCTCCGGCAAGGTCCAGGACCTGACCGGCCTCTACGAGGAACAGGGCTGGGGCAAGGTCTTCCCGAAGGGCCTGCTGGACAACCTCACCATCGACGGCAAGATCTACGCCGTCCCGGTGAACATCCACCGGGCGAACCTCATCTGGTTCAACCCTCGCACGCTGCGCGAACTCGGCATCGCCGGCCCGCCGAAGACCTGGGCCGACTTCCTCGACCAGGCCGCGCTGATCCGGGGCAAGGGCAAGGTGCCGCTCGCCGTCGGCCCGGAGTGGACACAGAAGCACCTCATGGAGACCGTCCTGCTCGGGGAGCTCGGCGCCGACGCCTACGAGCGGCTCTTCGCCGGCGACCTCGGCTGGACCTCACCGCAGGTCACCTCGGCCCTCGACATGTTCGGCAAGGTCCTCGGCAGCTCCGACGTGAAGTCCGCCGCCGGCGAGTGGCAGCCGCAGCTCGACCGGATCGTCGAGGGCTCCGCGGTGTACGCCGTCATGGGCGACTGGAGCTCCTCCTACCTGGAGCAGTCGAAGAAGCTGCGGTGGCGCGACGGCTACGACGTCGCCACCTCACCCGGCACCGAAGGTGTCTACGACTTCCTCTCCGACTCCTTCACCCTCCCGACGGGCGTCCGGTCCCCTGAGCTGTCCCGCAAGTGGCTCATCGAGTGCGGCTCCGCCGACGGGCAGAACCTGTTCAACCCCTTGAAGGGCTCCATCCCCGCCCGTACCGACGCGTCGGCGGACCTCTACCAGGGGTACCTCGGCTGGACGCTGCAGCACTGGCGTGACCCTCGCACACGCATCGTCGGGTCCCTCGCGCACGGCGTCGTGGCCAACAACGCCTACAACGCCGAGATCGACTCCGCGCTCGGACTGTTCGTCCAGCACGGCGACCTCGGCAAGTTCGCCAGCACCGTGCAGCAGCAGTTCCAGGAGACCCGATGACCGCCCCCGTGCACGTGCCGCGGCATTCCAATGCCCCGCCGTCGCGCCCCTTCGTCCCGCCGCCCGTGCGCCGCCGCAAGCACCGCGGCCCGGCGTGGCTGGCCGGGCTGCTGCTCGTCTCCCCGTCGCTGATCCTGATCGGCGTCTTCGTCTACGGGTTCCTCGGCTGGAACGTCCGCGTCTCATTCACGAACTGGCGGGGTCTCTCGCCGTCGTACCACTTCGTGGGCTTTTCCAACTACACCCGTCTCATGCGCGACGAACGCTGGCACGCCGACGTCCGCAACCTCGTCGTCTTCACCGCCGTGTTCGTCGGCGGCTCCCTGCTCCTCGGCTTCCTCATGGCCATGCTGCTGGACAAGGGCGTGCGCGGCGAAGGCTTCCTCCGCGGCGTCTTCCTCTTCCCGATGGCCATCTCCTTCATCGCCACCGCCATCGTCTGGCGCTGGCTGCTGGACAACGGCTCCGGCTCCGACACCGCCGGCCTGAACAAGCTCTTCGCCGTCCTCGGCCTGGACTTCCTGCGCAGCGACTGGCACAAGTCGGACTCGATCTGGGCGATCGCCGCCGTCGCGCTGCCCGCCGGCTGGGCCCTCTCCGGCTACGTCATGGCCCTGTTCCTCGCCGGCATGCGCGGCGTCCCGGAAGCCCTGCGTGAGTCCGCCCGCCTCGACGGCGCCAGCGAGACCCAGGTCTTCTGGCACGTCGTGCGCCCCGCCCTGCGCCCCGTCACCTTCAGCGCCCTGCTCATCATGATTCACATCTCGCTGAAGACCTTCGACCTCCTGTACGCCCTCGACCAGGGCAACCTGCGCATCGACACGCCTTCGCTGTACATGTGGTTCACCACCTTCGACGGCGGCTTCTACGACCGCGGCTCAACCATCGCCACGGTCCTGCTCGTCGGGGTGGCACTCGTCGTCGGCCCCTATGTCTGGTACGCCCTGCGCACGGAACGGCGGTAGCCGCATGGCGCCCGGACTTCCTCCTGCTGTGTCCACCCCTGGCACCACTACACGCGTCGTTACGCCGTTCGTCGTTGCGCCGTTCGTCGTTACGCCGTTCGTCGTTGCGCCGCACTGCGTTGTGTCGGGCCGCGTTTCGTCGGGCCGCGTTTCGTCGCGTGGCGCTGGTCCGCGTCACATCACCTCGCGCCCGGAACGGGGGTAGTCCGCATGGTGCGCGCCACCGCCACAGTGCCCCGGCACGTGGTCTCCGACCCGATCCCGCCCGCGGCGTCGAAAGCCGCCGGCGGTGCACGCAGCGTCGTGCGGTACGTCGTCCTCTGGGCCCTCGCCTGCTTCTTCCTCCTACCCGTCTACGTCCTGGTGGTCACCTCCTTCAAGGATCCCGTCGACGTGTCGGTCACGAGGATCTGGGAGCTGCCGACCAGCCTCTCCCTCGACAACTTCGGCCTCGTCTGGCCGAAGCTCGCCTCCGGCTTCCGCAACAGCCTGTCCCTCGCGATCCCGGCCAGCCTCCTCTCGGCGCTGCTCGGCTGCGCCAACGGGTTCGTGCTGTCGAAGATCCGCTTCCCGTTCGCCAACGTGGTCTTCCCGCTGATCCTGTTCGGCATCTTCGTGCCCTACCAGGCCGTGATCATCCCCGTCTCGCAGACCATGACGTTCGTCGGCCTGCGCGGCGGCAACGACCCGACCGGCGGCCTCGCCGGCCTGATGCTCATCCACATCATCTACGGCCTGCCGATCACGACCCTCATCTTCCGCAACCACTTCGTGGCCATGTCCAACACGCTGCTCGAGTCCGCCCGTCTCGACGGGGCCGGCATCCTGCGCACCTTCGTGGACATCGCGGTGCCCCTCGCCAAGCCGGCGTTCGCCGTGGCCATCATCTGGCAGTTCACCTCCTCCTGGAACGACTTCATGTTCGGCGCCATGATGACCAGCCGCGACTCCTGGCCGGTGACGATCGCCCTCAACAACATCGCCGGCGGTCAGTCCGTCCCCTTCGGTCAGGCGATGGCCGGCGCCCTCCTGGTGAGCCTTCCCACACTCGCCCTCTACATCATGCTGGGCCGGTTCTTCATGCGCGGCCTGCTCGCGGGCACCCTGCAGGACTGACCTGAGTCCCACCACCATCCCTGCACGGGCAGAATTACCGATGCGCCGCCTCCGTCATGCCGCGATGCTTCCTTCCGACCGGTCCCTGACCACGGAGGTACTGACATGAACGACATCACGCGCGGCTGGGCAGGCCCAAGCCTCACCACCGCTCCTGGATGACGCCCCGAATTCCTCTTTTTCATGATCCGGAAGACTTTGTGTCGTCATAGCGGCACAAACTCTTCCGGATCATCAAGAACCCCACCGAAGCGGCGCAGACGACACAAACGCACGTTCGCTCGACCGAGGGTCCGCATGCGGCTCACCCACCAACCGCCGCCGGGCGGCGCGGCGACCATGACCACCGCGCCCGCACTGACATCCCCCGGCCGTCCCCCGCATCGCCGCCGAGGTACCCACCATCCGGCACACCACCACCCCACGACTCCACCAGCCGCGGCCAGACCCGACCCCCCGGTGCAAACTGATCACCCACCACAGACGCAGAGCGGCGACCACCTCGAGACCGACGGGCCGCACGGCCGTTGTGGTGCCACTCGTACACCACCGAGGCGGACGTGACCCTGCCCTCGGCCCGGCCTCCCAGCAGGCCGTCGCGATCACGTGATCCAGCGGAGTCGTCGATCAGGTGATCTGGCGGGGCTGAGCCGCATACCCGCACTCGCAACGGAACCCGTAGATCGAGCCGCCCACCCCGCCGAACTCCCCGGTCCGCAACTGCCCGACGAACCACATCGGCCGCCCACAACACCCCGGCCACTGCGGATACGCCTGCAACCACTCAGGTCGCCCGCCGAACTGTCCCACGTCGTCCCACCGGCGCTCACCGGCGGGGGCGAGCCGCAACCGCAGCCGTTGCGGCTCGTCGTCGGGCGGATAGCCGGGACACGACTCGTCGCGCTCCTCCTCGAACCTCCCCAGCCGCCAGCCGTAGTCACCGCGCAGCTCCTCGTCGGCGTCGCACTCGGAGCAGAAGCTCATCACGAACGGATGCCCGCCTCCCCGCACCGCGGGCGGCAGCAACGCGTCACTCACCAGCAGCGGCACCGTGAGCGGCAGCGCGCACCCCAGCCCGCGCGGATCCTCGAACACCGTGCCCGGCTCGGCGAACGTCTCCAGCCGGCGATCGGCACTGCGCGCCGTCACGATCGTGCGCGCCTCCGACGTGTACCGCCGCACGGCCGGGCCGTCCGCCGGCGCCCACACTCCCCGTGCCCCGCACATCAGCCTGACCGACTCGAACGTCTGCGCGAGCCGGGTCAGGTGCGCGAGCGCGCGGTCCGTGTCGGCCCCGAGCAGCAGCTCGACCCGCGCGGAGCGGAGATCGGGCGGCATCTCATACCGCCGTGGCTTGGCGGGTGGGGAGGCGGCGATCCGATCGGCGAGCCGGTCGACGAGCTCGTCGGGGGCGTTCGCCGACGTCCGCCAGAACCCGGCCCGGTCGGCGTCGACGAGCCGGGCCACGGCCGCATCGGTGAAGTCCTCCACCACCGTGCCACGATAGCGACCGCTCATGCCACGAACCTGATCTCCGGATACCGCGGCGACACCCCGTCGAGCAGCGCGGAGCGGACGCCGTGGCTCAGGCCGGCGCCGACGGCAGCGGCGACCAGCAGGCGGCGGCGGGGCAGTGACATGGGATGCATCGCGGATCCTCTCGCTCGGTGCCGCCGAAGCTAGCCCCGCCGTGACCGCCGTGTCGTCCTCCCCGGGACCGACCCGAAAGCGCCGGTGTCCGACCTGAGTAGGACACCCATGGTGTGCTTGACGATGACGACGCGGCACCCGCACCCCGCCTACCTTGCCTCCCATGACAACGACGCTCGCGGTCGAAGTGACCGACCTGGTGAAGGTGCATGGAACAGGCGACACCACGGTGCGCGCCCTGGACGGCGTCGGCGTCGCGTTCCCCGCCGGCGAGTTCACCGCGATCATGGGACCGTCCGGGTCCGGCAAGTCCACGCTGATGCACTGTCTCGCCGGCCTGGACTCCGCCACGTCCGGCTCGATCCGCCTGGGCGGCACCGAGCTGGCGGGCCTGTCCGACAAGGCGTTGACGCTGCTGCGCCGGGAGCGGGTCGGGTTCGTCTTCCAGTCCTTCAATCTGCTGCCGACGCTGACCGCGGAGCAGAACATCCTGCTGCCGTTCGACCTCGCCGGCCGAAAACCCGACCGTCGCCGGTTGGCGCAGGTGGTGTCGGTGCTCGGCCTCGGTGAGCGGCTGCGGCACACGCCGAGTCAGCTGTCCGGTGGCCAGCAGCAGCGGGTGGCGTGTGCCAGGGCGCTGCTCGGCCGGCCCGACGTGGTCTTCGCCGACGAGCCGACCGGCAACCTCGACTCCCGCACGGGCGCAGACGTCCTGGACGTCCTGCGTCGCAGCGTCCGTGAGCTGGGTCAGACCGTGGTCATGGTGACGCACGACCCCGTCGCGGCGTCCTACGCCGACCGGGTCGTGATGCTCGCGGACGGCCGCATCGTCGACGAGCTGCGCCGCCCCACTCCCGAGGCCGTTCTGGACCTGCTCAAGCGACTGGGGGCCTGAGATGCGCCGCACCATACTGTCTGGACCGCGGCCGCGGCGGCTCGTGCCGACCGTGCTCGCCATCGTGCTCGCCGTCGGGTTCGTCGCCGGCATCATGATCTTCGGGGACACGACCCGCGCCGCGCTGCTCGACGACTACGCACGGGCCGCCCGCAACGTCGACCTCGTCGTCACCGCCACCGGCGGCACGCGGTTGCCACTGTCCACAGTGGATGATATCGGCCGCGTGGCCGGCGTCGCCGCCGTCGAGGGGCGCATGACCGAGCAGGCACCGCTCATCGACCGCGCGGGCCGCCTCGTCACCGAGTTCGGCGTCCCCGGCCACGCCGTCGACGTCGGCGACAGCGCCGACCTGCGCCCGTTCGACCTGCGCGCCGGCGAGCTGCCGCACAGGGAGGACGATGTGGCGCTCGACGCCCGCAGCGTCCGGCGGACCGGCTACCTGATCGGCGACACGATCGCGCTGGTCGGCGCCGACGAGCAGCGCCACGAGTTCCGGCTCGTCGGCGTCGTCGACATCGCCGGTGTGGACGGCGGCAACACGTCCACGGCCGTGCTGACCCGCCCGGCGCTCGTCCGGCTCACCGGCGCCACCGGCTTCCGCGAGGTCGTCGCGACCGTCGCCCGCGGTGCCGCACCTGCCGACGTGCGGTCCCACGTGACGGCGCCCGGCAAGGTCCGCACCGGCGACGAGCTGCGGCACGACCTGGCCCGCGAGGCGTTCGGGCAGATCGACGGCCTGCTCATCGGCCTGCAGCTCTTCGCCGTGGTCGCTGTGCTGGTCGCGGCGCTCGTCATCGCGAACACGTTCAACATCCTGCTCGCCCAGCGGATGCGGGAGACGGCGCTGCTGCGATGCGTCGGCGCCACCCGCGCCCAGGTGTTCCGGCGGGTCGTCGTCGAGGCGGCAGCCGTCGGTCTCACCGGCGCGACGCTCGGGATCGGCGTCGGCCTGGGGATCGGCGTCGGCCTGTCCCGTGGCGCCGCACTGCCCGGCATCGGTCTGCCCAGTGGCAGGCTCGTCATCGGGATTTCGCCGGTACTGGTGGCGCTGCTCCTCGGTGCCGTGCTGACGGTCGTGTCGGCGCTGGTGCCTGCCGTCCGGGCGACGCGGGTGCCGCCGATCGCCGCGCTGCGCATCGTCCCGTTCGGTCGCGGCGGCAGCCGGCGCGCCAGGGTCGTGCTCGTCGCGTCCGCGGCGCTGCTCACCCTCGTCGGGGCCGCGCTGACCACGGCCGGGCTGCGGACCAGCGACCCGCAGACCGCGATGGTGATCGTCATGGCCGGCGGCACGAGCGTGTTCCTCGCGGTGCTGCTGCTGTCACCGCTGTACATCGGCCAACTCGTCTCGGCGGTCGGCTGGCTGCCGGCCCGGCTCGCCGGTGCGCCGGTCCGCCTGGCCGTCGCCAACGCCCGGCGCAATCCGGGCCGCACCGCTGCGACGACGGCCGCGCTGCTCGTCGGCGTGGCGTTGATGGCCGGCGGCAGCACCATCGCCGCGACCGTCAACCGCACCGCCGAGGCGCAGCTCGACAAGGCGTTCCCGATCGACTATCTCCTCACCCCGGCGGTCACCGGCGGAGACAGGGCTGCTGCCGTCCCGGCGTCGGTGACGGCCGGGCTGCGCGCCGACCCCACGTTCGGGCTCGTCGCGGCGGTCAGGCAGGACACCGCGAAGACCCCCCGCGGGAAGCTGCTCGTGGGGACCATCGACGAGGCGGCGATCGGCACGGCGTACCGTCCTGCGGTCACCACCGGGCGGCTGGCCGACCTGAGACCGGGCACCGCCGTCGTGTCCAGCGGCTCCGACGTCCTCGTCGGCCTGCGCGCCGGCGACCAGGTCCAGCTGGCCGGCGCGGGCGGTCACGCAGTCACATTGACGGTCGCGGCGACGGTCCAGAGCGCCACGCTCGTCGGTGACGTCGTGGTCACCGACACCGACTTCAGGACGCTGTTTCCGGCCGCCGCAGGGGATTCGCTCGTCATGCTCCGCGCCGCCGAGGGTGTGCCCGCGGCGACGGCACGCGACCGGCTCGACGCCGCCCTTGCGGCGCACCCGCTCGTCGAGGTCGGCGATCTCGCCGAGTTCCGCGACGAACGCAACGCCGCGATCGACCAGATCGTCGCCGTGATCGCCGTGCTGCTCGCGCTGGCGCTGATCATCGCGCTCGTCGGCATCGCCAACACGCTGTCGCTGTCCGTGCTCGAACGCACGAGGGAGTCCGCGTTGCTGCGGGCGCTCGGCCTGACCCGCGGGCAGCTGCGCGCGACGCTGCTCGCCGAGGCGTTACTCATGGCGGCGGCCGGTGCGGTCGTCGGCGTCGTGTTCGGCCTCGTGTACGGATGGCTGACCGCCGCCGCGGCGTTCGGTGACGTCGACACCCTCGTCGCGATCCCGGTCGGGCAACTGGGGGCGTTCGTCGGGCTCGCGGCACTGGCGGGGACACTCGCCGCAGTGCTGCCGTCACGCAGAGCGGCAAACGTCGCGGTCGTCGTCGCGCTGGCCGAGTGAAGACCTATCGTGGACGACGTGTGGAACGGCGAACACCTCCGGCGCATCAGGACCTGGCTGTTCGATGGGGGCATCGCGGGATCCGTGCTGTATGTGACGCTGATGGAGCGCCGGCTTCAGCCCGCCCTCGTCGCGATCGGCCTCGTCATGGCGACCGCGATGCTGGCCCGCCGCCGCTATCCGCTGACCGTCGCCTGCATCGTGTATACGGCCGCCCCGTTGCACCTGCTGTTCGACGACGCGATGCGCGTCTATGACGTCGCCGTGCTGATCTCGATGTTCGCCGTCGTCAAGTACCGGCCCGAGCTGTTCTGGGGCATCCTCGCCGGTGTCGGCGCGGGCTGCGGTGCGGTGATCGGCGCCGCCGTCGAGGCCCGGCGGAGCGACAACTTCGGCACCGTCGCCTGGGTCGTCGGCGCGCTGACCATCGCCGTGTGGTTCTCCGCGTACGGGGTGAGGACCCGGCAGCTGTACGTGGCGAGCCTCGAGGAACGGGCCGCCACCCTCGAACGCGAACGCGACCACCTGGCCCGCCTCGCGGCCGCCGACGAGCGCGCCGCCATCGCCCGTGAGCTGCACGACGTCGTCGCGCACAGCCTGAGCGTGATGATCGTCCAGGCGGACGGCGCCGGGTACACCCTCGACCCGTCGGCCTCGGGTGCCCGTCAGGCGCTCGACACCATCGCCGCCACGGGGCGTGACGCGCTCGAGGACATGCGTCGTGTCGTGAGCGTCCTGCGCGGGGCGTCGCCCGGGGCGGGCGCGGCGTCGAGGCGGCGGGTCGGCCTGGCGGAGCTCGACAGACTCGTCGAGCGGGCCGGCCTGCGGGTCGACCTCCAGACGATCGGCACCCCGGCGGGGTTGAGCGTGGCGGAGGAGCTGACCGCCTACCGGATCGTCCAGGAGTCGCTCACCAACACGCTCCGGCACGCGGGCCCAGACGCCAAGGTGAGCTTGCGGCTGGAGTACACGCCCGGGCACGTCGCGATCGAGGCCACCGACGACGGCGCGGGCCGCCCCACGGTCCCGAGCCCTACGCCGGGCGGCCACGGCCTGATCGGCATGCGGGAGCGGGTCGCCCTGCACGGCGGCAAGGTGACGGCAGGGCCCCGGTTCGACGGAGGCTGGACCGTCACCGCCACGATCCCCAGAACACCCCCGCCGCCATCACCGCTCACACCGCCGCCTCGGACATCGACCGCCCTGGCCGCCGGGCACGGCGACGGGGAGATCACAAGCGGCAATGCCACGGAGCCGCGCCGTGGGGACGGTGTCGCGAGCGCTGACGGCGTGTACATCGCCGGCAGCGTGGGCGTGCACGACGGCACGGACCTGCGGGATCGGCCGGGACAGGACGCCGGCCGGGCCGCCGGGCCGGCGACCGGCGACGGTGCGGACCTGCGTGCCGAAAACGGGTCCGCGGAAAACGCCGCGGACCTGCGTAGCAGAAGTGTCGTCGCGGGCCGCGACGGCGGGGATGCGTGCGGCGGCAGTGGGGTGCGCGTTGGGGGCAAGGTCGTGGGCGGCGACGATGGAGACGTGTGTGGCACGAGTGGAGTCGCGGGCGGCGACGGTGGGGATGTGCGCGGCGGGGCGGGGCGAGTGATCGGCCGGGACGGCGGGCCGGTCGGATGGTTGGGTGGTGGGGTAGCGGGGCGTGGTGGGGACGTGCGTGGCACGAGCGGAGTCGCGGGCCGCGACGGTGGAGCGGGGCGTGGTGGGGAGCGGGTCGCGGCGGGGAGCTTGGTCGGGGGAGTGGGAGGTGGGCGGTGGGAAGCCCGGTGATCCGGGTCGTGATCGTCGACGACCAGGAGCTGATCGTGGCCGGGTTCCGGATGGTGCTGTCCGCGCAGGACGACATGGTGGTCGTGGGGGAGGCAGGGGACGGGGCGGAGGCGTTGCGGCTGCTGCGCCGGGTTGAGGCCGACGTGGTGGTGATGGACATCCGGATGCCGGTGATGGACGGGATCGCGGCGACCGAGGCGTTGTGTGCGCGGGCGGGTGGGCCGCGGGTGCTGATGCTGACGACGTTCGACACCGATGAGGACGCGTTCGCGGCGTTGCAGGCGGGGGCGAGCGGGTTCCAGTTGAAGAACGCACCGCCGGGGGACCTGCTGGCGGCGATCCGGGCGGTGGCGGGCGGGGAGGCGATGGTGGCGCCGCGGGCGACGAGGAGTCTGCTGGATCGGTTCGCGGGGAAGTTCGTGACGGCGCCGCCGGTCGTCGACGATCCGGATGCGATGCGGCGGCTGGCCAGTCTGACGGAGCGGGAGCGGCAGGTGCTGCTGCTCGTCGCGGAAGGACTGTCCAATGTGGAGATCGGGGAGCGGCTCAATGTGGCGGAGACGACGGTGAAGACGCATGTGGGGCGGGTGCTGCTGAAGCTGGAGGTGCGTGACCGGGTGCAGGCGGTCGTGTTCGCGTATCAGTTCGGTCTGATCCGCACGGACTGAGCCGGCGCCGTCCGTCCGGACGGGTGGCGCACCGGCCAGGCGTGGCACCGTCCGGACGAAGCGGCACGGCGTCCGGGTGGTGCCGGCAGGACCGAGCGGCGCCGCGTCCGGGTGGTGCTGGCAGGACCGAGCGGCGCGGCGTCCGGGTGGTGCCGGCAGGACCGAGCGGCGCGGTGCTGACCTGCACCGGAAGAACCGGGCGGTGGACCGCGGACGCACCAGGGTGGGTGCGTGCCGCGGAAACGGTACGCACCCACCCCGGGGCCGGTGAGCTCCTACGGCCGGGCGGACCAGCGCTGGGCGCCGGTGCCGTTGCAGGTCCAGAGCTGGACCTTGGTGCCGTTGGCGGTGCCTGAGGCGTTCACGTCGACGCACTTGCCGGAGCCGGTGCCGGTGATGGAGCCGTTGGCGTTGAAGGTGAACTTCTGGGCGTTGGTGCCGTTGCAGTCCCAGATCTGGATCTTCGTGCCGTCGGCGGTGCCGTTGCCGTTCACGTCGAGGCAGCGGTTGCCGTACACGCGGATCTCATTGGCGGCGGTGCGGGTCCATTTCTGGTTGGTGCCGTTGTGGCAGTCCCAGATGTGGACCTGGGCGCCGGCGGTGGTGCTGGCGCCGGAGACGTCCATGCAGCGGTTCGACTGCGGGTTGACCAGCGAGACGGCGGTGCCGACCGGTGGGATGGTGGGGGTGAGGCTGCCGGGCACGGACTGCAGTGCGGTGTACCAGCGGGCCGCCATCTTGTCGTAGCCGGTGGCGTTGGGGTGGACACCGTCGGCGAGGTCGGCGGTGGTGATCGCGGAGTGCATGTCGACCAGGTGCGTGAGCGGGCCCTTCGAGGCGACGATGCCCGGCAGCGCCGCGTTGTAGGCCTGGACGCGGGCCTCCTGCGTCGCGTTGGTCTCCGGGGTGATCTGGGCGACGAAGAGCTCGACCGACGGCGCGTTCGCCCGGATCTTGTCGATGAGGGCAGACAGGCGGGCGGGCGCGTTGGCGACGTCGTAGTTCTGGTTCATGTCGTTCGTGCCGATGTGCAGCAGGATGGTGCGCGGTGAGGTCGCGGCCAGCCAGCCGACGATGTTGGCGTCCAGCTGGTCGATGCGCCAGCCGGAGTGGCCCTCGTGGTCGTGGTCGGGCAGCGACGCGGGGCCGTTGAACCCGGAGCCGACGAAGTCCACGGTGTAGCCGCCGGCGGCGAGCCGCTGCCACAGGTTGATCCGGTAGCCGCCGGGCACGTTGTACCCGTCGGTGATCGAGTCGCCGAGCGGCATGACCCGCACGCCACCGTTGGACTCGGCCAGGGCCGGCGCGGCGGGGGCCGCGAGAAGGCCGAGCCCGAGCGCCAGGGCGGCGACAAAAGCTGAGCGTCGCATGGAGAAGGGTCCTTTCGTCTGCGCCGTCCGAGGGCGGTCCGTGAAAAACACGGCAGGGACGGTCGCATCGAGTCTTGGCGATGCTCATGGAGGCGGGGACCCCACCGGCCGAGCGGAGCGCCGAGCGGTTGCGCACGAACGGTGAGCGGAAGCGTGCACAAAGACAAGGCAGGAAGTGTCGGTGCCTTGCAAGAACAAGTTCAAAATCAGCAAAGATGAGTCTGGATATTGCGCACCCGTGTCAGTGGAGTTACGGTCCCTCTTGCACCGCACCGCCAACCGGTGTAGAAAAACCCACCCCCGCCGTTCGAACGTCACCTCCACCGCCGACCAGCCCGACACCGCCAACTCGCGGCCGGCCGGTTGATGCTTGCGCGGCACGGCCCCGTCGAAAGCGAGCAACACATGTTCCGGTCCATCCGAGGTGTCGGGCGGAAGGGGCGCTTCGCAGCCCTGACCGCGGGCACCACGCTGGCTGCCGCGGGCGTCGTCGTCGGTATGACGATGTCGCCGGCGCTGGCGGCCGCGACCGGCGGCGTCGGTGCGACGCTGCCCTACGTCGAGGTGCAGGCGGAGAACGCCGCCACCAACGGCACCGTCATCGGCCCGAGCGCCGCCTACAACACCCTCGCCGGTGAGGCGTCCTACCGCAAAGCCGTCACGCTGCAGGGCAGCGGCAAGTACGTCGAGTTCACCTCGCCGGCGGCGACCAACTCGATGGTGTTCCGCTACAGCATCCCGGACACCAGCAACGGGTCCGTCTACACGGCGCCGATCTCGCTCTACATCAACGGGGTCCGGTCCAACAACTTCACGCTGACCAACGCGTACAGCCACTTCTACAGCAGCTACCCGTTCAGCAACCAGCCGGGCAGCAACCACCACCACTTCTACGACGAGGTCAACCGGCTCTTCCCGCAGACCTACCCGGCGGGCACCAAGTTCCGCCTGCAGGTCGACTCGGACTCGACCGCGTCGTCGTACACGATCGACCTCGCGGACTTCGAGAACGTCGCCGGGCCGCTGTCGCAGCCGGCCGGCTCCGTGTCGATCACCAGCAAGGGCGCGGACCCGAACGGCGTCAACGACTCGACCTCCGCGATGAACCAGGCGATCGCCTCCGCGGGCGCGGGCGGCACGGTCTGGATCCCGCCGGGCACGTTCAAGATCCAGGGTCACATCGCGGTCAACAACATCACGATCAAGGGTGCCGGCATGTGGCACTCGAAGACGACCGGTGACCGGATCGGGTTCTACGGCAACTACGCGCCGACGCCCAGCTCCAACGTGCACCTGTCGGACTTCTCGATCTTCGGCAACGTCCAGGAGCGCAACGACGCCGACCAGGTCAACGGCATCGGCGGCGCGATGAGCAACTCCACCGTCACCCGGGTGTGGATCGAGCACACCAAGGTCGGCGCCTGGATGGACGGGCCGTTCACGAACCTCGTGTTCGACCAGATGCGGCTGCGCAACTACAACGCCGACGCGATCAACTTCCACAACGGCGTGACGAACTCGAAGGTCACCAACAGCCACGTCCGCAACCCCGGCGACGACGGCCTGGCCATGTGGGCCGAGCAGAACGCCGACGTGAACAACTCGTTCGACCACAACACGGTCGAGCTGCCGATCCTCGCCAACGGCATCGCGATCTACGGCGGCCACGACAACTTCGTGACCGACAACAAGGTCATCGACTCGGGCCTCAGCCAGGGTGGCGGCATCCACGTCGGGCAGCGCTTCGCCTCGACCCCGCTCGGCCGCACCGACGTGCTGCGCAACACGATCATCCGGTCCGGCAACCTCGACCCGAACTGGCAGTTCGGCGTCGGCGCGCTGTGGTTCGACGCCCGCGACGGTGTCATGAACGGCCTGACCAACGTCGACAACATCCTGATCCAGCAGAGCCCGTACGAGGCGATCCAGTTCGTCTCGGGCTCGCAGATCAACAACGTGAAGATCAACAACGCGACGATCCAGAACACCGGCACGTTCGTGGTGCAGCTCCAGGTCGCCGGCGCGGCGACGATCACCAACAGCACCGCGACCGGCACGCAGGCCTCCGCGCCGATCTACAGCTGCGGCGTCGGCTTCAACCTCACCGACGGCGGCGGCAACTCGGGCATCTTCGGCGCGACCGGCTGCACGATGCCGGTGCCGACGTTCCCGCCGTACCTGCCGGACAACGGCTCCAACATCAGCGTCAGCCCGAACGCGCTCGGCTTCGGCTCGGTCGCGACCGGCGGTACCAGCGCCGCACAGGCCGTCACGGTCACCAACAGCGGCACCGCGTCGGCCCCGGTCGGCACGATCGCCGTCAGCGGTGACTTCCAGCAGAGCAACACCTGCGGCAGCAGCATCGCCGCCGGCGCGTCCTGCTCGGTCAGCGTCACGTTCCGCCCGACGGCCGCCGGCACCCGCACCGGCAACCTGAGCGTCACCGCGGCCGGCGTCACCAGCACCGTCCCGCTGTCCGGCACGGGCGTCGCGCCCGGACCGGTCATCAACGCCAGCCCGGCATCGCTGTCCTTCGCCGGCACCGTCGTGGGCGCCTCCGCGCCGACGCAGACGGTCACGCTGACGAACTCCGGCACCACGGCCGCAACCGTCTCCGGGGTCACCGCCGGCGGCGACTTCAGCCAGACCAACACCTGCGGCTCCCTGGCCGTCGGCGCGTCCTGCATCGTCACGGTGAAGTTCACGCCCACCACCTCGGGTGCCCGCACCGGCACGCTCACCGTCGCCAGCAACGCCAACAACAGCCCGGCCACGGTCGCGCTGTCCGGCACCGGCGTCGGCACCAACACCAACATCGCGCTGAACAAGCCCGCCACCGCCAGCAGCCAGGTCAACGGCACGCAGGCGGCGACCACGGCCACCGACGGCAACGCCGCCACCTACTGGGAGAGCAACAACAACGCCTTCCCGCAGTGGGTCCAGGTCGACCTGGGCGCGGCCAGCAGCATCGGCAAGGTCACCCTGAAGCTCCCGCCGGACACCGCGTGGGCGACCCGCCAGCAGACGCTGTCGGTGCAGGGCAGCACGGACGGCTCGAACTTCAGCACGCTGGTCGGCTCCGGCGCGCAGACGTTCAACCCGGCCACCGGCAACACGGTCGACCTGACCTTCGCGGCCGCCAACGCCCGGTACGTCCGCGTCAACATCACCGCGAACACCGGCTGGCCGGCCGGCCAGATCGCCGAGCTGGAGGTCTATCCGAGCGGCGGCACCACGCCGAACGTGGCCGTCCTCAGCGCCAACCCGACGGGCCTCACCTACGCCTCGCAGGCGCTGAACACCACCAGCGGCTCGCAGGCGGTCACGATCACCAACACGGGCACCGCCGCCGCGACCGTCTCGGGCGTCTCCGTCACCGGCGACTACCAGCAGACGAACAACTGCACCTCGATCGCGGTCGGTGCGTCCTGCGCGGTCAACGTGACCTTCCGCCCCACCGCGTCCGGCACCCGGACCGGCACGCTCACGGTCACCAGCAACGCGCAGAACAGCCCGACGACGGTCTCGCTGACCGGCACCGGCGCGGGCGGCACCACGCCCACCAACCTCGCCGCCGGCAAGCCCACCAGCGAGTCCAGCCACGTCCAGGTGTACGGCTCGGGCAACGTCACCGACGGTGACCAGAACTCCTACTGGGAGAGCAACAACAACGCCTTCCCGCAGTGGGTCCAGGTCGACCTCGGCTCCGCGCAGAGCATCAGCAAGGTGGTCCTGCAGCTGCCCACCTCCTGGGGCGCCCGCAACCAGACCGTCCAGGTCGTCGGCAGCACCAACGGCTCGAGCTGGTCGACGCTGAAGGACACGGCGTCGTACTCGTTCACCGGCGGCGCCGGCAACACCGTCACGATCACGTTCACGGCGCAGACCCAGCGCTACGTCCGGCTGAACATCACGGCCAACTCCGGCTGGCCGGCGGGGCAGATCTCGACCGTCCAGGTCTGGAACATCTGACCCTGAGCATGGCACGGGGTGCCGCCGGTCTTGCGGACCGGCGGCACCCTCCTTTCGTTTCTGCGGCTTTTGTACTGGCGCCGCCGTCGCTTACAGTGCGGGGCATGAGGCTCGTCCCGGTCGTGGAGATGGCGACGTCACAGGCCACGTATCTCAACCTGGACCACGCGACGCTGGTCGCGCCGGTGCACCTGGACACGAAGGCCCGCATGCTGCGCCGCGACCAGGAGACGTGGGCGGTCACGTTCGTGGTCACCGTGGGTGACACGGCGACGGTCTACGCGACCCGCCGCTCGTTCGCCGCCGAACAGGACGCCCTCGCCTGGATCGCCGCCGTCACCGACGTCGTGCGCTGACGCCCTCCGTCGCGCGGCTTCTTGCTGTCGGGTCCTGTCGTGCGGCGCCTCTGCTGTCGTGCGGCGCTGGTTCGTCACGTCGTGTCGCGTGGCGCGGGCGTGGCGCGTGGCGCCCGGCGCCGGTCCGCCGGGCCGGGTCCGGTCGCCGCGACGGTGGGCATGCCGCGGCGACCGGCCCGGGTCAGGCCGGGACGGCCGGGAGCCAGGTCGCCTCGGCGGCGGCGCGGGTCGCGGCGTCCGTGTAGACCGCCGTGGCCAGCCACGCCCTGGCGAACGCGCTGCCGTCGTCGCCGGCGAGCCGCCCGAACGCGTCCCGGGGCCGGGTGCACGCGGCCTCCGTCAACCGGTCGAGCAGCGCCGCGCCCGTGTCGAGCCTGGCCCGCCGCAGCCGAGTGGCGTCGGACGGTCCCCTCCCGGCCGCGAACGTGTGCACGGTCCTCCCCCCGGACACCGTCCGCTCCACCTGCGCGGCGATCAGCCGCAGGACAGGATCACCGTTTCCGTCCGCGGCAGAGGTACGGCCGGCGCCACCCTCCCTCGCGAGCGGCACGTCCTGCGGGAGGTGGCTGCTGTGGAGCCGGTCGAACGCCAGGTCGACGTGACCGCTCTGCGCCGCCGGCAGGTGCCACCCGGCGCCGTCCACCGGCGCGACCGCGAGGGGGAACACCGTGCCCCGGCGCGCCGGATCGGGCCGCGCGACCACCCGCAGCTCCAGCCCCGTCGCCCGGCCGAGCAGCCGCAGGTTGTCCCGGTACGCCAGCGCCGGCGCGTCGTCGGCCACCCGCAACGTCAGCGGGACACCTCCGGTGGCCGTGGCGTGGATCGCGTCGCCGTCGGTGCCGTCGACGCGGACCGTCAGGAAGGTCAGATCGTCGCCGGCCCGCCGGTCCGTCACCGGCAGGGCGAGAGCCTCGAACGCGCGGTGCACCTGCTCGCCGAGCGGCACCGCCCACAGCCCGGCCAGGGGCTCCTCGTCCCAGCCGCACCCGCGCGCGGTGACCGCCCGCACCGACTTCCCGGCGCCGAGCTGCCTGGTCGCGGACGCCGTCGCCCCCGACACCACGAGACCCGCCCTGGTCAGTGCCCGGTGACTGAGCGCTGTCTCGCCGAGCGCGACGGTCGCGTTGCCCGCCTTCGCGGCCCGTTTCGCGTCGCCGGGCATCAGATCCGCGATCATCCACAGCCCGCCGTCGCGGTCCACGACATAGGTGACGACGCCCGCATACCCGGAGTCGGCGAGCACCGCCGTCGTGCACAGGCCGTGCAACCGGAGGCTCCCTTGCAGCTGGTACGACCGGCGAGCCGCCCCCAGCAGCCCTTCCGCCACCGATCCGGCGTCGCGGAGCCGCTGCAGCACCCCGATGAGCTCCTGCAGGGCGGCGGTCAGGTCACCGAGCCGGAAGTCGGGGTCCCCGGTGCGGGCGGCCTGCAGCATCGCGGCGACGACCCGCGCGGCGGCTGCCGGCCGGTACACCTTGCACGCCTGACCCTCGTGCGCCGCCCGCAGCAACGCGGTCCGCGCCACGGTCCCGGACCCGGTGACGCCCGCGCCGAGCACGTCGACCGCCGCCCGCCACAGGTGCTCGACCGCCGCCCGCTGCTGCACCGTCAACACCTCGACGGCCTCCTCCACCGCCGGCAGGTCGGCGACGGCCTGGCTCGCCGCGGGCCGCCCGCCGGCGGGAGCCGCTTCGTCGCCGGCCGGTGCCCCGTCGCCCTGCGGCAGCGCGCGGGCCGCGTCCTCCGGCCCCGTGGTGTCCTCCGGCGCGACGGCGTCCCTCGGGTGCGGGTCGTCGCCGCGCGCCGGCGCCTCCTCGCCGCGCGCCGGCGCCGCTTCGCCGGGTGCGGGGAACGCTTCGGCGGGTGCCGGCTCCTCGCCCGAGTGCGCGGGGGCGAGGGCCAGGACCGCGGCGCGGTGCAGGCAGTTCGGCGCGAGCAGGCAGGTGCACGTCGCCGCGTCCGCCTCGCGGACCACCCCGCCGTCGGTGACGAGGGTGACGGTGGTCGTGTCGTCGACCGCGACGGTGAACCGCCCGTCCGCCCCGGTCACCGGCAGCGCCGCAAACCGGGTCACCGCCTCGTCGACCTTCCTGCGCAGCCGCGCCGGCAAGGCCTCGACGGCCGCGACGAGGACCGTGTCCGCCACCGGCGGCAGCCCGGCGTGTGCGGAAGTGCTCATGGACGCACCTTCTCCCCGACCCAGCGGGCCAGCTCCAGGGGGCTCAGCGCGGCGACCGGCATGCCGCACGCGACGAGCTGCGACGCCACCGACACCGAATACCTCGGGCGACCCCCGTCGTCGAGGCTGGCGCAGCCCAGCACGGTCGCCCCCGACTCGACCAGGGCACGGGTCTCCCCGAGGAGGCCGCCGAGCGGGTACCCCTCCTCGAAGTCGCTGACGACGACGACCAGGGTCCGCGACGGGACGGTCACCAGCGACCGCGCGTGCCGCAGCCCCGCCGCGATGTGGGTGCCGCCGCCGACCTTGACCTCGAGCAGCAGCCCGAGGGGATCGCTGACCCGGTCGGTGAGGTCGACCACCTCGGTCGAGAACGCCACGAAATGGGTCGTCAACGCCGGGACGCCGGCGAGGATCGCCCCGGTCAGAGCCGACCAGATGACCGACGCCTCCATCGACCCGGACACGTCGACGACGAGGACGAGCCGCCAGTCGACGCCGCGCCTCGCCTTGGTGCGGAACACGGGGCGCTCGGGGATGACCCGGACCCTGCCTTCCTCGTCGCGGCGGGTCGTGGCGAGGTTGGCCCGCAGCGTCCGCGGCAGGTCGAGCGGCCCACCGGGACGCCGGGTCGGCCGTGGTGTCGTGATCCCCGCGAGGGCCGGCCGCAGCCGCGCCGCCAGCTGCCGGGTGAGCTCCTCGACGATCCGCGCGACGAGCGGCCGCAGCCGCGCGACGGCCGACTCGGGCATCGCACCGGCGAGGGACAGCACCGTCTGCAGCAGCTCCACCGACGGGGTGACCGCGTCGGGGTCCAGCAGCAGCACCGCCTCACGCCGCCCCGACTCCGCGGCGCGGGCCAGGACCTCCTCGCGGATGCCGGGCCCGAACAGCGCCGACAGTTCCTCGGCCCACTCGCGGACACCGGGGAACGGCGCCTCCCGCCCCGCCCTCCCGGCCGCGTCGGCCCGCGAGCCTTCGCCGGTCCCGGCCCCATACAGCTCGTCGAGCGCGGTGGCGTACCTCGCCGCCCCGGGACCGAGATCCTCGGACCGCCGCCCGAGCAGCAGCCGCCATCTGTCCACAGTGGACAACGTGCGCCCCTCGTCCCGTGCCGGACCGCCGTCCCGCGGGCCTCCGGCAGGCGCCGAGGGTCCGCCGACGGCGGCAGGCTCGCCGTCCACCGCGGGTCCGCCCGGCGCGGCGGCTCCGGTCCGCATCGCAAGCTCGTCCGCCGCCGCGGTGGTCTCCCCACTCGTCGGCGGTACGTGAGGCGATGCGGGCCCGCCGACCGGCGCGGCCGACACTGCGTCGGCCGGGGCCTGGGGTGACGCGGGACTGTCGGACGGCGCGGCCGGCACTGCGTCGGTCGGGGGCTGGGGTGACGCGGGACTGTCGGACGGCGCGGTCGGCTCCGCGTCGGCCGGCACTGCGTCGGTCGGGGCCTGGGGCGATGCGGGTCCGGCAGACGGCGCGGTCGCCTGTGCCGCGGGCGCGGTGGCAGCCGGCGGCGCGAGCCCGTACGCCGTGAGGGCCGCGGCGCCCGCCCGGTCGGCGAGGAGCCGTGCCAGCAGATCCTCCGCGGACGCGTCGGCGATGTCGCGGGCGGAGACCGTGTCGCCGAGGCGTTGCTCGACGACGGCGAGGAGCCGGTCCCGCGCGGCCGGGCTGACCGCCTGGAAGCCGCCGCGCAGGGCGGGCAGCCGGGACAGGAAGTCGGCGTCGGGCAGGGTCTCGACCCGGTCGAGGAGGCCGTCGATGATCTCGTCGCCGGCCTGCAGGAGCGGCTCGGCGGCGGTGAGCAGCCCGCGGAGCCGCCCGAGCAGCCGTCGTCGGCCCTCGTCGGTCCGTGCGCCGTCGACCCATGACGCCAGCCTCGTGCCGAGCGCCGACGGCTCGGTCAGCCCCAGCATCACCTGCACCGCACCCGCCGCCGCCGACATGACCGGCGATCCTTCGGCGGCGAGCCGGTCGACGGCGCCGGCGAGCCGGAGCCCGACCCCTGCCGCGTCGGCGCGTTGCGCGAGGGCGACGAGTGCCCGCACGTCGTCGACGGACTCGGAGCCGGTGAGCCCGTCGACCTGCCGGACCGCGGCCGACTCCAGCGACTCGATCACCGGTCCGAGGTCGCCGAGCGGCCCGGCCGGCATGCCGGGGACGTGCCCGCGGTCGAGCCGGTCGACGAGCGCGAGGGCCGCCATCAGCTCGTCCAGGCTCGCGGCGGCCGGGACCTCCGCGGCGACCTCCGCGACCCGCTCCCGGGTCAGCGCGACCAGCCCGCACCCGGCGGCCACGGCGAGCCCGTCGATGAGCTGCGCCGACGTGGGGCCGTTGTCGTCCTGCTCGGCGCGACGGCGCTGCCGCAGCGTGCCCTCGGCCGCCTGGGCCAGGGTCACCCCGCGGATGCCGGCGAGCTCCAGCATCGCCTCGGTGCCCGGCACCCACTGCACCGTCCACCGCGTGGTGAGCGCGTCGGCACCACCGGCACCCTCGACGGTCATGCGTTCGCCGTACGGCACGCGGCACACCTCGAGCCGCCGCAGCGCGACCTCCCGCCGCCGGTCGAGGTCGGAGCGCAGCGAGTCGAGCCGCATGTCGCGCGCCTTCTCGCCGGCGCCCGGCAGGCGGAGCTCGCCGACGAGCGCCTCGACCGCGGGCCGCAGCCCGGACCGCGGCGTCCCCGGCGCGAGCACGCCGCGCTCCTGCCCGACGAGCACCTGCTCCATCGCCGTCGCGACGACCCGCCCCCGGCCGAGGACCTCACCGTGGGCGATGACGCTCTGCAACGCCTCCACGATCTCGCCCCGGCCTGGCGCGGGCAGGGCCCGCAGCCGCGCGAGGTCCGACGCGAGCCGGAACGCCTCCCGCGCCTCCGCCGGCCCCGTCGGATGCCCGGCGGCACGGACCCGCGCACAGACGTCGACGATCGCGGTGAGCGCGGCCCGCTCCACGTCGGCCGGCCGTCCTCCGGCGGCGACGACCGCCTGCTGCCAGCGCGGGTCCCGGATCCCGGCCGGATAGCCGGATCTGGCGTCGAGCAACGAGAACGCATACGGCACCAGCGACGTCACCACCTCCGCCGCCTTCCCGCCCCGCTGCGGTGCCGGGTCGGTGGCGGGCTTGTCGACGTCGAGCAGCGCCCACGCGTGGAACGACCCGACGACCGCCGCGACCCGCCGCCCTTCGAGCGCCGCGAGCTGCCGTCGCATCCACGCCTCCCGCCGCAGGTCGAGCGCCGTGACATCGCCGCCGGTGTCGTGCCGCATCGCCCATCCGACGAGCAGTGCGGCCCGTCGGACCGCCTCAGGCGCCGCACCCGGGGACCGCGCCTCGACGACCCGGTCCCACATGTCCTCGTCAGGCCGCCCGCTGGCCCCCCGCCGCAACGCGTCGCCCAGTAGCCGCACCCCCTCCGGCGCCGCGCTCCCCGCCGCCCCCGCCCCGCCGGTGCCGGCCGGATCAGGAGTGGACGTGCCGGGAGTGGACGTCCCCGCAGCGGATCCGTCGTGAGCGGGCCCGCTGAGCGTGGGTGTGTCCGAGGAGGGGCCGTCCAGGGCGGGGACCTCCGGCGACGCGTGGTCGTGGGGGAGGTCGTCGTGCCAGGCGCGGTCGGCGAGGGGAAGGTCGCACGGGATGACCTCGACGCCGTTGCGCGCCGCCCACCGCACCGCGACGAGCTCCGGGGAGAAGTCCGCGAACGGGTAGAACGCCGCGTTGCCGTGCGGGCCGGCCACCCCCGCGAGGGCGACCGGTGCCGTGGTGGCCGGGTCGGCGAGCCACGGCAGCCAGTCGGCGAACTCGGCCGGGAGCTCCAGCAGCAGCACCTCCGGCCGGGCCGCGTCGAGCAGGTCGTCCATCACCGCGGACAGGGCAGGCGAGTGGTGCCGCACCCCGATGAGGTGCGGCGCCGTCGACCCGGCCAGTGCCCGCAGCGCTCCGTCCGGACCCGCCTCGGGAAGCCCACCCGAACCCGTCTCGGGAAGCCCGCCCGGACCCCTGCCCACCGCGTCAGGAGCTGAGGACATCGCGGAGCTCCCACAGCTGGGTCCACAGCCGGGACCCCTCCTCGGCGCGGCGGCGGACGGCGCCGTCCCAGTAGCCGAGGAGCTTCGCGCCGTCGGCCGGGTCGTCCTTGCAGACGACGCCCTGGAGGTGGGCGGGGAGGAGGGACAGGACGTCGCGGTCGCCGGGGAAATACGCGGCGGCGAGGCCGAGGGAGGCGGCGACGGCGACCGCCTCGGCGGTGCTCATCACGGTGGAGGGGCGCTCCACCTCCCAGCCCTCCACGGACCGCCCGGCCCGCAGGTCGCGGAACGCGGTGACCAGGGCCTCGAGGACCGCCTCGTCGACGCCGAAGGGCGTGCGCACCCGGTCGAGGGCGGCCTTCGCCTGGCGGCCGACGAGCGCGGTCTCCGCGGCCAGGTCGGGGATGGGCCCGACGGTCTCGAAGTTGAAGCGGCGCTTGAGGGCGGCCGACATCTCCGAGACGCCGCGGTCGCGGAGGTTGGCGGTGGCGATGAGGGTGAAGCCGGGCGCCGCGTGGATGGTGGCGCCGGCGGTGCCGGACAGCTCCGGCACCGCGATCCGCCGGTCGGACAGGATGGAGACCATCGCGTCCTGCACTTCGGGCAGGCAGCGGGTGATCTCCTCGACGCGGGCCACGGCGCCGGAGCGCATCGCGGTCAGCACCGGTGAGGGGACGAGGGCCTCGGGGGAGGGGCCGCCGGCGAGCAGGAGCGCGTAGTTCCACCCGTAGCGCAGCTGGTCCTCGGTGGTGCCCGCGGTGCCCTGCACGACCAGCTCGCTGGTCCCGCAGACCGCCGCGGACAGCAGCTCCGAGAGCATCGACTTGGCGGTGCCGGGCTCGCCGACGAGCAGCAGCCCGCGCTCGCCGGCGAGGGTGACGACGCAGCGCTCGACGAGGGCCCGGTCGCCGACGAACTTCCGGGTGATGGCCAGCTTCGTGGGCAGGTCGCCGGCGCGGGCGCCCTTGGGCAGGGTGAGCTCCTTGTCGTCGCTGCCGACGATGAACGTCACCACGGCCCGCGGGGTCAGCCGCCAGCCGGGCGGCCGGGCGCCGTCGTCGTGCGCGGCCAGGAACGCGAGCTCCGCCGCGTGCGCGTGCTCGGCGGGGTCGACCTGCCGCACGGGGGCGGGGGTTTCCAGCGTGGTGCTCATCGACGGCCCTTCGTGGTGAGTTCTTCGAAGCGGGGGTGGTCGCCGCCGGTGACCCTGGCCCAGGCCACGGTGAACAGCGCCGGCGCGGGGGCGACGGGGATGACGGCGCCGAGGCCGGTCACGTTGTCGCCGTCGCGGATGAACAGCGGCAGCTTCCACCGCTCGAACGGCAGGTGCGGGCTGGACATCGCGACCCAGCCGCCGGGCAGGAACAGGGTCCGCCCGGCCCGCGGCCGCTTCGCCTCCACGACCAGGTCGGTGGCGGCGAGCTCGGCGCGGGCCTTCTTCAGCCGCGCCGGCTTCCAGCCCGTCCAGGCCGCGGCGTTGCGGTCGGTCGGGTCGGGCAGGGCGAGCAGCTGCAGATACAGCGTGGCCGCGTCGGCGCTGAGGCCGTGCCGCTCGGCGACGTCGGCGACGAGGCCGGGCGCGGAGCGGGACGGGTCGTGCTCCTCGTCGGCGCCGTCCGTGGACGCGGCCGCCTCGACCCACGCGTCGAGCTGCCCGCTGAGGATCGCCCGCATCGCCACGACGAAGCGCGGCGAGCTGTCGAGCGCGGTGAGCAGCGCGGTGAGCAGCGGGTCGTCGGGCCCGGCGAGCCGCGCGGGGCGGAGCATGACCAGGGGCCAGTGCCGGTCGTGGACGAGCTTGTAGAGGCCGGCGTCCTGGGTGGTCCCCTCGGTGGTGACGGGTAGCCCGATCTTGCCGATGAACTCGGTCAGGTTCTCCTCATACAACGTGCCGATCTGCAGCTCCAGCGCCGGGTCGGCGAGCCGCCGCCGGACGAGCTCGAGCACCCCGGGCAGGTTGACGCGCAGCGGGTGCCCGGCCGGCAGCCGCCGCACCAGCCACGGGATCGTGCGGGTGACCGCCATCATCAGGTCGGCGCCGCCGACGCCCTCGTCGTGGCCGTGCAGCCAGCGGCACGTCTCGGGGTTGGCGAGGCCGTGCACGAACGCCGAGGCGCGGATGCCGGCGGTGACGCGGGCCTTGCGCACGTCGACGATCAGCTCGTCGGCGAGGGGGGTCCTCGCGCCATACCGCTCCACGTGCCAGGCGCCGATCCGCTCGACCGACGGCCCGGTGGTCCACAGCTGCGCCGGGTCCTCGGACAGCATCGCCGCGGCGATGCCGCGCCGCTCCGAGCGGCTGAGCGAGTCGCGGTCGCTGACGGCGCCCTCGATCGCGTCGTCGGTCAGGGCCGGGTCGACCTGCCAGCTCTGGGGCCGCTCCTCCTGCCAGTGCTTGAACGTGATCGGCTCGGCGAGCAGCACCGCCGCGTCGGCGAGGGTGATCCCGGCCGCCGCCGACACCGCCGGGACGAGCTCGGGCCGCCACGGCAGCGGCCCCCGCTCGCGGGCGGCCCCGACGAACGCGGTGACCCGCGCGGTGTCCCAGCCACCCGGGTCCTGCACCTCGTGGCGGGTGATGGCGTGCCCGGCGACCGCGCCGAACGTGCCGCCCGGCGAATACTCGACCGCCTGGACCTCGCCGTCGGACGTGTCGACGCGCAGCACGACCAGCCGCCGCTCGCCCGCGGTGACGACGTCGCCGACCTTCGGCAGCGCGGCGAGGTCGTCGGCCTGCAGCCAGAGCCGCCGCAGCCGCCCGCCGGGTGCGAGCAGCCCCGACCCGGCGATGAGCTCGAGGAGACCGAGCAGGTGGGTGTGGTGCTCGGCGGAGATCATCGGTGACACGGCCCGGTGGACGGCCGCGGGCAGCTGCCCGACGACGGCGAACCAGTCGGGGTCGGCCTGGCCGGCGATCGGTGCGATCGGCCGCTGCGGCTCCAGCCCGACGAGGGCCGCGCCGACGTGGATGTACAGGTTGGCCGCGACGTGGCTGTAGTCGTAGCAGCTCGGGATGAGCCCGGACAGGGCCGCGTTGAGGATCCGGTCGTCGGGCAGGTGCCCGTCGGGGTCCTCCTGCACGCCCTGGCCCGCGATCGCCGCGGTGGCCGTGGTCAGCTCGACGAGCCGCGCCGTGGAACGGGCCGCCTGCTTGACGACGCCGGCGATCCCGGCGACGAGCGGCGCCGCGCCGACCTCGGGGAGCGCCTCGCCGACGAGCTTGCGCGCCGCGTCGCCGTCGATCTTGGCGTCGGGGCCGACGAGGTCGACGACGGCGGCGAGGAGCCGCACCGCCTGCTCGTCGGTGACGGCCCGCAGTGCCGCCGAGCCGGCCTCGTCACGGACCCGCAGATAGTGCCAGTAGGTCGGAGGGGGCATCATGCGGGTGCCCTCCCGGAACGGGTCCTGCTTCAGGTTGGTCTTGAGCGTGGCGATCTCCGTGCCGTCCTCGGCGCACAGGACGATCCGGTTGTCCCGCCACGACTCCTGATACACCAGACCGTAGACGGTGTCGGAGCCCGGGAAGCGGACCGCGCCGACCTGCCGGCCGTGCCGGCGACCCGCCTGCTCGAACTTCGCCGGCAGCGTGAACGTGCGGCCGTCGACGCCCGCGCCGATCTCCGCGCCGGCGGCGGTGGTGCGCACGCGCCAGCCGACGAGCCCGTCACGCTGCCCGAGCGGGCTGTCCGCGGCCTGCGGCGGTGCCGGCATCAGCCGAGACCGGGCGTGCTGCAGGGACTCGCCGTCGACGGCGCCGGCCTCGAAGAACGACGGCAGCGACGGCCGGCCGAGGGCGCCGGTGGCCGGGTCGTATTCGTGCCAGCGCCAGCTCTCGTCGGCGACCTGGGCGAGGGCCCAGTAGTGCTGGCCGTCGCCGCAGACCTGCGAGCGCTCCTGGGCGGACCGGTCACCGACGCGCAACGGCCGGCCACCGGCGGTGCGCCCGCCGCCCGGCAGGGCGAGCGACAGGTGGGTGTTGGCGGAGAACGCCTCGTCGGGGGTGGTGAACACGTCGTCGGCGGTGCCGCTCCAGTAGCCGCCGCGCTCCTCGCCCTTGTCCCAGCTGACGAGCAGTTGCCCGTCGACATAGCGCAGGACGGTGCTCCAGTCGTAGCGCCGCTGGTCGGCGGGGATCCGCAGCGTGTGCTCCAGCTCGACCCCGTCGGGGCCGACGACGGCGACCTGGTCGCCGGCGCGGACCAGCAGCTGCGGCCACTGCCGCTGCAGGCGGACCTTCGCGTCATAGGAGTCGTCGTCGGACTCGACGGCGCTGTCGCCGATCAGGGTCTCGACCGCGGCTTCCAGCGCCGGCCAGCCGAACTCGTCGAAGACCCCGGCGCGCAGCGTGGCGGCGAGGACCGGGCCGAGGTCGTGCTCGGTGATGCGGCGCACCGCCTCGGGGTTGACCGCGAGACCCTCGGGGCAGGCGACGAGCGCGAGCCGCTTGAGCTGGTCGTCGATGCCGGGCAGCCCCTGGCTGATGACGCTGTCGGCGAGCCGGTCCATCCACCAGTGCAGCGCCGTGCGCAGCCCCGGCACGGCGACGACCGCGGCGACGTCCTCGGGCGACACCTTGGTGCTGCGCCAGCCGGGGCGCAGGTGGTCCTCGATGCTGGCCGCGACGCGCGGCAGCAGGTCCGGGTGCGCGACGACGTGGACGAGGTCGCGGCGGCCCGGCTCGTCGTCCTTGAGCCACTGCTCGACGGCGCAGCGCGCGTTCGTCGCGACCTCCTCGAGGGGCACCCCGAGCTCCAGGCACAGGTCGACGACGTCGAGGTCGACGTAGTGACCGGAGATCAGCCCGACCGGGACGCCGTCGGCCTTGAGCCGCTCCGCCATCCGTGTCACCAGCGCGGACTGGGCCGCCAGCCGCTTGCGCCGCCAGCCGGAGCGGTGCCGGTCGAGGCGGGTCAGCCAGCCGGCGGGACCGTCGGTGGGCTCGGCCCCGGCGGGCACGGAGCCGGCCGGCCCGGTCAGCGCGTCGGTGGCGCCGGCCTCGTCGAGGATCTCCAGCCACGTCCCGTCGGGGCAGTTGCCGGGGAACATCGTCAGCAGCTGGCCGCGGACCGTGGGGTCCTGCCTGGCGATGGCGACCAGCGGTGCCCGATAGGCCGTCCAGAAGCCGCCGGGCGCGCGGACGACCGACGAGGCGGTGAGCAGCACCCGCAGCAGCGCCTCCTCCTCGTCGGCGCCGAGCTTCGCCGCCTTCGCCAGCCGGCGCAGGTCGGTGTGCATCGACGCATAGGGCGGCATCCCGCCGAGGGTCCGCTCCACGCACAGCCGCCGGAAGCGCTCATAGGCCGTCGCCGCGTCGGCGCGCGCCGCGAGGTCGCGGGCATACGCCGACAGCGCCTTCGCGGTCAGCGCGCCGGCGAGCGCGAACTCCAGGAAGACCGTGTGCTGCCGGTCCTCGTCGATCTTCAGCGCGAACGCCCGCTCGGCGTCGCGGGCCTTGCCGAACATCGACGCCGCATAGGTGGGGCTGTCGGCGGCGAGGAACGCCCGCGCGGCCTCCTCGTAGAACGTCGGCAGGAAGTGCGGCACCGACCGGGCGAGCCGGTCGCCGAGCTCCACGAACCCGTCGCGGGCCGGCCCGATCCGCGACTTCGCGATCCGCACGAGCCGCTCGATGTCCTTGACGAGCGCCAGGGCGTGGTGGCCGTTGGCGGGGTCGTTGACGAGCGCCCATGCGGGGAACCCGAGCGCCTGCTGCCGCACGACGCCGACCTCGGCCACGGTCTCGGGTGCGGTGAACCCGAGGAACTCCATGGTGAGGTCCTCGGCCGCGCCGAGGGTGCCCGGGACGAGGCGCACCACGGTGCGGTCGCCGAGGACCGGGTGCCGATAGGCCCGGGTGGTCAGTGTGTCGATCGTGTCCTGCGCCGCGCCCGCCCCGGAGGGCAGCACCGCACCCGCGTCCAACAGTGCTTCTACGCTCATGCCTGCTCCTCCTCCTTGGTCTCCTCGACGACCCGGCCGGCATAGAGTGCCGCCGCCATGCGCATGCCCTCGGACCAGGCGACCGGCCCGACCTCACCGAGCGGCACCGTCGTGCCGTCCTCCCGGACGAACACCAGGTCGCCGGTCTCGGTCCCGTAATAAGGATCGTCGGAGCCGACCCAGCTGCGGGCCTCGACGGTGCGGCCGCCCTCGAACACGCGGCAGATCGCGGAGCCGCCCTTCACCGGATAGCCCAGCGACGAGGAGCGCGCCGTCAGGTGCCGCAGCTCGGCGAACTTCCCGCCCGCATAGTCGGTGACCCTGGTCGCGGCCGGCTCGACGTCGGCGCCGCGCGTCCACGTCTGGCGGAACAGCTGGTCGACCGACTGCTTCACGCCCAGGTCGGCGGCGAACTCCCGCAGGTCGTCGAGGTCGGCCAGCTGCACCGGGTGGGGGATCGCGACGCGCGCCGCGGGCAGCCGGACCGTCTCGCCGTCGAGGTTGACGATGCCGATCGTGCCGCCGCCGTCACCGGACGCGTCGCGCAGGAAGCCGACCTCGTCGGGGTCCCACGAGCCGTCGCCGTCGAGGACGGCGACGACCAGGTCGGTCAGCGCGGCCCGCCACACCTCGTCGGCCCAGACACGCGCGAGGACCTCGGCGGGCACGGGGAGTGACCGGACCATCCACCGGTCGACCTGCTCGCGCACCTGCGCCTCGTGCCGGCCCAGCCACTCCTGCAGCTGCTTGAGCCCGAACACCACGGCGTCGTCCTTCAACGCCGGAGGCACGGACTTGAGCAGCTTGCCCTTGGCGTTGCGGCACGCTATGCGGCCGTCGGAAAGGGTGACCTCATAGCCACCGCCGGCGGTCAGCCACGTCATGCGATCCCTGCCTCATCGGGGTCGGACTTCCTTTGACCCCCGGCACGTTAGTCACTGGGTGCGACATTTTTTCAAGCGGTGGCGGCGAGATGACCGGGACGTCCCGATAGATGCGGGAAACATCCACAGTGGACGCCGGAGGAACGGCGTACCGTAGAGCGGCCACATGCGGAGCGGGTTCTGTCAAGTCCTGACAGATGAGCTTGCCCGCATACCGGTTCGGGGCGATAGTTTCAGTAAGTCCTTGACAGAACGCGCGTGTCCCATGAGGATCGCGCAGTGGCGGCCCAGCGCATCGACCCTCACACCCTCTGGCACCCCGAGACCGGCGGCGCCGGCCGACGGGTGGCCGAGACGCTGCGCCTGTATGGGCCACGCACCCGCGCCGAGCTCGTCAACCTCAGCGGCCTGTCCCGCCCGACGGTGTCCTCGGCCCTCGCCGACCTCGGCGGCGCCGACCTCGTCAGCGAGCAGGTGGGCGCCGCCGCCAAGCCGGTCGGCGGCCGTCCCGCGTCGGTGGTGCGGCTGACCCGGCGGGCCGGGATCGCGGTCGGCGTCGACGTCGGCCGGCGGCACGTGCGCGTCGCCCTCGCCGACCTCGGTCACGCCGTGCTCACCGAGCGGCAGTCCCGCACCGACTTCGACATCGACGACCGGCCGCGCGAGGCCCTGGACCTCGGCACCACCCTCGTCGACGCGGCCCTCGACGGCATCGGCGCCACCAGGGCGGACGTGGTCGGCGTCGGGCTCGGGGTGCCGGCGCCGATCACCCGCGACTGGCGCATAGGGTCCCCCGGCATGCTGCCGGGCTGGGCGGACGTGCTGCCCGCCGATGAGCTCACCGATCGCCTTTCGCTGCCGGTACGGGTGGACAACGACGCCAACCTGGCGGCCCTCGGCGAATACGTCTGGGGCGCCGGCCGCGGCTGCGCCGACCTGGTCTATGTCAAGCTCGCCACCGGCATCGGCGCCGGCATCGTGCTCGACGGCCGGCTCTATCGCGGCGCCGCCGGGACCGCCGGCGAGCTCGGCCACGTGACCCTCGACGCGCGCGGGCCCGTGTGCCGGTGCGGCAACCGGGGCTGCGTCGAGCTGTCCGTCGGCGGCCGGGCACTGCTCAGCCACGCGAGGCTGTCGCATCCGGAGCTCACCGACCTCGCCGGGCTCATCGCGCTCGCGCAGGCCGGCGACCCCGGCTGCCGCAGGCTCCTCGCCGACGCCGGCACCCAGCTCGGCTACGCGCTCGGCAACCTCGTCAACCTCATCAACCCGCAGCGGGTCCTGCTCGGCGACGAGCTCGGCGCCGCGACGGACATTCTGCGCGAGCCGCTGCAGCGTGGGCTCGCCGAGACGGCGTTCACCGCCGCGGCCGCGTCGGTCGAGGTCGTCCAGAGCGCACTGTCCCTGCGCGCCGCCGCCCTCGGCGGCGTGGCCCTGGCCCTGGGCGTCGACACCGTCCCCTTCGCGGTCGCATCGACAGCCCTGTGAGGCGATGACCGTCGTCGAGGCCGCCGCGGGCGGGTGATCCGATTCACCCGGAGAGGCGTCATCTTTAGCGGTAAGGTGACCGCTTGTGGTAACGAGCGCGCCCCCGGGAACCCCTGTCACCGCCGGCGGGCGCGTCCTGGTGCCGCTCGGCGTGATGTTCCTGTTCGTGGGCCTTTCCACCGCCGTCGTCGGCCCGTTCGTGTCGCTGTTCCTCAGCACCGCCGTCAAGGCCGACCCGGTGCACGTCGCCGCGTTCCTCGTCGTCGGCCCGGTGTCGATGGTCGTCTCGTCGACGGTCATCGGCCGCCTTTCCGACAGGCGCCCCGTCCGCAGGCAGATCCTCGCCGTCGCGGCCGCCGCCGGCGGGGTCAGCGCCACCGCCACCGCGTTCGTCCGCGACTACTGGGTGCTGCTGGCCCTCACCGTCACCGTGACCGCGATCAGCGGCGCCCTGTTCCCGCAGGCGTTCGCCTACGCCCGCGAGGCCCTGGAGCAGCGCGGCTCGACCCGCGCCGCGATGACGATCAGCACGCTGCGGATGCTGTTCTCGATCGCCTGGGTCGCCGGCCCGCCGGTCGCCGCGTTCCTCGTCGACTACGGCGGCTTCCGCGTCCTGTACCTGACCGCCGCCACGATGTACGCCGCCGCCGTCCTCGTCGCAGTGTTCGTCCTCGACGACGTCCCGCCCGCCGTCAAACCGCCGGAGACCAGGGCCGCGCACGCGCCGTCGAGGGTGCTGCAGGTCGTGGCCGCGCTGACCCTGCTGCAGGCGGCCGGCACGCTCGGCGTCCAGGCGATGGCGCTGTTCCTCAGCCATGACCTGCGCGGTTCGGTCCGCGACGCGGGCCTGGTCCTCGGGTTGTGCGCCGCGCTGGAGATCCCGCTGATGCTCGGGTTCGGCGCGCTGTCGACCCGGTGGCCGCTGCGCCGCCTCATCATCGTCGGCGCCGGCCTCGGCACGCTCTACTACGTGCTCGTGTCGGCGTCCGCGCACACCTGGCAGGTGGCGGCCGCACAGCTGGTCAACGCCAGCTTCATCGCCGCCGTGCAGGGCCTCGGCATCTCCTTCGTGCAGGAGATGCTGCCCGGCGAGCCCGGCCGCGCCGCGACCCTGGCCGGCAACGCGTATCCGGTCGCCGCGATCCTCGCCGGGCCGCTGTTCGGCCTCGCCCAGCACTTCGGCTACCGCTACGCGTACGTCTCCGCCGCCGCCCTCTGCGCCGTCGGCGTGGTCCTCCTGCTGACAGCGCACCGCAAAGCACCGGCAGCACCGGCAGTAACGGCAACGGCAACGGCAACGGCGTGACGGTCCTGCGGTTCGACGGGTGGATCGCGGGGGTCGGCACCGCGAGCGGCACCCGCCTGGTCCTCGGGCACTGGCCGCGCTCCCCGTTCGGGCCGGTCAGCGACGTCATGGTCGAGCGCCCCGACGGCCGGCGGATCCTGCTCGCGGCCACCGATGAGCTCGCCGGGTTCGTCGCCGCGACCTATCACTTCGACGACGTCCAGGTCGCTCCTGTTTCCGTCGTCCGCGTCGGTACGACCTGGGCCACCGACGCCGGACCGCTCCGCCTACGGTTCACGACCGGGAGCAGGGGCCCGCTCGGGTGGCTCCTGCGCTGCGTGCCCCCGCCCCTGGCCCGCCACCCCCGCTGGGTCGCCGCCGTCGACCGCCCCGCCCGTCTGCTCCAGCCCGGCGTGCGCACCCACGGCAGCGCGCGAGCCCGGCAGCACGAGTGGTACGGCGTCCAGGACCTCCACCGCATCACGGCCGCGACCGTGTCGTGGGACGGCGAGGACCTCGGCGCCCTCGCCGACGTCGACCCGCCGGTCCGCTTCGGCTTCGGCTCCACCCCACGCGTCCCGGCCCTGGCCAGGGTCACGACCCTGATCGGTCAAGAGGACCGGCCGAGCTCCGCCAGGTCGTAGCCGTCGGGGTAGGACTTCGTGACGATCCCGTCCGCGAACAGCGGCGACGTGCGCGGCCGCGCCAGCCGCAGCAGCAGCGCCCGAGCCCGCAGCGCCGCGTGCAGCCCGGTCCTCGCCCACCCGGGCGGGTCCGGCACCGCGTACGCGCGGCGCAGCGGCGGGTCGTAGAGCGCGGCGATCAGCGAGTCGGCGACGCCCCGCAACGGTTTCGGGATGCGCCCGCGCAGCAGGTCCCGGGTCACGCGTTCGATGCGCTCGGCCTCCGGCGTGTGCCGCAGGTGCGCCGCCTCGTACGCGTCGAACCAGTCCTCGAACGCCTGATAGCCGGCGGGGATGTCGCGGACACCCATCCGCAGGCCGATCTCGCGGTAGTAGCGGGCGGCCGCCTCGCGCTCCTGCTCGGCGGGGGAGCGCCACCCGTACCGTCGCAGCCATCGCATCGGGACGACGGTGAGTGCGGCGAGGACATAAACGCTGTCATCGTTGTCCGCGGTGACGTGCCGGTGCGCCTCGTTCAGCAGGCGCAGCGCCAGCCGGCCGCGGGGATGCTCGAAGCCGTGCATGAGGATCTCGTACATGATGATGCCGGTGACGTCGGCGCGCCGCCGCGGCTCGGTCAGCACCCGCCCGGTCGCCACGAGCGCGGCGGCGACGCGGGGCAGCGCGAACGAGCGGTTGAACGCCAGGTTGAACGCCATGCGCATGTCCCAGGGGAACTCCTCGCGCAGCGTCAGCTGGTGGATCAGCAGATAGTCGGCGCCGACGTCACTGCTCTGGATGCGTCGCAGATTGTCATATCGACCCCTCCTGATCCCCCGCATGGTCGTGCAGTCTAGGAGATCCCGTGACCGTCCGTGAAATCGGCGCTGATCCGGTCCAGCATCTCGGCGAGGACGCCGGGGCCGGTCGCGAAGTTGAGCCGGACGAAGCCCGAGGTGTCCACGACGGTGCCCGCGGAGAACTCCGCGCCCGCGCTGAGCCTGACCCTCGCCGTCTCCTCCAGCCGCGCGGCGGGATCGGTGCCGCCCCGATGGATCCAGCTCAGATAGGTGGCCTCGGGCGGACGGTGCGCCAGCCTGGCGGCGACGGTGTCCCGGTTGGCCCGCAGCAGCTCCTTCGTCCGTCGCAGCCAGGTGTACGACTCCCGCCAGGCCGCGACGGTCGCGACCCGCCCGGCGATGCTGGGCGTGCCGTACAGGTCGATCGGTTGTGCCTCCAGCGACCGCCGCACCTGCTCGGGGCCGACGTGCGCGACGGCGAGGCGCAGCGCGGCCAGGTTGAACGCCTTCGTCGCCGAGGTCGCGGTCACGGTGCGCGCCGCGGTCTGCCCGCTCAGGGACGCGAACGGGATGTGACGGCTCGGCTCGTACGCGAGGTCGGCGTGCACCTCGTCGGCGAGCACCACCAGGTCGCGCCGCTCCGCCACGGCGGCGACGGCGTCCAGCTCGGCCCGGTCGAACACCCGGCCGGTCGGGTTGTGCGGGTTGACGAGCACCAGCAGCCGGCACCCGGCGAGCCGGTCCTCGAGGCGGTCGGTGTCGAACGTCCAGCGGGTGCCGTCGTCGAGCATCGGCAGCGGCACGATCCTGCGGCCGGCCCGCGCGATGCTGGCCAGGAACGGCGGGTAGGACGGGACGTGGATCGCGACGCCGTCGCCGGGCGCGGTCGTGTGCTCGACCATCACCTGCAGGATCTGCAGGATGTCGGTGAAGACCCGGGTCCGGCCGGGCGTGGGGTCCCAGCCGTGCCGCTGCCGCATCCAGTCCTCGAACGCGGCGACGACCGGGTCCTCGCCACGCCAGAACGGGTAGCCGAAGTCCTCGCGGTGCACGAGGTCGAGGAGGTGGTCGCGGATCGCGGGGGCGACGCCGAGGTCCATGTCGGCGACCCACGCGGCGATGGTGCCCGGCTTCGTGGATCCCCACTTGACGCCGTGCCCCGTTCGCAACCGTCGCGTGTCGTCGCCGCGTTTCGGGGCGATGCAGTCGCGGAGGATCTCCATCTGGCCGTGGTGCTGGGCAAGCTCCTCGAAGACGTGCTGGAGGGCGGCGCCCTGGGTCTCGATCCGGCCGGGGCCCTGGTAACCGGCCGGTGGGGTGCCGCGCGGCGGGTCGCCGGGGATGGCCCTGCGCACGTCCTCGGCGAACTGGGTCCGCACCGCGGCGACCCTCTGGAGCAAGTCCTCGACCCGGCCCTCGGCGGTGAACTCGGCGTCGCGGTCGCGGTGCGACGGGCGGCCCGCGACGAGGGTGCCGGCCCAGAACTCGACGACACCGAGACAGTGCGTGAGCAGCGCGAACGGCGAATTGGCACCCGGCAGCGGCCGCCGGGCCGCCCGCTCGTCGCCGAGCTCGCTGACGATGCGCACCATGCCGTCCAGGGCGCGGTCCGTGTAGTACAGGTACTCCTCGGCGCTGATCATGCCCCGCCCTCTCGCGTCACCTGCTTGACCGGTGACGCCAACCTTGCGCCGAGGCCGCGTCACCTGTCAAGGTGGTGACGTGACGTTCGTGTTCGTGAGCGGTGACCTGGCCCTCGACTTCGCCGGGACGCTGAAGTGGCGCCGCGGCACGCCGCCGGAGGAGCTCCTCGCCGCCCCCGCCGACGCGGCCCGGTGGGCCGTCGAGGCGGGCCTGCTGACGTCCGCCCCTCGACTGTCCACAGTGGACCTCGTGGAGCTGGTGGCGCTGCGGGAGACGGTCTATCGTCTGGTGACGGCAGGGCTCGCAGGGCAGCCGTGGCCGGCGGAGGACCTGCGCGCGCTGAACGCGGCGGGCGAGGCGCCGCTGCCCCGGGTGACCCTCACCGCGGACGGCATCCGCCGCGCGGGCGCGCCCGGAGCACCCGCCGCGTCGATCGGCGCCGCCGTCGCCGTCGCCGCGGTGCAGCTCCTGGGCACGCTCGGCACGGTCGTGGTGCGCGAGTGCGCTCTCGAGGAGTGCACACGGCTGTTCGTGGACCGCTCCAGGGCGGGAAACCGCACCTGGTGCGGCATGGAGGAGTGCGGCAACCGGGTCAAGGCCGCGTCCTACCGGGCCCGCCGCGGCGCCGCGCTGCTCAACGGCGGGCTGCTCGAACGGCGGGTTTAGACGTCGGCCTGCTCAGGCGCCGCGCTGCTCGAACGGCGGGCCGCTCGAACGGGGGCTGCTCAGGCGCGGCGCTGCTCGAACGGCGCGCTGATCGAACGGCGGGTTCAGGCGTCGGGCTGCTCGAACGGCGGGTTCAGGCGCCGCGCTGCTCGAACGGGGTGCTCAACGGCGGGATTCAGGTGCTGCGCTGCTCCGGCGGTGGGCTCCGGCGGCGGCTCAGGCCGCGGGTGGAATGGCGGTGTCGGCGTCGCGCCAGGCGATGCGGTCGTAGCCGAAGGCGAGGCACGCGTCGCGGCTGCGGCCCTGCACCGTCTGGGCCTCGGCGCGCAGGACGATCTCGCCGTCGACGTTGTACAGCGACAGCAGCACCGTCGGACCGGGCGGCGGCGGCTGGACCGGCACCTCGATGCGGGCGTGCCCGTGGGTGCTGATGAGCAGGGTGCCCGCCCAGTACGGGCCGGGATCCACGGTCGGGGTGCCGAAGATGATGAGCCGCCGCAGGTGCCTGCCGTGCAGCAGGTCGAGGCTCAGCCGCTGGTGCCCGGCCCGGCGGTCCATGGCGAGGGGGCCGTAGGTCTCGCCGGGGCGCAGCACCGACGACGCCCCGGAGTCCAGCTGATACGCACACCCGAGCGCGAACCCCTCGTCCGGCGACCAGGCGGCCTCGAACGTGAGCGCGCCGATGCCCGACTGCAGGCGGGTCAGCACGACCGACGGGTGCCGCGGCCCGAGGACGGTCGGCGCCGACGCATGCGTCCGCGGCGGCGTGAACGCCCGGGCCGCCGCGGGTGCCGACGCCGCGGGTGTGGCCGGCGCGGGGGTGCGTGGCGGGGGAGCGGGCTCACCGAACAGGTCCAGCGACGTGCTGCCGCCACCCTGCGCCGGCGGTGGCGTCGGCCCGCCACCCAGATCGAGTGAGGTCCCCCCGTGCGGGGCGGGCGGTGCCGGCGCACCGGGCGACAGGTCGAGCGACGTGCCCCCGTGCGCACCGGCCGGTGGGGGCGGCGCGCTCTCCGACAGGTCCAGGGACGAGCTGACCGGCGCCGGCGGCGCGCTGTCGGACAGGTCGAGGGACGTGCTGCCCCCGCCGGACAGGTCGAGCGGGGTGCCGGCCGGCGCGGGCGGAGTGCCGGGCGCCGGCAGGTCCAGCGAGGTCGCCGGCGCGACCGGGGCGGCGGGCGCGGGCCGGGCCGTCTGAGTGGCAGGCGTGGCCGGCGCGGCAGGGGCGGTCTGAGCCGGCCGGGCCGCGGGGGCGGCGGGCGCGGTCCGGGTGGCGGCGGCCGCCGCGGGCAGGCGGCGGTGGCGGATCCAGGACAGGTCGTCGGCGGCGGCGGGGCGGACCGGTGCACGGTGCCGCAGCCAGGACAGGTCTTCCGAGCCGGTCACAACCGGATCCCGTAGTCCGCCGCGAGGGCGGTGATCCCGTTGGCGTAGCCGTCGCCGAGGACCTTGAACTTCCAGCCGCCGCTGTGCCGGTACAGCTCGCCGAGCGCCAGTCCCGTCTCCGCGTCCAGCGTCGGCGCCAGGTTCTCCGACCGGATCAGCTCGGCGTTGCCGTCGAGGTTGAGGACCCTGATGACGCACGACTTCAGCCGGCCGAGGGTGCGGCGCACGGCGTTGCCCTCGTTGACGTACATGACCACGACGATCCGCGTCACCTCCGCCGGCGCCGCCGAGAGGTCGACCTCGATCTGGTCGTGGTCCTCGCCGACGACCTCCTGCAGCTGCTGCACCGACAGGTCCGGCGAGGAGAGCTGGTTGAAGTACACGAAGTGCCGGTCGGACACGGCGTCGCCGTCGCCGCGGCACAGGATCGCGGCCACGACGATGTTGTCGGTGAGGACCCGCTCCAGCCCGGCGCTGAACTGCACGCCGAGCACCACGCCCCGCAGGTCCGGGATCTCCCGCGTGAGGGTGACGTTCGCCCCGCGCTTCATCTCTTTGGTGGCGCTCACGGCAGGTCCAGGTCGGAGCCGGAGAACTTGGTCCGCAGGAAGTTGCCCTGGGTGACGAGGGCGTCGCTGTCCTGGCCGCGCACGGCGACCAGGATGTTGGACGCGGCCTCCTGCAGCAGGTCGAGCTGCTCCAGCAGTTCGGGGACCGCGGCGGGCCGGTCGCGCATCGACGCCTCCAGGTTCAGAAAGCTGCGAAGAGTGGTCGGCAGGAAGTCGTCGACGCTGTTGCGGACCAGCAGCACGGCGTGGATGTCGAGCGACCGGTTCGCCGACGTGTCCAGGATCTCCCGGAGCGTGTCGGTGAGCCAGCGGGCCTTCACCGCGGCCGCCGCGGGGAGGCGGGCCGCCTGCTGGTTGACGAACTGCTCGGCGTCGGTGATCCGGCGGCGGATCTGCTCGGGGTCGCCCGCGGCGTCGGGGCCGGCCGCGGGCTCGGGGGTGGGGGCCGGCTCGTCGTCGGCCTCCCCCCACCATCGTAACCAGCGCACGTGCGGCTCAGCCGGTCTGCTCGCCGCGCCGCGTGCGCTCCAGATACGGCGCCGCCCGCTGGATCTGGCCCTCGAGGGCCTGGACCGTCTGGGCCATCGACTCGACCGCCTGCGCGCGGAACGTGTCGACCGCGTCCATGGTGGCGAAGACGTTGTCGAACGCCGCCTGGAGCTTGTTGATGTCGATCGTCGACTCCGCGGCCTGCTGGTTGATCGCCGCGCCCTGCGTCTTCAGCTGCTGGGACGTGGCCTCGATCAGGTTCGACGTGACCGTGTTGAGCTGGGTGATCTGGTCCAGGACCAGCTTCTGCCGGGCCAGGGCCTGCGACACGATGACCGCGATCCGCAGCGCGGCGATGGTCGTCGTCTGCGCGCGGTCGACGCCCCGGATGAGCTCCAGGTTGTTGCGGCGGACCAGGTCGAGGGCCATGTAGCCCTGCACGTTGACGGCCATCTGCGTCATGATGTCCTGCCGGCGCTGCCGGACCGGGAACAGCGCGTCGGAGCGCAGCGTCGCGGCGGCCTCGGTCTGACCGGAGGCCTCCAGGGCGTGGACCTTCGCCTCGATCGCGGCGTCGAGGGCGGCGGCGAGTTCGTTGTACTCCGCGAGCCGGCCCATCGTGGTCCACATGTTGACCTTTTCGGTCTCGATGGCCGCGTTGTCCTTGCGCAGGTCGTTCTGCCCGGAGTCCAGGGAGACGATGATCGCGTTGAGGTGCGACTGCGCCGACTTGTACTTCGCGAAGTAGCGGTCGATCCTGTCGCCGCCGGGCAGCCACTTCAGGACCTTCTGCACGCCGGTCAGGTCGGCCCGGTTGGGGTCCAGGTCGGTGATCGTCGTGCGCAGGTCGACGAGCGTGTTGGACACCCTCGTCTGGGCGTCGTCGGCGCCGCGGCCGCGACCCCGGCCCAGAGCGGCGGCGGGACGCTCCAACATGCGGTTGGACATCCCGGCCGCCGCGCGCATGTCCTGCTCGCCCATCGTCGTGATCGACGTGACCTTCTGCTGGAAGGCCGGCGAGTTGGTGTCGATCGCGGCGAGCTCCTCGACGAAGGCGGCGGCCTTCTTGCGCAGCTCGACCTGCTTCTCCGTCTGCAGGGGCACCGCGCCGGCCGCCTGCTGCGGCTCCACGACCACGACCGGGGCGGGCGGGGTCAGCACGAGCGCGCCCTGCTGGGGGGCGCCACCGAGATCGAGTTCGGACATTCCTGGCCCTTTCTGATCAGCCGGCGGGGTCAGCCGACGTTGACGCCGAAGTCGCGCGCGATCCCGGCCAGACCGGAGGCATACCCCTGGCCGACCGCGCGGAACTTCCACTCGCCGTTGTGCCGGTACAGCTCCCCGAAGATCATCGCGGTCTCCGACGACGCGTCCTCGGTCAGGTCGTAGCGGGTGAGCTCGGCGCCGCCGTCCTGGTTGACCACCCGGATGAAGGCGTTGCGCACCTGGCCGAAGGACTGGCCGCGCTGAGACGCCTCGTAGATGGAGACCGGGAACACGATCCGGGCGCACTCGGCGGGCACCTGGCCCAGCTGCACCAGGATCTTCTCGTCGTCACCGTCGCCGCCACCGGTCAGGTTGTCGCCGGTGTGCTCGACCGAGCCCTCGGGGCTCTTCAGGTTGTTGAAGAAGACGAAGTGCTGGTCGGACAGGATCTTGCCGCTGTCGCCGAGCATGAGGGCGCTCGCGTCGAGGTCGAACTCGGCGCCGGAGGTGGCCCGCTCGTCCCAGCCGAGGCCGATCATCACCGCGCGCAGGTTCGGCGCCTGCTTGGTGAGCGAGACATTGCCGCCCTTGGTGAGGGTCACGGACATGGAACTCTCCTCGCGCTCTCGTCGTTGTCGTCAACTGTGCCCGATCGGCATGTCGGATATATTCATCCGGCTGATCGACGACACCGGAGCCGCCTTCAAAGCTAACGCGCTTCCGGCTACTGTCGAACATTGATCGAACAAGCCGGAGCCTACCCCAACGCTTCAAGGGGACGCGCCCGCACGAACGGTGAACTGCGGCCCACTCTGGCGGCCGGACGCTACTCTCGGGCGGGCACCATCATGATCAGCCGTCGGCGCCGCCTGACGCCGGGGGTTCGTAGGTAAAAAACCATCGAATGACTGGAGATCGGTATGGGCATCAGCCTGACCAAAGGTGGCAACGTCTCACTGACCAAGCAGGCGGGTCCCGCCGGTCTGACGGCGGTGACCGTCGGCCTCGGTTGGGATGTCCGCACGACGACCGGCACGGAGTTCGACCTCGACGCCTCGGCGATCGCCACGGGCGCCGACGGCCGGGTCTTCTCCGACAAGCACTTCGTCTTCTACGGCAACCTCGCCACCCCGGACGGTCACATCCAGCACACGGGTGACAGCCTCACCGGTGAGGGTGGCGGCGACGACGAGCAGATCAAGGTCAACCTGGCCGGCCTGCCGGCCGAGGTCGACAAGATCGTCTTCCCGGTGTCCATCTACGACGCCGAGACCCGCTCGCAGTCCTTCGGCCAGGTCCGCAACGCCTTCATCCGCGTCTTCAACAGCGCCGACGACGTCGAGCTCGCGCGGTACGATCTGAGCGAGGACGCCTCCACCGAGACCGCGATGGTGTTCGGCGAATTGTACCGCAACGGAGCCGAATGGAAGTTCCGCGCGGTCGGTCAGGGATACGCATCCGGCCTGCGTGGCATCGCCGGGGACTTCGGTGTGAACGTCGGATAGTAAGGTCGGCGCACCGCAACATCCCTGATGAGCCCGAAACGGTGTGACAGATGTTCCTGAAGACATTCGGCTGGTCGCTGGCGGTCACCGTCGCGACACTCATCGCCGCCTTCTTCCTCGGCGGGCCGAGCGCGTTCCTGATCGTCGCGATCCTGTGCGTGCTGGAGATCTCGGTGTCGTTCGACAACGCCGTGGTCAACGCCACCGTGCTCGGGCGGATGAACCCGTGGTGGCAGAGGCTGTTCCTCACCGTGGGCGTGCTGATCGCGGTGTTCGGTATGCGCCTGGTCTTCCCGCTGTTGCTGGTCGGCATCACCGCCCAGCTCAACCCGGTCGACGTCGTCCGGCTCGCCCTCGAAGGCGGGTCGGTCGACGAGCCCGGCACCTACGCCGCGCTGCTGCACGAGGCGCACCCGAGCATCGCCGCCTTCGGTGGCATGTTCCTGCTCGTGCTCTTCCTCGACTTCATCTTCGAGACCCGCGAGCACACCTGGCTGACCTGGCTGGAGAAGCCGCTCGCCAAGATCGGCAAGCTCGACCAGCTGTCCGTCGTGATCTCCCTGGCCATCCTCGTCGTCGTGGCGGAGACCCTCGCCAAGGACGTCGGCACGGTCATGGTTTCCGGCGTGCTCGGCATCGGCGTCTACATCCTGGTCAACAGCCTCGGTGAACTCTTCGAGAACGCCGGCGGGCTCGGCGACGACGAGGAAGAGGACGAGGACGAGAAGAAGAACGCCGGTATCCACGGCGACGCCGGCGACGTCGACAAGGGCCGGTCCGGCCCGAACGCCGTCGTCCAGGTCGCCGGCAAGGCCGCGTTCTTCCTGTTCCTCTACCTCGAGGTCCTCGACGCGTCGTTCTCCTTCGACGGCGTCATCGGCGCGTTCGCGATCAGCCAGAACATCTTCGTCATCGCCGCCGGTCTCGGCGTCGGTGCGATGTACATCCGGTCGCTGACGGTCTACCTGGTCCGCAAGGGCACCCTGAGCGAGTACGTGTTCCTCGAGCACGGCGCGCACTGGGCCATCGGCGCCCTCGCCGCGATCCTGCTCGTCGGGATCAAGTACGAGGTGCCCGAGGTCATCACGGGCCTCATCGGCGTCGGCTTCATCCTCGCCGCGTTCCTGTCCTCGGTGGTGCTCAACCGGCGCAACGGCGCCGCTGAGTCGGCCGGGGAGCAGGCCGAGGAGAGCCTCGCAGCCCGGCCGTGACCCAGAATTCCCCCATCCGGTAACCGCACGAGAAGCCAGGAGGAGCGATGACGAACCCGAACAACCCGGTGTCGCTGTCCAAGGTCACGCTGACCAAGGCGGCGCCCGCCGTCTCGCTCGCCAAGCAGGGCGGTGCGGCCGGAATCCTCCGGGTCAACCTCAACTGGGCGCAGCCCGCCGCCAAGGGCGGGCTGTTCAGCCGCAAGCCCAAGGGCATCGACCTCGACCTCGGTTGCCTCTACGAGTACAGCGACGGATCCAAGGGCGTCGTCCAGGCGCTCGGCGACTCGTTGCGGGACGTGCACACCCTGGGCCGCGACCCGATCTGCCGCCTCGACGGCGACGATCGCAGCGGCACCAGCACCGGCGGCGAGAACCTCTTCGTCGACCTGCGGTACGCGGCGAACATCCGCCGCATCCTGGTGTTCGCGTTCATCTACGAAGGCACTCCCAACTGGGCGGCCGCGCAGGCCGTGGTGACCCTGTTCCCGGTCGCCGGCCCCCAGCTGGAGATCCACCTCGACGAGCCGGACCCGGCGGCCATGATGTGCGCGATCGCGATGATCGAGGGCAACGGCGCCGACGTGTCCGTGCGCCGCGAGGTCCGCTACGTGCGCGGCGGCCAGCGCCTGCTCGACGAGACCTATGGTTGGGGTATGCGCTGGGCCGCCGGCCGCAAATGACAGCGTCGTCGACAGAACACCGGAAGGCACACATATGAGCGTGAGTTTGAGCAAGGGCCAGTCCGTCTCCCTCGTCAAGGGTGGTGGCGGCACCCTTACCCGGGTCCGTATGGGCCTCGGGTGGGACGCGATGAAGAAGAAGGGCCTGTTCGGCGGGATGAAGACCCAGTCGATCGACCTGGACGCGTCCTGCCTGCTGTTCGACAGCGCCAACGCGCTCGTCGACCAGGTGTGGTTCCGCCAGCTGCGCAGCACCGACGGCGCCGTGCAGCACACCGGCGACAACACCACCGGTGCGGGCGAGGGCGACGACGAGAGCATCATCGTCGACCTGGCCGCGCTGTCGCTCAACGTCCGCACGCTGGTGTTTGTGGTCAACTCGTTCACCGGGCAGAGCTTCGCCCAGATCGAGAACGCGTCCTGCCGCCTCGTCGACGAGACCAACGGCGCGGAGCTCGCCCGCTTCGACCTCAGCGGCTCCGGCCCGCACACGGCGCAGATCATGGCCAAGCTGACCCGCGACCAGCAGGGCTGGACGATGACGGCGATCGGCACGCAGGCCTCCGGCCGCACCTTCCGTGACCTGCTGCCCGCGGTGGCCGGTCACCTCTGATCCACGGCACGACGACGCCCGCCCCGCGAGATCTCGCGGGGCGGGCGTTTCCCGTCACAGCGCCGACAGCACCGGGGCGCGGCGCGCTGCCAGGACGTGTTACAGCGCGGACAGCACCGGGGCGCGCCGGGCGGCCAGGACGTGGAACGCGAAGAGCAGGTAGCCGACCAGCAGCGGCGCCGTCACGGGGACCATCGCGCCGATCACGGCGGCGATGGATGACACCCCGGCCACCATCGCCGCCGTGAGCGGTTGCCGCCACACCGTGCCCGCCGCCCAGCGCAGCGCGCCGGGCCACGAGTGGTGATGGGCCAGGTGCACGACGCCGAGTGCCCCGGCGGCGAGCAGTGCGGCGGCTACGGCGACCGTGCCGACGAGCACGGGCAACCCGCCCGGGACCCGGCCGGAGGCGACGGCGCCGAGATTGAACAGCAGGAGCCACCCGAGCGTGGCGGCCGCGACGGTGCAGACGGCGCCGGGCAGCAGCGAGCGCAGGAACACCCGCCGCAGCTCGGCGACCCTGACCTTGGAGCCGTCGACGATGTCCCGCACGGCCACCGAGCCGGCGTGCACGGCCGCGCCGGCGGTGAGCACCGGCAGGCTGCACACGGTGACGGCGATGCCGACGAGCGCGAGGTCGGCGGCGACCGTGACGGTCTCGGTGAAGTCGCGGCGCGCCACGGCGGTCACCCCTTCAGGCCGGAGGTGTTGATGCCCTCGACGAGCATCTTCTGGAAGGCGAGGAAGAACAGGAACACCGGCAGGAGCGACAGCACCGACATGGCGAACATCGGACCGATCTCCGACTGGCCCTGCGAGTCGATGAAGAGCCGCAACGCGACCGGCACCGTGTACTTCGACAGGTCCGACACGTACACCAGCTGCCGGAAGAAGTCGTTCCACGTCCAGATGAAGGAGAAGATCGCCGTCGTCACCAGGGCCGGGCGGCTCAGCGGCAGGATCACGTTGCGGAAGACGCCGAACGTGGTGCAGCCGTCGATCTTCGCCGCCTCGTCGAGCTCGCGCGGGATGCCGCGCATGAACTGGACCATGAGGAAGACGAAGAACGCCTCGGTGGCCAGGAAGTGCGGCAGGATCAGCGGCAGGTACGGGAACTCCCCGCCGACCAGGTCCAGCTGCCGGAACACGATGAACTGCGGGACGATGAGCACGTGCCCGGGCAGCAGCAGCGTGCCGACCATGATGGCGAACCAGGCGGCCCGCCCGCGGAAGCGCAGCCGGGCGAAGGCGAAGGCGGCCAGCAGGCACGACAGTCCGTTGCCGATGACGACGAGCAGCGACACGATCGTGCTGTTGAGGAAGAAGCGGCCGAACGAGGTGTCCAGGTGTGACCAGCCGTCCGGGTAGTTGCCGGGCGTGAAGGCATCCGGGATGACCCCGGCGTTGCTGAGCATCTCCGGCTGGCTCTTGAACGAGCTGCCGAGCACCCAGAACAGCGGATAGAGGATGACCCCGAGCAGCGCGAGGATCACCACCGTGCGCAGGATCGACTTCATCGCTCATCCCCGTAGTGCACCCAGAAGCGTCCCGTGCTGAACAGCACGACGGTGAGCAGGCCGACGGCGAGCAGGAACACCCAGGCCAGGGCCGAGGCGTAGCCCATCTCGTAGTCGGTGAAGCCCTTGATGTACAGGTAGAGCGTGTACATCAGGGTCGAGTCGACCGGCCCGCCGGTGCCGCCGCTGATGACGAACGCCGACGTGAAGCCCTGGAAGCCGTGGATCGTCTCCAGCACCAGGTTGAAGAAGATGACCGGGGACAGGATCGGCAGCGTGATCGAGCGGAACTTGCGCAACGCGCCCGCGCCGTCGACGGAAGCCGCCTCGTACAGCTCGACCGGGACCTGCTTGAGACCGGCCAGGAAGATGACCATCGGCGCGCCGAACTGCCAGATCGCGAGCAGGATGAGGGTGCCCAGCGCGTAGTCCGGGTCGTTGACCCAGCCGGGCCCGGCGATGCCGAACACCGACAGGATCTCGTTGAACGAGCCGTCCCGGCTGAACATCGAGACCCAGACGATCGCGAGGGCCACGCTGCCGCCCAGCAGCGACGGCAGGTAGAACAGGCTGCGGTAGAGCCCGACGCCGCGGATGGCCTTGTTCAGCAGCAGCGCGACGCCGAGCGCGGCGCCGAGCTTCAGCGGCGTCGCGACGACCGCGAACGTGACGGTGACCTGCACGGCGTGCCAGAACGTGGGGTCTTCGGTGAACATGCGCCGGTAGTTGTCGAACCCGACCCAGTTGAGCTCGGACCAGTCCGACAGGATGTCGTAGTCGGTGAAGCTCAGCACCAGCGACATGAGCATCGGGATCGCCGTGATCGAGGCGAGCCCGATGAGCCACGGGGTGAGGAAGAGATAGCCGGCGAGCCCTTCGCGACGGGGGCCCCGCGGTTCGACGCGGGGCCCCTTCGTCGCTCTGTGCAAGGGTGCCGGCGCGGTGGTCAGCGCCACTGTCGGAGCCTCACTTCGAGATCGCGGACTTCGCGGCCGTGATGAAGGCCTCGGCGGCCTGCGCGGGGGTCGCCTTGCCGGCCTGCACCGACTCGGCGGCCTTGATGAGCTCGGAGCGCAGCGTGCTGTGCCCCTTGAGCGGGACCTGCGGGGACGGCCCGAAGGTCTTGCCGAGCGTGTTCTCCACATCGATGGAGGTCTTCATGGCGGCGTCGGTGACGCTGCTCTGCACCGCGGCGCGGATGTCCAGGTTCGGCGGCAGGCCGCGGTCGGTGCCGAGGACCTTGCCGACCTCCGGGTCGTTGGCGAGGAAGTTGATGACGTCGACCGCCACGTCCTTCCTGTCGCTGCCCCGGTACACGGAGAAGTACAGCGCCGCACGGGCCCACTGCGCCTTCGGGTCACCCGGGTAGGCCACCACCCCGAGCTCGTCCTTGGTGTTCTTCTGCAGCTCGGGCAGCTGGTTCACCCACACCCACGAGGTAAGCGCTTTCCCGGTCACGACGAGCTGCTTGGTGATGTCCGTGGCGTTGCCTTCGCGGATCACGTCGGCCGTCGGGGTCGCCTTCTTGTCCCGGGCGCCCTTCCACAGGTCGAACCAGGCGGTCACGTCCTGCGCGGTGAAGCCGAGCTCCTTGTCCTTGTACAGGTCCTTGTTCTGCTGGCGCAGCCAGATCCAGAACGCCTTGTAGTCCGCGCTCGGGTCCTGCGTGCCGGGGACCTTCGTGGCCGTGGTCGCCGCCTCGGCCCAGCTGATGAACGCCTCCCACGTCATGCCGGTGGTCGGCAGCGGCTGGTTCGCCGCGGCGAGCTTGGTCTTGTTGTACACCAGGCCCTGCGTGTTCTCGCCGAACGCGACGCCGGCGAGCTTGCCGTCCACGACGCCGTACTTCCACAGGCTCTCGGGGAATTTCGTCGTGTCGAGCTTGCCCGACTTCTGGTACGACGTCAGGTCGAGCGTGACGTTGCGCGACGCGTACTCGGTGAGGAAGTTGTCGTCGATCTGGAAGATGTCCGGCGCGTCGTTGCCCGCGGTGAGGGTGGCGAGCTTGTCGAAATACCCCTGGTTGGCCTGCCACGTCTTCTTGAACGTGACGTTGGGGTGCTTCTTCGTGTAGAGCGCGAGGGCCTCTTCGGTGAGCTTGGCCCGGGCGTCGCCGCCCCACCAGAAGATGCTCAGCTCGACGGGCTTGGTTGAGTCGACCGCTGGTGCCTCGCCGCCGTCGTCGCCGCAGGCGGCGAGCGGAGCGAGCAGCACTGCGGCGAGGGCGGTTGCCAGAAGTCTACGGCGGGGTGTTCCGGACATGGCGTGTCACTCCCTGACGGTGGAAGTCTCGGGATCAATGTGGGTTGGGCCCGGTGGAGTCGCGCACGATGAGCTCCGTCTGGAGCGTCACCGTCGCGGTCGTGCGGCGTTCGTCGTCGTGCTGCAGGAGCATGTCGACGGCCGCCCGCCCGGCGGCCGCGGTCGGGGTGGAGACCGTGGTCAGCTTGGGGCGGATCAGACGGCTGAGCGAGATGTCGTCGATACCGACGACGCTGAGCTCGGCCGGGACGCTGACGCCCCGGTCGTGGAGGGCTTCGAGCAGTCCGATCGCCATGAGGTCGTTGTAGGCCAGCACGGCGGTCGCTCCGGTGGCCAGCACGGCGTCGCACGCGGCGGCTCCGGCGGCCTCGGTCGGGTGGTGCGGTCCGAGCACGGTCAGGTCGGCGCCGGCGGCCTTCGCCGCGGCCGTCGTGGACCGCCGGATCTCCCGGTTGGTCCACGAGCCCCGCGGCCCGCCGAGCAGGGCGAGGCGGGTGTGGCCGAGACCGACGAGGTGCTCGATCGCGGCCTTCGCGCCGTTCGCCACGTCCATGACCACCGCGGGGAGCCCGTCGACGGCCCGGTTGACCACGACGAGCGGCACCTCGCGGCGCAGCTTCTCGATCAGGTCGTTGCTCATGCGCGGGCTGCACAGCAGCACGCCGTCGACCTGTTTCGCGAGGGCCTGGACGAGCTGCTCCTCCATGACCGGGTCCTCGTTGGTGTCGGCGACGAACAGGTGGTAGTCCCGTTGCCTCGCCTGGGACTCCGCCGCCTTGATCAGCGGCGGGAAGAACGGGTTGGCGATGTCGGCGACGATCAGGCCGATGTTGTGGGTCCGCCCGGTGATGAGCGCGCGGGCCGCACGGTTGGGCCGGTAGCCGAGGCTCTCCGCGGTGGACAGCACCCGGCTGCGGGTGTCGGGGTTGACCAGATGCGGTGCTGAGAACGTGCGCGACACGGTGGAGACATGGACGCCGGAGGCGCGGGCTACATCTCGAATAGTGGCGGGCACGGAGCCATTAATGCAAACGGTTGCTGTCATGTCAACGTCCTTGGATGCGGAAAATCGAGGGGTATTGACCCGGAAGACGGCGATGGAGCATGGTGTCGCTGCAACCCTTTGCAGTCCCCGAGGGAGCGAGGGAACGACAACCCATGCCCACCCGCTACGCGATCGTCGGCACCGGGTCGCGCGCCGAGATGTTCACGCGCGCACTCACCGGGCCGCATCGCGACACCTGCGCGCTCGTCGCGCTCGCCGATCCGGAGCCGCACCGCATGGCCGTGCACAACGCACGGCTGCCGGCGCCGGTCCCCACCTATCCCGCCACCGAGTTCCGCCGCATGCTGCACGAGGAGAAGGTCGACGTCGCGATCGTCACGACCGTCGACCGGGTCCACGACGAGTACATCGTGGCAGCCCTCGAGTCCGGCTGCGACGTGCTCACCGAGAAGCCGATGACCGTCGACGGGCCGCGCTGCGCCCGGATCCTCGACGCGGTGCGCCGTACCGGCCGCCGGGTCAGGGTCACCTTCAACTACCGGTACAACCCCCTGCATGAAACTTTCAAGCGGCTGATCGCCGACGGTGCGGTCGGCGAGGTCGGCTCCGTGCACTTCGAGTGGCTGCTCGACGTGCGGCACGGCGCCGACTACTTCCGCCGCTGGCACCGCGACAAGGCCAACTCCGGCGGCCTGCTCGTGCACAAGTCGGGGCACCACTTCGACCTGGTCAACTGGTGGCTCGACGACGACCCCGCCGAGGTCTACGCGCAGGGCCGGCTCTTCTACTACGGCGCGCAGGGGGCCGGCGCCGCCGCGCCCAGGGAGCGGTTCGCCCTCGGGACCGACCCGCACCGCGACGCGCTGTACACCGGCACCACCGACGGATACCGGCGCGACCAGGACGTGTTCGCTCCCGGCATCACCATCGAGGACGACCTCGCCGTCCTCGTCCGCTACGCCCGCGGCGCCACCATGACCTACCACCTGACCGCCTACGCCCCCTGGGAGGGCTACCGGGTGATGGTCAACGGCAGCAAGGGCCGCCTGGAGCTGGAAGTGATCGAGAGCGACCACGTCGCGGCCGGCGCCACCGGTCTCATCAAGGGCGACGAGCCGGGCCGGGCCACCTTGCGCGTCCATCCACATTGGAGCGAGCCGGAAACGGTCCCGATCCCCTACGAGCGGGAGGGGCACGGCGGCGGCGACGCCCGCATGCTCGCCGACCTGCTCGGTGACGGCCCGCCCAGCGGCGTCGCCGCCGCGGAGGCCGAGGACGGCGCCCGCGCGCTGCGGATCGGGCTTGCCGCCAACGAGTCCATCGCCTCCGGGCTACCTGTCAGGATTCCCCAAGATGCATGAAGACCAGCTGCTGCCCGCCGAGCCCGGCGTGCGGGAGATCGCGCGGGAGCTGTACCGGCACGCTCGCGACCTCCCCTTGATCAGCCCGCACGGCCACGTCGACCCGGCGATCCTCGCCGACGACCGGCCGTTCCCCGACCCGGCCAGGCTCATCGTCGTGCCCGACCACTACGTGACCCGGATGCTCGCCAGCCAGGGCATCGCCCCGCACGAGCTGGGCGTGCCGACCGTGGACGGCAGCCCCACCCAGACCGACGGGCGCACCATCTGGCGGCTCCTCGCCGCCAACTGGCACCTGTTCCGCGGCACCCCGTCGCGGCTGTGGACCGAGCGGGTCCTCGCCGACGTCTTCGGCGTCACCGTGCCGCTGCGCGTCGACACCGCCGACCTCGTCTACGACCTGCTGTCCGAGCGCCTCGCCGACCCCGCGTTCCGCCCGCGGGCGCTGTTCGAGCGGTTCAACCTCGAGGTCCTCGCCACCACCGAGTCGCCGCTGTCGGACCTGACCGCGCACGCCAAGCTCGAGGCCGACGGCTGGGGCGGCCCCGGCGGGCGGGTCATCACCACGTTCCGCCCCGACGACGTCGTCGACTTCGACTGGCCCGGTTGGACGGACCGGATCGAGCAGCTGGGTGTGACCACGTTCCCGCAGTTCCTGGAGCGGCTGCGGGAGCGCCGCCAGGCGTTCATCGCCGCCGGCGCCACCTCCAGCGACCACGGCCACCCGAGCGCCGCGACCCTCGCGCTGTCCCCGGCGCACGCGGCGGCGCTGTTCAACAAAGCCCTCACCGGCAAGGCCGACAGCCGCGACGCGGAGCGCTTCCGGGCGCACATGCTCGTCGAGTTCGCCAGGATGTCCGTCGAGGACGGCCTGGTCATGCAGCTGCACCCGGGCGCCGTGCGCAACCACAACACCACCCTGTTCGCCCGGCACGGCCGCGACGTCGGCGGCGACATCCCCTCGCCGACGGAATACGTGCGCTCGCTGAAACCGCTGCTCGACGCGTTCGGCACCGACCCCCGCTTCCGGGTCGTGCTGTACACCCTCGACGAGACCGCGTTCACCCGTGAGCTCGCACCCCTCGCCGGCGGCTACCCGGCGGTGTTCCTCGGCGCGCCCTGGTGGTTCCTGGACAGCCCCGAAGGGCTGCGCCGCTTCCGCGAGACCGTCACCGAGACCGCCGGCTTCGCCAACACCGCCGGGTTCGTCGACGACACCCGCGCGTTCTGCTCCATCCCCGTCCGGCACGACGTCGCCCGCCGCGTCGACGCCGGGTTCCTGGCGCGGCTCGTCGCCGAGCACCGCCTGCCCATCGACGAGGCCGCCGACACCATCGCGGACCTCGCCTACCACCTGCCCAAACGCGTCTACGCGCGCACCGTAGCAACGCGCATCGCCGAACCTCGCACCGTCGCAACGCGCACCGCAGAAACTCGCATCGCAGGATCTCGCATCGCCGAAGGAGCACGATGATCACCGGGTTGGCCGTCCACGACGTCCGGTTCCCCACCGCCGCGGCGGGTGACGGGTCCGACGCGATCAACCGCGGCGACTACTCCGCCACCTACGTCGAGCTGACCGGCGACGACGGCGTCGTCGGGTCCGGCCTCACGTTCACCAACGGCCGCGGCAACGAGCTCACCTGCGCCGCCGTCGAGGCCCTCGCGCACCACGTCGTCGGGCACACCGTCGAGGAGCTGTGCGCCTTCGAGGGTGCCCGCACGCTCACCGCCGACGTGCAGCTGCGCTGGCTCGGGCCGGAGAAGGGCGTCATCGCCATGGCCGCCGGCGCCGTCCTCAACGCCGTGTGGGACCTGCGCGCCCGCCGCGCCGGCAAACCCATGTGGCAGCTGCTGGCCGAGCTGCCGACGGCGGACCTCCTGGCGGCGGTGGACTTCCGGCACATCACCGACGCCCTCACGCGCGACGAGGCCGCCGCCATCCTCGACAAGGGGTTGCCGGTGTACGAGGAACGCCTCGCCCACGCACGCACCGCCGGCCTTCCCTCGTACACCACCTCCGTCGGCTGGCTCGGCTACCCCGACGACAAGGTCCGGGCGCTCACCAGGCAGGCCGTCGCCGACGGCTGGACCGCGGTGAAGATGAAGGTCGGCGGCGCCATCGACGACGACGTGCGGCGCGCCCGCATCATCCGGTCCGAGATCGGCCCCGACGCGCTGCTCATGCTCGACGCCAACCAGGTGTGGGACGTCGACGAGGCCATCGCCAACCTGGGCCGCCTCGCCGAGGTCGACCCGTACTGGATGGAGGAGCCCACCCACGCCGACGACGTCCTCGGCCACGCCCGCATCCAGCGGGCCCTCGACGGGATCACCGGCGGCCGGTGCCGGGTCGCGACCGGTGAGGTCGCCGCGAACCGGGTCATCTTCAAGCAGCTGCTGCAGGCCGACGCGATCCGCGTCATGCAGATCGACGCGTGCCGGGTCGCCGGCGTCGGCGAGGTCCTCGCCGAGCTGCTCATGGCCGCGAAGTTCGGGGTGCCGGTCTGCCCGCACGCCGGCGGCGTCGGCCTCTGCGAGTACGTGCAGCACCTGGCGTTCTTCGACTACCTGCGCATCACCGGCAGCATGGACGGCCGGATGGTGGAGTACGTCGACCACCTGCACGAGCACTTCACCGACCCGGTCACCGTCGAGGGCGGCCGCTACCGGCTGCCGACGCGGCCCGGCTACAGCGTCGAGCTGCGCCCCTCGTCGATCGCCGAGTTCTCCTTCCCGGACGGTCCGGCATGGCGCGCCTGAGCCGGTCCGAGCCCCTGAAGGTGGAGCCGCTGGTCCGGCCCGGCGACGTGGGCGCCGGGGTGCTGCACTTCGGCCTCGGCGCGTTCCACCGGGCGCACCAGGCGGTCTACACCGAGGAGGCGATCGCCGCGGGCGGCGGCGACTGGGGGATCGTCGGCGTCGCCCCCAGCTCGCGCGACGTCCTCGACGCGCTGGTGCGGCAGGACATGCTGTACAGCGTGCTCACCGTCGACGGTCCTGACGCCACCGCCCGGGTCGTCGGCGCGTTCGACAGCGTCCTGCACGCCGCGTCCGAACCCGGTGCGGTGCTGCGGCGGCTCGCCGACCCGGCGATCAAGGTCGTCACGCTCACCGTCACCGAGAAGGCGTACGCGCCCGGCTCCGCGGTCCTCGACCTGATCGTGCGGGGCCTGCGGCTGCGCGAGACGCCCTTGGCGCTGGTCAGCTGCGACAACCTCAACGGCAACGGCGAACTGCTGCGCGGCCTCGTCGGCGACGCGCTGCAGGACCCGGACGTCATGGCGCTGCTGAGCTTCCCCGGCACCATGGTCGACCGGATCGTGCCCGCCACGACACCCGCCACCCTCGACCGGGTCGAGTCGCTGATCGGCGCCCGCGACGAGGCCGCCGTCGCCGGGGAGCCGTTCCGCGAGTGGGTCGTGCAGGACGACTTCCCCGGCGGGCGGCCCGCGTGGGACCTCGCCGGGGTCGAGTTCACCGCCGACACCGCCCCCTACGAGCTGCGCAAGCTGCGGATGCTCAACGGCGTGCACTCCGCGCTCGCGTACCTCGGGGCGCTCGCCGGCGCGCCCACCATCGACGCCGCCCTCGCGCTGCCCGGCTACCGCGCGACCATGGAGCGGTTCATCGCGTCCGACATCGCGCCGACCCTCACCGAACTGCCCGTCATCCCCTACGGCGAGCAGGTGCTGCACCGGTTCGCCAACAGCGCGCTGCGCTACCGCACGCTGCAGGTCGCCGGGGACGGCAGCCAGAAGCTCCCGCAGCGGCTGCTCGGCACCGTCGCCGACCGGCGCGCCGCGGGCGCGGTGCCCGGCTACGCCGCCCTGGTGCTGGCCGCGTGGATCCGGTTCGTGGGCGGCCGCGCCGACGACGGCAGCGCGCTGCCGCTGGACGACCCCCGCGCCGCGGAACTGCGCGGCTGCCCGCCTTCGCAGGTGCTCGGCCTGCTGTCGCCGGAGCTCGCCGACGACGCGCCGCTGCGCGCCGAGGTCGACCGGTGGCTGCGCGACCTGGAGCGGCACGGCGCCGCCGCCACCCTGGCGGCGCTGTGACCACCGCGTCCACCCCCACGATCGCGCTGATCGGCGCCTCGGGGCACGGGCGCCGGCACCGGCAGAACATCGCGGACCTCGGCGACCGGGTCAGGCTCGTCGCCCTCGGCGACATCCAGGACCTGCCCGGCGAGACCGTGCCCGTGTACGCCGACCACCGGCGGCTCCTCGCCGAGCACAAGCCGGACGTCGTCGTCATCTGCACCCCGCCGCACACGCACCTGCCGATCGCCCTCGACGCCGTGCACGCCGGCGCGGACCTGCTCCTGGAGAAACCCCCGGTCCTGGACCTCGACGCGCACGCCCGGCTGACCGAGGCGCTCGCCGCGACCGGCCGGCGCTGCCAGGTCGGCTTCCAGGCCCTCGGGTCGCCGACCCTGCCCGCCCTCGCGGCGCTGGAGCTGGGGCCGCTGACGCACATCGCGGTGGCGGGCGCGTGGTGGCGGCCGTCGTCGTACTGGACCCGGGCGCCGTGGTCGGGGCGGCGCGCCGCCGACGGGGCCCTCGTCAACCCGTTCGCGCACGCGCTCATGCAGGCCCTCGCCATCGGCGCCGTCCGTCCACCGTGGACCCTGGAGCTGGAACGCTTCCGCAGCAGGGACATCGAGGTCGACGACACCGCCGCACTGCGCCTGACCCCGTCCAGCGGCCCGGTCGTCACCGTCGCCGTGACCCTCGCCTCGACGGAGTTCATCGCCGGGGACATCACCGTCACCGGCACCCGTGGCAGCGCCCACGTCGTGTACCCGCAGGACCGTCTCGACGGGGTCGTCCTGCCGGGGCGGGTGAGCCTGCTGGAGAACCTGCTCTCCGGCGACCCGCTGGTGGCGCCGCTGTCCCGGACCCTGCCCTTCACCGCCCTCGCCGCCGAGATCATGGCGGCGCCCGACCCCGTGCCGCTCACCGGCGTGGCCCACGACGACGGCATCGCCCTGCCCGGCATCGCCGGTCTCGTGCGGACCGCCGCCGCCCGGCACGCGCTGCTCAGCGAAGTAGGAGACCTGCCATGCGCAAACTGACCGTCGCCGACCTGCCCGACGGCGGGACCCCCGCCACCCTCGCCGCGCTCGGCACCGGCTGGGGCCCCGTCATCCGCGGCGGCATCAGCCGCTACGACGACCCGGGCCACCGCACCCACGACGAACCCGGCCGCCACACCCACGACGTCCCCGAAATTTTCACGATCGTGCAGGGCAGCGGCTACCTGGAGAGCGAGGGTGCCCAGGTTTCCCGCTTCCGGGCCGGCGACCTGCTCATCATCCCGCCCGGCGAGGACCACCACCTCGTCAGCGACGGCGACGTCCCCCTGGTCTTCACCTGGATGCACCTCGGCAAGCTTGACCAGGCATAGGCATCGGTCTACGTTGTCCATAGGAATGCGCTTTCCTGAAGCGCGCATCGGCTGACCCGCCCAGTCCGCCCGCACGAGCCGAACACCCCATGCACGCGGCGCCCCCACCATCTCCTCCCGGAGGCCTCGCATGGCAACACCCCGTCTCAGGCGCTACCGATGGCCGATCCTGGCCGCCGGCGTCGCCGCCTTCACCGCCGTCGCCGCGATCAGCACCCAGGTCGCGTTCGCGGCGACCCTGTTCAGCGACACGTTCTCCGACGGAAACACCAACGACTGGTCCAAGTCCGGCGGCACGTGGTCCGTCGTCGACGGCGCGATGCAGCAGAGCAACGCGGGCAGCGAGAACGCCCGCAACTTCGCCGGCAGCACGTCGTGGACGAACTACACCGTCACCGCCCGCGTGAAGCCGCTGTCCCTGGCGTCCAACGGCTTCGCCGGGCTCCTCGCCCGCGGCAAGAGCTCCACGACGTTCTACCGCCTGGCGCTGCTGCCCGGCAACAGCGTGCAGCTGCAGGTCGTCAACAGCGGCTCCGTCACCGTCCTCGGCTCGGCGAGCCGCACGGTGAGCACCGGCACGTGGTACACCCTCGGCATCACGGTCTCCGGCAGCAGCATCACCGGCAAGGTCGACGGCGCGACCGTCGGCTCCGGCACGAGCTCCGTCGCGTCGACCGGCCGGATCGGGGTGCAGACCGGCTACGCGTCCGCGTCGTTCGACGACGTCACGGTCACCGACACCGCCGGGCCGAGCCCGACCGAGTCGGACACGCCGCCGACGTCGGCGTCGCCCACGCCGTCGCGCACCCCGTCGGCGCCCCCGCCGAGCACCACGTGGCCGACGAAGTCCGGTGACGCGCCCGTCAACAACGGCACGATCAAGGTGTCCGGGACGCTCGACGGTGGGATGAAGCGGTACTGCTGCAT
>NZ_JBEXDG010000051.1:0-81646 GCF_040605635.1 Dactylosporangium sp. NPDC005555
GTACTCGGGGGGGGCCCCCCCCCCCCGGCGGGACGTGCGGAGGAGGACCTAGTTGGAGGCGACGCCGAGCTGGCCGCCACCGTCGGTGTGCAGCTCCGTGGCGGAGGCGAACGACGTGTCCAGCTGGTGCCGGAGGGCGTCGAGCTGGCTGAACTCCGACGCGTGCGAGGACTCGGAGCCCTCGGCGGCGAAGACGTGGTCGGATTCCGCGGCGCTGTGGTCGTACGAGGTGAAGTCCGACTCCTCGTAGTGCGTCCCGTCCGGGTTGCTGTACTCGACGTGGTGGCCCTGGTCGAAGCTCGTCTGCTCGGCCGAGGCGTGGTCCTGCTCGTAGACGCCGAAGTTCGAGTCGTAGCTGTTCTCGCTACCCTCGACCTGGTGGAGCTGGTCCAGCGACTCGTGCTCCTGGCCAGCCTCGACGTGGCCGTAGTCGGCGCCGGTGTCGAAGTCGCTCATGGGAGTTCCCCCTCAGTTGCTAACGCTTGGTGACATCATCGACGGTACGGCCTGCTCAGCGCAGCGGAATCCCCCGAACGTGCCACCGTGACGAGCTGGTCGAACCGCCCGGTATGTGCTGACGTGGGGCATGCGTGCCATCCACATCGGTGGGTGATCGCCCCCGCTACGGCGCATCGACGCCCGCCGGTCCCGTCACCCGGCCGAGCCGCCAGCCCAGGCACGGTCGTGGAGGGCGTCGATCGCGGTCAGGGCCGCGTCGAGCGCGGCAGCCGACGCCGGCAGCAGCGGCAGCCGCACGTCCGGGGTCGGGATCCGTCCGGTCGCGTGCAGGACGGCTTTGATGACTGCCGGGTTCGGCTCGGCGAACAGCGCCGCCGACACCGCCGCGAGCCCCGCGCCGAGCTTCCTGGCCCGCGCGACGTCGCCGTCCCGCCACGCCTCGGCGAGGGCCACGAACCGGCCCGTCGCCACGTGCGCCGACGCGAGGATCCCGCCGGCCCCGCCGATGGCGAGCAGCGGCCCGATGACCGTGTCGTCCCCGCCGAGCACCGCAAACCTGGCCGGCAGCGCCCCGAGCAGCGCCACCGTGTCACCGCTGACCGCCCCGTCGGACAGCTTCATCCCCACGATGTTCGCAATGGCGGCGATCCGCAGCAGCGACCCGACGTCCAGGGCCTGCCCGGTCCGGTACGGCACGTGATACACCACCACCGGCACCAGCGAAGCGGCCGCGACCGCCTCCAGGTGCGCGACGACCCCCGCCGCGCCCGGCCGCGTGTAGGGCGGCACGACCACCATCGCGGCATCCCCGCGGACGTGCCGCACCGCCTCGACCGTCGCGGCCGTGGAGCTGCCACCCGTCCCGACCAGCAGCGGCGCCCCATACGCCCCGCAGACCTCCCGGCACGTCGACACCACCGAGGCCTGCTCCGCCGCGGTCAGCGTCGCCGGCTCCCCGGTCGTGCCGAGGGCGACCAGCCCCGCCGCGCCCTCGTCGAGGACCTGCCGGGCGAGCGCGGACAGCGCGTCCGACGCCACCGACCCGTCGCGGGCGAAGGGCGTCACGAGCGGCACGAAGATCCCCGAAAGCTCCATGCGTCCACTGTCGCGGTCGCCGAGCGGAAGGTCCAGTTCACGTTCGTACACGCGAGCATAAGATGCACTGATGCTCGATGCCCGCAAGCTCCGCCTCCTGCGCGACCTCGCCGACCGGGGCACCATCGCCGCCGTCGCGGCCGCCCACAACTACACCCCGTCCGCGGTGTCGCAGCAGCTCGCCGCCCTGGAGCGGGAGGCGGGCGCCGCGCTGCTCGCCCGCACCGGCCGCGGCGTCACCCTCACCGCCGCCGGCACCGTCCTCGCCGCGCACGCGGAGGACGTCCTCGCCGCCCTCGAACGCGCGACCGCCGCGCTCGCCGCCACCCGCACCGGCCTGTCCGGGCCGCTGCGCATCGGTGCGTTCCCGACCGCGATGCGGACCCTGCTGCCCGGCGCGCTCGTCGCCCTCGCCGGCGAGCACCCCGCGCTCGACCTCACCGTCGACGAGCTCGACCCGGCGCTCGTCCCGGCCCGCCTCCGCGACGGCACCCTCGACGTCGCGCTCGTCCACGACTACGACCTCGTCCCGATCGTCCCCGACCCGGCCCTGGACACCGCGCCGCTGCTCGAGGAGACGATGTACCTCGCCGCGACCCGTCCCCTCGAGCTGCGGGAGTGCCGCGACGAGCCGTGGATCCTCGCCGGGCCCGGCACGCTGTGCCACACGATGACGATCCGCGCGTGCGAGGCCGCCGGGTTCCTGCCCCGCGCCCGGCACCACGCCGACGACTTCGTCACCGTCCTGACCCTCGTCGCCGCCGGTCAGGGCGTCGCCGTCGTGCCCTCCCTCGCGCTGCGCCCGCTGCTGGGCGGAGGGCACCCCGTCGTCGACGGCGTCGTGCTGACGCCCCTCGGCACCAAACGGCGGACCAGGTTCGCCTACCGGGCCGGCACCGGCGCGCACCCGTCGATCGCCGCGTTCGTCGCCGCCGTCCGTACCGCCGCCGAATGAACGGAACCGAATGACCCACCGGGATGAACGGCCGAATGAATGACGCGGTGCGGAGCGGTTGCCGGGCAGGAGCGCGGCGGGCACCTCCGTCAGGCCGGCCGCAGGCGTGTCGACGTAGGACGGCGTGACCGTCTTCACCCCTCAGGACCCGGTCCTGCACCTGCTGCGCCGCGCCACCTACGGGCCGACCCCCGACGGCGAGGCCGAGCTGCGCTCGCTCGGCGCCGCCGCCTGGCTGGACCGGCAGCTCGCCCCGGCGGGCATCGACGACGCCGCGTGCACGAAGCTGCTCGCCCGGTTCCCGCTGATCGGCCTCGACATCAGCGCCCTCCGGGCCAGGGTGAAGGCCGGCACGATGAAGAACGGCGGCTGGGACGCGATGCAGGAGCTCGGCTCCGCCGCCGTCGCCCGCGCCGCGTGGAGCAAGCGGCAGCTGCTCGAGGTCATGGTCGACGTGTGGTCGAACCACCTCAACGTCACCTGCCCGTCCAGCGACGTGTGGGACAGTCGCGGCTCCTACGACGCGCTGATCCGCACGCACGCCCTCGGCCGGTTCGCCGACCTGCTCAAGGCGAGCGCCACCTCCCCGGCGATGCTGTCCTACCTGGACAACCGCAGCTCCACGAAGGCGAAGCCGAACGAGAACTACGCCCGCGAGCTCATGGAGCTGCACACCGTCGGCCTCATCTACACCGAGGTGGACGTGAAGGACGCCGCGCGCCTGCTCACCGGCCTCACCGTCGACAAGGCCACGGGCCTGTACAAGTTCGACGCCACGCAGCACGCGACCGGCGCTGTCACCATCCTCGGCTGGCGGCACGACAACGCCACCGCCGGCGGCGGCGAGACGGCCGCGCTGCAGTTCGTCGAGATGCTCGCCCAGCACCCCGCGACCGCCGAGCGCGTCGCCCGCAAACTCTGCGTCCGGTTCGTCTCCGACGATCCACCGGCCGCGCTCGTCCAGCGGCTGCGGCAGGTGTACGTGCAGCAGAAGTCGGCGATCGCCCCGGTCCTGCGGGCGCTGTTCACGTCGGCGGAGTTCGCCGCGTCCGTGGGCGCGAAGGTCCGCACCCCGTTCGAGGACCTCATCGGCACCGTCCGCGTCCTGGGCCTGCAGCCGGAGGCGACCGGCACCGAGGGCGTCCGCGCCCTGTACAACTATCTCGTCGCCGCCGGTCACGCGCCGATGCGGTGGGCGCCGCCGAACGGGTACCCGGACGTCGCCGCCGCCTGGACCGCGCCTTCCGGGCTGCTCATCCGCTGGAACGCGCACCTGAACCTGGCCGCCGGGTGGTACCCGAAGCAGCTGGTCCGGCCCGCGTCGATGCTCGCGTCGCTGGTGCCGGCGCTGCCGCCGACGCACGGTGCCTTCGTCGACGCCCTGGCGACCCGGCTCGTCGGCACCACTCTGCAACCGGCGCACCGCGACGCGCTGCTCAGTTTCCTCGGCAAGACGCCGACAAGTCCCCTGAAGGCGAAGGACCCCGCCGTCACCGGCAGGCTGCCGCACCTCATCGCCCTCATCCTCGACTCGCCCTACTTCCTGGCCAGGTGACCGTGTTGAACGCTTGCTGCACGACGGACGCTACGACCGCTGGTCTCTCGCGCCGGGGCCTGCTGGGGCGCGCCGCCGTCATCGGTGCGGGCGCCGCGCTCACCGGCCTGGTGGGGGAGGGCCTCGCCACCCGGCTGGCGTTCGCCAGCACCCCGTACACCGGCGACACCATCGTCGTGCTGTCGCTGCGTGGAGGGTTCGACGGGCTGTCCGCCGTCGTCCCGATCGGCGACCCCGACTACTACGCCGCCCGGCCGACCATCGCGGTGCCGAAGGCGTCGGTGATCGCCGGGGACGGGATGTTCGGCCTGCACCCGGCGTTCGCGCCGCTGCTGGCCCGCTGGAACGCCGGCACGTTCGGCGCCGTGCACGCCGTCGGCCAGCCCAACCCGTCCCGCTCCCACTTCCAGGCGATGGAGGAGATGGAGCGCGCCGCCGCCGGCACGTCCGTGCGCACCGGCTGGCTCGACCGGATGCTCGGCGTCGCCGGCGCGGTTTCGCCGACCGCCGGCGTCGCCATGGGCGCCACCTCACCGGCGCGGGCGTTCGCCGGCCCGTCCCCGGACGTGTCGATGTCGTCCGTCGACGGGTTCGCCCTGTCCGGCAACGACGTGAAGACCCCGATGGCCGCGACGATCGCCAAGCTCTTCGACGGCGCCCCGGCGGTCATGGCCGACCCGGCCCGCGCCGTCAACGCCACCCTCGGCACGGTCGCCGCACTGGGCAGGTACACGCCGGCCGCCACCTACCCGGCGACCGCCCTCGGCCGGGCCCTGTGCGACGTGGCCCGCCTGGTGAAGTCGAACGTCGGCCTGATGGCGGCGACCGTCGACTTCGGCGACTGGGACATGCACGAGGGGCTCGGCGGCCCCGCCAAGGGCCAGCGGATGCACGACCACCTGACCGAGCTCGCCCTCGCCCTGGAAGCGTTCGCCGCCGACCTGGGCGACGCCTTCAAGCGCGTCACCCTGGTCACGCTCAGCGAGTTCGGCCGCCGCGTCGCGGAGAACGGCTCCCGCGGCGTCGACCACGGCAACGGCAACGCCATGCTCCTGCTCGGCGGCAACGTCCGCGGCGGCCGCGTCCACGGCACCTGGCCCGGCCTCGCCCCGGCGAAGCTGACGGCCGGGGACCTCGCCTCGACCACCGACTACCGCTCCGTCATCGGCGAGCTCCTGCAACGCCGCTGCGGCGTCGGCTCCCTGACCAACATCTTCCCGGACGTCACCCCCTCCTCGTACGACCTGGCCGTCGTCCGCAGGTGAGGTCCGCCGCAGCGGTGGATGTGGGCGCCGGAACCGCGCCGTCCGGTTCGCGAGCGGGGCGGGCCGGACGGGGACACGCGAAGGGTGGATGTCCGGTGAGGGGCGCATCCGACGATCGGACGCCATCCTGCTGCGTCCGGTCCATCGGCGTGGCACAGGGCGGAGCGAGTTGGTGGTGAGCGGCACGGCGGACAGCCGGTCCGGGTATCGTGCGCGCTTGTCCGTGAGGATCGGGGGCCGACCCGAGGAGGATCATGAGGCGCAATGCCGCGCTGGCCGTCGTTGTCGTGTTCGCCGTGAGTGCGGGCGTGTCCGGTTGCAGCTCGTCGAAGGACGGCAGGGCGGCCCCGGCGACGGGGGCGTCGTCCTCGGCGGTCGGGCCGGCCGGGTCGCAGGAGGCGGCCGGCGTCCTGGGGTCCGCGAGCCAGTCCGCGTCGGCGCAGAGCGGCGCCTGCACGGTCTTCCCCGCCGACAACGTCTGGCGTGCTGATGTGTCGAAGCTGCCCGTGCACCGTGACTCGGCGGCGTGGGTGGCCAGCATCGGCGCGTCCGCGCACGCGCACCCCGACTTCGGCGCGGGCCTGATCGACGGCGCGCCCTTCGGCATCCCGATCACGACCGTCGGCGCCGGCCAGGCGGGCGTCAAGGTCACCTTCGACTACGCCGACGAGAGCGACAAGGGCCCCTACCCGATCCCGCGCAACGCCCGCGTCGAGGGCGGCGCGAACGCCGACGGGGACCGGCATGTCATCGTCCACGACACGGCGGCCTGCAAGGCCTACGAGCTCTACGACGCGCACCCGAACCAGGACGGCTCGTGGAAGGCGGGCTCCGGCGCCGTCTACGACCTGCGCCGCAACGACCTGCGCAAGGCCGGCTGGACCTCCGCCGACGCCGCGGGTCTGTCCATCCTCGCCGGTCTGGCCCGCGCCGATGAGGCTGCCGCCGGCAAGGTCGGCCACGCGATCCGCTTCACCGCGCCGCGCACGAAGAAGGCCTACATCTGGCCCGCCCGGCACGCCGCGTCGTCGTCGACCGACGCCGCGCTGCCCCCGATGGGTGCCCGCTTCCGCCTGAAGGCCTCCGTCGACATCTCCAAGTTTCCTCCCCAGGCCCGCGCGATCGCGCAGGCGCTCAAGCAGCACGGCGCGATCCTTGCGGACAACGGCTCGCCCTGGTTCTTCTCAGGGACCCAGGACGACAAGTGGAGCAACGATCAGCTCAACGCCCTCAAGTCCCTGACCGGCAAGGACTTCGAGGCCGTCGACAGCTCCCTGCTGATGGTCGACGCCAACTCCGCCCGCTGCCGCCCCTGAACCATACACCTAGCTTCCTAGGATGCCCTAGCGGCTGTGGCGTCGACCACGGGTGCGTGACCATGGTCGAAGAACCGGTAGATTAGGTGACGCCGGCAATACCCGCGCGGGAGAGATCGTCTGAATTCAGGGCGACGCCGAAGGGGCAAATCCTCCCCGGAACCTCTCAGGCAGAAGGACCGCGACGGGTTGGCACCTCTGGAGGCCACACGACAGAGGGGGAGGGACGCGTTTCCCCGACCCCGGATCGAAAGAGTGTGGCCAATGACCAGTTTCGCCAGCCGGCACATCGGACCGTCGCCGGACGATCAGTCCGAGATGCTCAAGACCGTCGGGTATGAGTCCGTCGAGGCGCTGATGACCGCCGCGATCCCCGGCTCGATCCGCTGGCACCAGCCGCTCGGCCTTCCGATGGCGGCGTCCGAGGCCGAGGTGCTGGGGGAGCTGCGCGCCCTCGCTGCGGCGAACCGGACCCTGGTCAGCATGATCGGCCTGGGCTACTACGGCACGCACACGCCGCCGGTCATCGTGCGCAACGTGCTCGAGGACCCGTCGTGGTACACGGCGTACACGCCGTACCAGCCGGAGATCAGCCAGGGGCGCCTCGAGGCACTGCTGAACTTCCAGACGGTGATCACCGACCTGACGGGCCTGCCGGTCGCGGGCGCGTCGCTGCTCGACGAGGCGACCGCGGCCGCCGAGGCGATGACCCTGGCCAGGCGCTCGTCGAAGGTCAAGACCGACGTGTACGTCGTCGACAAGGACGTCCTCCCGCAGACCCTCGCCGTCATCCGGACCCGCGCCGAGCCGTTGAACATCACCGTGCGGACCGTCGACGTCGACGGGGACCCGCTGCCGGACGAGTTCTTCGGCCTGCACCTGCAGTACCCGGGAGCATCCGGCGCCGTGCGGGACCTCGAAGCGCTGACGGCGGCGGCCCACGAGAAGGGCGCGATCGTCACCTTCGCCGCCGACCTGCTCGCCCTGTGCCTGCTGCGTGAGCCCGGAGCGTTCGGGGCGGACGTCGCCGTCGGCAGCGCGCAGCGGTTCGGGGTGCCGATGGGCTTCGGCGGGCCGCACGCCGGCTACATGTCCGTCCGCAAGGGCCTGGAGCGCACCATGCCCGGCCGGCTCGTCGGCGTGTCGAAGGACGCGGACGGCGCCCCGGCGTACCGGCTGGCCCTGCAGACCCGTGAGCAGCACATCCGCCGGGAGAAGGCGACCAGCAACATCTGCACCGCGCAGGTCCTCCTCGCCGTGACGGCCAGCATGTACGCGGTGTACCACGGGCCCGACGGGCTGCGGGAGATCGCGTCGCGGACCCACGACATGGCGGTCCGGCTCGCCGCGGGCCTGCGCGCCGGCGGTGTCACCGTCGAGCACGAGGCGTTCTTCGACACGGTGACGGCCGTGGTGCCGGGCGGAGCGCGGGCGATCACGGAGAAGGCCGCGGAGCGGGGGATCAACCTACGGCAGGTGGACGACGACCGGGTCGGGATGGCGTGCGACGAGACGACCACGTTCGGGCACCTGCGTGACGTCCTCGCCGCGTTCGGCCTGGCGCACGTCGACGTCACGGCGCTGGACACCGCCGACGCCGTCCCCGGGCGGCTGCGGCGCGCGAGTGACTACCTGAGCCACCCGGTGTTCAGCACGCACCGGTCGGAGACGGCGATGCTGCGGTACCTCAAGCGTCTCTCCGACATGGACTACGCGCTGGACCGGGGCATGATCCCGCTCGGCTCATGCACGATGAAGCTCAACGCGACCGCCGAGATGGAGCCGATCACCTGGCCCGAGTTCGCCAACGTCCACCCGTTCGCGCCGGCGGCGCAGACCCAGGGGTACCGGAAGCTGATCGACGACCTGGAGCGGTGGCTGGCGGAGGTGACCGGCTACGACGCCGTGTCGCTGCAGCCGAACGCGGGGTCGCAGGGCGAGCTGGCGGGTCTCCTGGCCATCCGGGCGTATCACCACTCGCGGGGCGACACGGGACGCGACATGTGCCTGATTCCGTCCAGCGCCCACGGGACGAATGCCGCCAGTGCCGTCATGGCGGGCCTGCGGGTCGCGGTCGTGGCCTGCGACGAGCTGGGCAACGTCGACCTCGGCGACCTCGAGGCGAAGATCGAGCTGCACCGGGACCGCCTCGCCGCGATCATGGTGACGTATCCGTCCACGCACGGCGTGTACGAGACCGGCATCGCCGACCTGTGCGCCAAGGTCCACGAGGCCGGCGGCCAGGTGTATGTCGACGGCGCGAACCTCAACGCCCTGCTCGGCTACGCGAAGCCGGGCCGGTTCGGGGCGGACGTGTCGCACCTGAACCTGCACAAGACCTTCTGCATCCCGCACGGCGGCGGCGGCCCCGGCGTCGGGCCGGTCGCGGTCCGCGCTCACCTGGCGGCGTTCCTGCCGTCACACCCGATCCTGGCGGACAGCGCCCCGGTCGGGCCGGTGTCGGCGGCGCCGTGGGGTTCGGCGGGGATCCTGCCGATCCCGTGGGCGTACCTGCGGCTGATGGGCCCCGACGGCCTGGCGAAGGCGACCGCGACGGCGGTCCTGGCGGCGAACTACGTGGCGGCGCGGCTGCGGGGGCACTACCCCGTGCTGTACAGCGGCAGCGAGGGCCTCGTCGCGCACGAGTGCATCCTCGATCTGCGGACGATCACGAAGGCGACCGGGGTCAGCGTCGCGGACGTCGCGAAGCGGCTCATCGACTACGGCTTCCACGCGCCGACCATGTCGTTCCCGGTGTCGGGGACGCTGATGGTCGAGCCGACGGAGAGCGAGGACCTGGCCGAGCTCGACCGATTCTGTGACGCGATGATCGCGATCCGTGAGGAGATCGACCGGGTGGCGTCCGGTGTGTGGCCGGCCGGGGACAACCCGCTCGGCAACGCGCCGCACACCGCCGCGGTGGTCACCGCCGACGAGTGGTCGCACGCCTACCCTCGGTCGGTGGCGGCCTACCCGGCCGGCGTGACGGTGGCGAAATACTGGCCACCGGTGCGGCGGATCGACGACAGCTACGGCGACCGGAACCTGGTCTGCTCGTGCCCGCCGGCCTCCGCCTTTGAGGAGTGACTGGTTACGGAGTGTGACCGATCAGGCGGCTTTGACGAGGACGTGCATGGCCGGTCCGCGGTGCGGTTCGATCACGCTGCAGTCCGGGAGAAGCTCGCCGGTGTCCTCGAAGACGATCACTCCGTTGCACAGGAGGCTCCACCCCTGCTCGGGGTGTGCGGCCAGGATCCGGGCGGCTTCGTGGTCCAGATCGGCGGCTGCGGGACAGGATGGTTGGTGCTGGCAGAGCATCGGGGGTCTCCGATTGAGAGGTTCAGTTGAGGCCTGTGTGGTTGTTCACATGACCAGAGATGCACGCTACTACGGCCAACGACACGATTCCGAACACGTCACGGCACAACTTGGGGATAATCCGCCATTCGTATGAGCACATTAGGACCGGTCGTCGGGTGCCGGCCCGGGTCGGTGGAACTCCACCCTCCCGGGTCGGCCCCGGCGTGTCGACCGCACCTATGGGAGCGTTCCCGGATCGAGTGGCATTCCCGCGACGGGGGCGACCCCCTGGCCATCCTCTCAGCGTTCCTGATCGATGCGGGACTTCCTGTCTCCGATCTGTCCCGATCACGCACGGTGACAGACTCGGTGTGTGGCGCCGCGATCCTGCTCGCGCCGCCGTCGGCGGTCGCGTCCCCGGCCCCGTCCGTGCCCGACCTCGTCGCCGTCGTCTTCGCCCATTCGCCGTCTCCCGGTGTACGGCCTGGCGACCACCCCGCCGCACGACCGGGGCGGCCCGCCCCAGGGCAGGACTTTCCCGCCTCACCGGCAGACCCGGCTCCCTCGCGGGTGGGGCTGTGGACCCCGAGCTGGACCACCGCCGAACACGCCGCGGCGGTCGAGGCGGTCCGCGCGGCGATCGCCCGCGGCGACGTCTACCAGGCCAATGTCGTCGGCCACGCCAGCGCCCCGCTCACCGGCGACCCCCGCACCGCTCTGGCCAGGGTGGCCGCCCTGCCGGGCGCCCGCTACGGGGGAGTGCTGGAAGGCGCCGACAGCGCGTGGTGGGTGGCGTGCGCCTCCCCGGAGACCCTCGTCGAGGTGTCCGACGGCCGCGCCGTGACCCGCCCGATCAAGGGTACCCGCCCCGCCACCGGCCAGGGCCGCGCCGAGCTCCTCGCATCGGCGAAGGAACGCGCCGAACACATCATGATCGTCGACCTGGAACGCAACGACCTCGGCCGCGTCGCCCGCACCGGCACCGTCCGCGTCGACGACCTCTTCGCCATCCGCCGCTGGTCCCGCCTGTGGCAGGCCGAGTCGACGGTCAGCGCCCACCTCGCCCCCGGCGTCGGCCTGCGGGAGCTCCTCGCCGCGGTGTGGCCGGGCGGCTCGGTGACGGGCGCCCCGAAACTCGCCGCCGTCGACGTCGTCAGCGCCCTGGAGCCGGTCGGCCGCGGCCCGAGCATGGGCGCCGCCGGCTGGATCGGCCACACGCCGGACGGTCGCCTGCACGTCGACCTCGGCCTGACGATCCGCACCGTCGCGGTGGCCGACGGCCTCGCCCACGTGTGGGCCGGCGGTGGCATCGTCTGGGACAGCGACCCCGCCGCCGAGGTCGCCGAGGCCGCCGCGAAGACCGCGCCCATCAAGGCCGCCCTGACCGCCTGAGCGGCGTGGGTCGCCGTAGGGTGGGCGGTGTGGGGCTGCGGGTGGTGCAGGTGAATCTGAAGGCCCGGGACGACGTGGCGCTGGGCCGGTTCTGGGCGGCGGCGCTCGGGTGGGTCGCCAGGAGCGGGGGACACGGCGCGACCAGCGCCGCACCCGCGGGGTTCGTCTGGACGGAGCCCGGTGCGCCCGTCGTGGTGGATGTGATCGCCGTCCCGGACCCGGCAACCGTCGAGGCCCGCGCGCACCTCGAGCTCGCCACGACGTCGAGGGCGCATCACGCGGAGCTGGTCACGAGTCTGCGGGAGCTCGGCGCGACGCCCGCGGAGGGGCAGGGCACGGTCCTTGCGGACCCGGAGGGCAACGTGTTCTGTGTCCGGGAGCCCCAGGAGTGGGACGGCGGGCCGATCGCCGCCGTGGTCGTCGACTGCGCCGATCCGCAAGCCATGGCCCGGTTCTGGGGCGAGGCACTGGACTGGACCGTGCACGAGGCGTCCGGCGGCCACACTGTGCTGCGCGCCGCAGGAGGGCCGGGTCTGGAGTTCGTCCGCACCCCGCACCTGCGCACGACCCGGCACCGGGCGCATCTCGACGTGGTCCCGTCCCATGGCGGCGACCAGGCGGCACAGGTCGCGAGGCTGCGGGAGCGAGGTGCGACGCTCGTCGACGTCGGTCAGGGCCCCGACGTCTCGTGGACCGTCCTGGCGGACCCTGAGGGCAACGCGTTCTGCGTCCTCGCCCCCGGGCCGTGACGCGCCGGGGGCGGGGGACGACCGTGGTCAGATCTTGCCGAAGATGGCGGTGAGCAGGACCTCGTTGATGTCGAACGCGGTCTTCGACGTGTACAGGGCGCCGCCGCTGACGCGGGAGATCTCCTGCAGCGACGCGAAGTCGGCGTCGTTGCCGTAGCCGACGGTCACGATCGGGACCCGTTTGTCGCTGGTGGCGTTCGCCTCCAGCTTGGGCCGCAGCTGGTCCAGGGTGAGGCCGCCGGTCGGGTCGTCGTTCTTGCCGTCGGTCATGAGGACGACGAGGTTCGTGGCGCCGGGTTTGTACGCGTCGACGACGGCCTGCTGGGCGGCGGCCGCAGTGTCGTACAGGCCGGTGTCGCCGACGGGAGCGAGCTTGTCGATGGCCGCGACCAGCTGGTCGCGGCGGGGTTTGCCGTTGAGCTGGTCGGCGACCCGGCCGATCGGGATGAGCTGCTTGTAGTCCTGCTGGCCGTTCTGCCGGGTGGAGAACACCCACAGGCCGGCGTCGACGTCGCCGTCGAAGAGCTGGACGGCCTCGCGGGCGGCGTCCTTGGCCAGCTGCATGCGGTTGCGGCCGGTGCCGGGGACCGGCTCGGCCATGGAGCCGGAGATGTCCAGGACGAGCAGGAGGTTGGTGGGGCGGGTCAGGGCCGTCCACGAGTCCATCGACTGTTTCACCGACTCGGGCAGCAGCACCGCCCGCGGCACGGTTTTGATCTTCGCGCTGAACGCGGTGTTGCCGGTGAGGGCGGCGCCCGCGTCGCGGTTCGGGTCGCGGAACCCGGCGTCGAGGAACACCTTGCGGCCCTCGGCGCCGCGCAGGTACGCCAGGAAGCTCCGCGCGACGTCCTGTTTGTCCTTCTCGGCCCAGGGTGCGTCGAGGATGAGGTACGGGTTGTCGGCGTCGGCGCTGCCGTTGGACGGGTACACCGCGACCAGCGGCACCTTCGGGTTCGTCTTGTTGTACGCGAGGACGTCCTGCTCGAGGGCGGGGAACGCCGAGATGTACCGCAGCGCCGCGGCCTCGTCCTGCTTGTCGGCCTTGCCGAGGTCGGTGAGCAGCTGCGCGGTGGTGTCGGTGTAGACGGCGCGCTCCTGCTTGAGCTTGGCGAGGGTGGCCTGCTCCTCGGCGGTGACCTCGCCGTCGTCGTTGCCGTCGAGGATCGCCATGAGGGCGAGCAGACCGGCGGTCGACTGCAGCGGGTCGCTCATCCCGAACTTGAACTTGCCCCAGTCGGCCTTGCCGTACTTCGCCCAGCCCTGCGGGTCGGCGGCGACCTTGTTGATGACGTCCTGCCAGGACAGCTCGCCGCCGGGCCAGCCGAGCGCCTCCGCCATCGGTTTCGGCATCGCGAGGACCGACGGGGTGCGGGCCAGCATCGGCTGCAGGTCGGGCATCATCCGCTCGGCGATCGCCGCGGTCGACGCCCGGCGCACCCAGGCGGTGGAGTCCGGCACCCACACGTCGGGCGGCGAGCCGGCCTTCGTGTCCCAGTCGGTGCCGAGCGCCTGCGCCATCGACGCGGTCTGCTGCCCGGTGACGTCGACGCGGGCGCAACGCCCCGCGACGGTCGGGTTGCTGTCGGTCCACGATTTGGCGAGGGACTGCAGCAGCGGTGCGGTGCTCGGCGACGCGACGACCTTCGCGGTGATCGTGCCGTTACAGGACGCTGCGGCGAGCTGGGTGACGCCGTAGGCGGCGCCGCCGCCGACGAGCACGACGACGACCGCGCCGATGATCATCGATAGGCGCCGTGATCTGCGCTGAGCTGGGCTCTTGCGGTGTGACCGCACGTCCGCCCTGTCGGCCTGGTAGGCCATGGGTGTGCCTCCGGGGGTGGGAAGTCGGCACAGTTTAGGCCCTCGTCAACGGTCGTTAACTCCGGCCCGAAGTAGCCTGTGACGTGTGACGATCCGACCCATCCGCGTGCTCGGCGACCCGGTCCTGCGGACCCCTTGTGAGACCGTGACCACGTTCGATGCCGAGCTGCGGGCGCTGGTCCGCGACCTGCTGGACACCGTGACCGGCGAGCCGGGCCGCGCCGGCGTCGCCGCGCCGCAGATCGGGGTCGGGCTGCGGGTGTTCTCGTACGCGGCGGGCAAGCAGGTCGGTTACCTGATCAACCCGACGATCACGGCCGTGGACGGGCTGCAGGACGGCGAGGAGGGCTGCCTGTCCATCCCGGGCCTGTGGTTCCCGACGCCGCGGGCGATGCACGCGACCGCGGAGGGCGTCGACGAGCACGGCGAGCCGGTCACGGTGTCCGGCAGCGGGCTGCTCGCCCGGGCGTTGCAGCACGAGACGCACCACCTCGACGGCACCCTCTACGTCGACACGCTCAAGGGCGACACCCGCCGCCAGGCGCTGCGCGCGGTCAGGTCGCAGTTCACACGATCATGAACTGGGGGTGGGTGTGCCGCAGGAAGTCGTGGTGCGCCACCTCCCACCCGTAGGCTCCGGTGTTCGCGAAGACCAGCACGTCGCCGGCCCGCACCGACGCGACCGCCGCGTCCCGGGCGAGGACGTCCCGCGGGTTGCACTGCTCCCCGGCGACGTCGACCGTCGCGCCGGTGACCCCCGGCCGGTCGAACGGGTAGGGCCACGCGTCGACGGGCAGGACCGTGAACGGGTGGCTGTAGCCCCACGACGCGGGCAGCCGGAAGTGGTGGGTGCCGCCGCGGACGACGACGAACCAGCGGCCGTGGGTCCGCTTCACGTCGATGACCTCGGTGGCGTACCAGCCCGCGGTCGCCGCCACGAACCGGCCCGGCTCCACGACGAGCGTCGCTCCGGCGAGGTCGAGATCCCGCAGGCCGGCGGCGAACACGTCCAGGTCGAAGCGGCCGTCGCCGGCGATGTCGACCCCGAACCCGCCGCCGACGTTGATGATCGGCGCCGGCACGTCCCACCTGGCGGCGGCGTCCAGGGCCCACGCGACGGCGTCACGGATGAACGCGGCGTGCGCGGCCGCGTCGAGATTGTTGGACACCGCGTGCAGATGGAACCCCACGACGTCGCCGGCGATGCCGAACGCCGCCGGCAGGGCGGACTCGTCGAGGCCGAACGCGGTCGGGACACCCGCCATCGCGTGCGTCCCCGGCAGCGCCGGATGGGTCCGGTTGACCCGCAGGCAGACCTTCGGCTGCCCGTACACCAGGAGCCGCCGCAACTCGTGCAGACTCTCGACATTCACGACGGCCCCCGCGGCGACGGCGGCGCGCAGGTCAGCGTCGGTCTTCGCCGGACCGCTGAACAGGACGAACGGCTCACCGGCCACGGCTGCGAGCTCGCCACCCGACGCCACCTCGAAGCCGTCCACATGGCCGCGCAGCGCGTCGATCACCCGGTCGTCGCCGTTGGCCTTCATCGCGTACGCGACTTTCGTGCCCGGCGGCAGCGCCGCCCGCAACGCATCGACGTTCGCCCGCAGCGTCGCGCGGTCGTACACGTACACGCAGACGGGACGGTCAGCGGCGATTATGGCGGCCGCCACGTCCGGGGGAACCACCATCCGACTCCGCTCCCATGCACCGGTAGGCTTGCTGGCGATGCAGCTCGACTCCTCTGACCCGATCGCCCTGTGGCAGTACGCGGAACGGTATCTCGGTGTCGGGACCCGCACCTACAGCCCCTACGCCGGCGACCTCGACATCGACGACGTCTACCATCCGCAGCTCGGCGCGCCGTCGTTCCAGCTGCCGACGTTCCAGGTCCCAGGCGCGGTCCACGTCACCGCATCGGCCGTCGATTCGCCGTTGCCGCCACTGTACGAGGGGCTGCTGCCCGTCCACCCGAACGCGCTGGACGCCCCGGACCTCATCGGCCGCTCGGTCCTGTCGTCCTCAGCGCCCGGTCCCGTGCTCACGGCGGTCCCGTCCGCGAACGCCCGCACGGTCTTCGTCACCGCGATCGACGGTGCCCCGGTCGAGCCGCACTTCGTGAAGCTGCACTACCCGCGGCGCCTGTCCCGCTTCACCCGCCGGCTGCGCCGGCCCGTCATCGAGCTGCAGCTGTGGGTGTCCGACGAGCTCGTCCGCATCGGCGCCCCGGTCCTGCCGGAGGTCGGCGGCGGCTGGTTCGGCGACCTCGTCGAGGACTCGTGGGGCTTCCTGCTGCGCGCCGCCCGGCCCCTCGCCCCGGCCCTGTCGTGGACGGTGCCGCTGTTCGCCCTGTATGGCCGCGACCTGCACCACCCGTCGGACCCGACGCTCCTGGAGCAGCTCGTCGCCGCCTTCGACGAGGACCCGGCGGCATTCGTCGCGGACCGGATCATCGTGCCGATGGTCCGCCTGTGGGCGTCCGTGGCCCGCGGCACCGGCTGCCCCCTGGAGACCCACGGGCAGAACACGCTGTTCGCGTTCGACGTCGCCCGCCGCGAGACCCGCATCCTCTACCGTGACTGCGCCATCTACGTCGACGCCGCCCTGCGCGCCCGCGTCGGCCTCACCGGTGCGCTGCCCCCGACGAACGTCATCCCCCGCGACGTGCCGATGGCCGCCGACGAGGTGTTCAGCCTGACGTACGACAGCTTCATGGGCCACCACGCCCTGTCCTACGTCGCGGCGCTCGCATCCGAGCGGTTCGGTGTGCGTCCCGCGAGGCTGCACGCCGCGGCCAGGGCGGCGTTCACCGCCCAGGACCTCCTGCCGGAGACCGTCTTCTACTACGACAACGTCCTGTACGACAACGGCGACTGGAAACTCGTCGACACCGGCCAGACCCCCGACTGGCGCTGAGGATCCACGGGTGTCGCCGGCGGCGAGGGTCAGCTGTAGACGACCGTGACGTGTCGCAGGACGACGCCGATCTCCGGCGTGCCGTCGTTCGCGCCGTGGCCGGGGGTGACGCCCCCGGCGGCGACCTTGTCGACGATGTCCATGCCGTTGAGGACGATCCCGATCAGGGTGGAGTCGGCGGGGATGAGCGGGTTGTCGGCGTAGTCGATGAAGAACTGGCTGCCGCTGGTGCCCGGGTCCTGGGTGCGGGCCACGGCGACCGTGTCGCGGAGATAGCCGGCCCTGGGTCCGAGGTTCTCCTCCGCGTACCGGTATGCCCGGTATGTGCGGATTACATCGGCTTGATGGTGGCGTCCCAGTGCGTCATCTGTGCGTCACAGCGTCTCGATCGGGGGCCGGCAGCTCGTCGATGTCGTTGACGCGGACGGTGCGCACCGGGGTGGACGTCGGCCGGATCCGTCGTCCGAGGCAGGTCACCCAGCCCGGCGGTCAGCGCAGGGGGTTGGGGATGTGGCACCACAGGTCCTGGAGGGGGTCGTCGGCGAGGCGCATGGCGGTGGTGGCTTTCAGGGGCCAGGTGTCGGCGAGGCAGGCCTTGCGGTCGTCGGTGTCGATGACGGTGTCGCGGATGGTCCGGGCGACGACGTCCCACGCCGCACCTGCGTGCCGGTCCCCGTGGTGGACGGCGAGGGAGTGGACGAGTTCGGTGAGGACGGTGGACAGGGCGGCGGCGAAGAGTTTCGTGCGGAGCTCGTCCTCGTCGTCGGTGGGCAGGGCGCCGATCAGCGGTGGTGGTTCGACGCCGGCGCGGACGAGGCGGCGGGGGTGGACGTGGAGCCCGCCGAGGTCGCGATACCAGATCGTGGCCGGCCGCCCGTCGCGGAGCTCGACGAGCGTGTTCTGCCCGTGGGCCTCGAGGGCGACACCGTCGCGGAGCAGGTCGAACAGTGGCGGCAGCAGCAGCCGGACGAGGTGGGTGAAGAAGGCGGGGGTGAGCAGGTCGGGGCGGTGCGGCAGGACGGCGAGCGGCATCACGACCGCGCCGGGTGGGGGTGCCTGCCGCCAGACGGCGCCGAGGGCGCGTTGCGGGTCGCCGTGGTCGTCGAGGACGGTCGCGGCGGTGGTCTCGCGCAGGACGCGCAGGCCGGTGGTGCGGGCGGCGAGGGCGGCGACGAGGTCGGAGGCCAGCGGGCCGTTGTGCACGGCGGCCGCTGAGAGGGTCCGCACGGCGCTGGTCATCTGCACCTCGACGGCGGTCTTGAGGTGCTCGCCGGGGGTGTCGAGCGGGGCCAGGGTCCGCAGCGACATGAGCGGCCGGGCGGGCAGGTCCTGTCCGGTGTCGCGGACGAGCCCGGTGGCCAGGGCCCGCTCGAGCTGCCACGGGTGCACGGGCAGCAGCGGCGGCCGCCGGACGCCGCCGGTGCGCCACCTGTCCGGGGCGACCTCGACGAGGCGGAGCCGGACCGTCGCACGGTGCTCCGGCGCATACGCCAGGACGTCGGTGGTGCTCATCCCGATTCTGGTGCGGCAGCACGGATGCAGCGGATGCCCATCCACAATGGACTGCTCGACCGCGGCAAGATCATCGTCGCGCACGCCGGCGCCGGCGCCGGCGGCCAGGCCCAGGGCGAGGTTGGCCACGCTGTTGTCCAGCTCCCGGACCAGCCGGTCAGCGTGCCCCGCGGGGCGCAGTGACCCGATGAGCCGGGCGGGATGCGTGAACCCCACGCCGTCGGCGACCACTTCGGCGGGCACAGGATCGTGCAGCAGCGGCGGCGGCGAACCGAGACGCTCCGAGGCGACCAGGCCTTCCCGCCACAAGGCCCCCCACAGCCGGCGCATGACGCCGGCGCGGGCCGCGGGAAGCGCCTCGACATAAGCGCCGGCCAGGTCGGGGCGGTGTTGCCGGAGTGCGTGCAGGGTCGTCGTCTCGTCTGGTGCCACCAGCGGTTCCACCATCAAATCCTAGCATCCTAGGACGCCCTGGACGATGTGCCTGACGGCACACTTGAAAACCCCTGTCTCCGACAGGGGAGGGTGGGGCGAAGAGGACGCGTGGGACCCGCGTCCTCCGATCAGCCGGAGTTCTCGCTGCGTCTACGGGCTGCCCGTTCACCTGCGGAAATGCTGTGATGTACGGGAGGATCAGCGTGGAGCACGGACGCTTCGGGAGGCACCACATGGAGATTCGACAGTTGTCGTCGGCCACGCACGCCGCAGTGCAGAACAAGACGACGAGCGCGCCGGCCGTCGAGCCGGTCGCACCGCCCCCGAAAGGTGGGCTGCCAGGGTCGCAGCAGGTGCTGAGTCAGCTGACGCCTGGGGATCGCGCGGCGATCTCGGGGCTCACCGGGTATCACCTGTCCCCGACGGGGGCGGTGACGAACGTCGGCGGGATGCCGCCCTGGTCGTTCATCATGGCGTTCGCCGCGTCGCGCACCGCCGCGCAGCCGGCCGAGGAAGCTGAGGCTTCGAAGAGCGTGGCCGCCGCCGAGCACGTCGACGTGACGGTGTAGCTGCGGGTGTGCGTGCCGGGGCGTCGGGCGCGCCGTGTTTCCGGGTGTAGGTGACCTGGTGGCGACGGTTGGAGACGACTTGGCCGGGGGGGGGGTTGGGCGCGGGTGTGTTTGCCCGGCCCTTACCCCACCCCGCCGGGGGCGCCCCCCCCACTTGTCCCGGGCCCCGCCGACCAGTGCTGGTCGGCGGCGCCTCTTGCGTGCGGTGGGTGCGCCGGCACGCCGACGGCCTGCGCACCCGGCTCCAGCTTAGGGTTCTGGTATGACTCAGGAGCCGGTGACGTTGTGGCGGGGTGTCGCGGTCGCGTTGGTGACCCTGTTCGCGGAGGACGGTTCGGTGGATGTGGCGGCCACCGCGGAGCATGCCGAGCGGTTGGTGGCGTCTGGTGTGCGGGCTGTGCTGGTCGCCGGGTCGACGGGTGAGGCGGACGCGCTGAGCGACGGTGAGCGGGTGGCGCTGGTGGCGGCGGTGCGGCGGGCGTGTCCGGGGGTGCCGGTGATCGCTGGTGCGGGTGGGGCGTGGGCGGGTCCGGCGGCGGAGCTGACGGCGGCGACGGTGGCGGTGGGTGCGGATGCGGTGCTGGTGGCGCCGCCGCGCCGGTCGGGTGACCTGCGGGTGTTCTACGAGAGGGTGGTGTCGGCGGCGGACGGCCGGCCGGTGCTGGCGTATCACTTTCCGGGGGTGGCGGGTGGTGCGGTGCCGCTGGAGGTGTTGCCGTCGTTGCCGGTGGCGGGGTTGAAGGATTCGACGGGTGATCCGGAGCGGTTGTTGCGGCTGCTGGTGGAGTGGGACGGCGCGGTGTATGTGGGTTCGTCGGCGTTGGTGTCGGCGGCGGGGATGCTGGGTGCGGCGGGGGCGATCCTGGCGGTGGCGAATGTGGCGGCGGAGGACTGTGTGGCGGCGTGGGAGGGTGACGCGGCGGCGCAGTTGCGGCTGGTGGCGCCGCATGTGGCGGCGAGGTCCGCGTTTCCGCATGGGTTGAAGCGGTTGGTTGCCGCTCGGTTCGGTACGTCCACCGCGGCGCGGATGGGTTAGCGGGTTACGGTCCGGTTTCGGAGTGTAAGATTTCGCGCCGATGTGTTGACCGGGGTTGTTGGGCGCATTTCGATGGGTGGATGAGGAACCACAGCGTGGTGGTGGAGCGGTCGAAGCTTGTCCTGTCGATGTTGACGGCGGTCGACCGTCGTGACTGGGGTGACCTGGCGGGTCTGGTCACCGATGATGTGGTGTATCACCGTCCGGGTTGTCCGCCGATCGAGGGTGCGGCGGCGTTCGTGGAGTTCTATCGGCGGCGGTGCATCGTGGCGTCGGGCCGGCACTCGGTGGAGCGCTGGGTGGAGGACGACGGTCAGGTGTTCTGCTGGGGCCGGTTCGAGGGTGTGACGCATGCGGGTGTGCCGTTGAATGAGCTGTTCGCGGACTGGTTCGAGGTCCGTGACGGTCGTGTGGCCCGCCGGCGGACGTTCTTCTACCGTCCGGCGGTCTAGGCGTTAGGTGTTTCTGGCGTCAGGGGCCGGGGATGCGTTCCGCGGCTCCTGACGGTGGCGGTGAGTGGCAGTGGATGGCGGTCGGTGGTGGCCGCAGTGGTTCCCGCCCGCCGTCGGCGTCTGGGGTGGTCGGTGGGGTGTCGACGTCCCGGCCGCCGTGCCGCCATATCCAGATGTGTGCGTATCGGTCGATGAATGGTGTCCGGTGCCGGCTGCGGACCCGGTGTGGGATTCACTCGAGCGGGGGTCGTAGCCCGCCGGGTGGTGTCCAGTTCGAGCCGGGCACGGTGCCGGTGGGCGCGGTCCAGCCGCCCGGCGACGGTGTGCCGTGCTGTTCGTGCGCGGCCCGGGTCCGGGGGTCGTTGTGCGGGCTCAGGTGCTCGAGAATGTCGTGGGCCGCTCGTGGATGTCGAGGTCGCGGCGCAGGGCGGTGGCGGTGTGGGAGCCGCTGGCGCGGGTGAGTTGTTCGGGGGTGCCTTCGAAGGTGATGGTGCCGCCGGCGGTGCCGGCTTCGGGGCCGAGGTCGATGATCCAGTCGGCGTGTTTGATGACGTCGAGGTGGTGTTCGATGACGATGACGGTGTTGCCGTGGGTGACGAGCCGGTCGATGATGCCGAGCAGGTGGGTGATGTCGGCCAGGTGGAGGCCGGTGGTGGGCTCGTCCATGACGTAGACGGTGCCGGTGCGGTGGAGGTGGGTGGCGAGTTTGACGCGCTGGCATTCGCCGCCGGAGAGGGTGCTGAGTGGTTGGCCGAGGGTGAGGTAGCCGAGGCCGGCGTCGGTGAGGGCGTGCAGGGCGGGTTGGATGTTGGGTTCGGTGAGGATGGTGGCGGCTTCTTCGGTGGTCATGTCGAGGATGTCGGCGATGGTGTGGCCGCGGAGCTGGTGGTGGAGGACTTCGGGTCGGTAGCGTCGTCCGCCGCAGTCCTGGCAGGTGGTTTTGAGTGATGCCATGAATGCGAGGTCGGTGTGGATGGTGCCGAGGCCGTGGCAGGTGGGGCAGGCGCCTTTGGAGTTGGCGCTGAAGAGTCCGGGGTCGGCGTTGTTGGTTTTGGCGAACAGTGCGCGGATGGGGTCCATGATGCGGGTGTGGGTGGCGGCGTTGGATCGGTTGCTGGTGGCGAGTGGGGTCTGGTCGATGGTGATGGCGGTCGGGTGCTGGGTGAGGAAGGCGTGGTTGATGAGTGAGCTTTTGCCTGAGCCGGCGACGCCGGTGACTGCGGTGAGGATGCCGGTGGGAATGTCGACGGTCACTTTTTTGAGGTTGTTGGTGGTGGCGTCGGTGATGGTGAGGTGGCCGGTGGGGGTGCGGACGGTGGTGTTGAGTGGTGGCCGGTGGCGCATGTGCTGGCCGGTGGGGGTGCGGGCGTAGGGGAGTGCTTCGAGGCTGCCTTCGTAGACGATGTCGCCGCCGTGGGTGCCGGCGCCTGGGCCGAGGTCGATGATGTGGTCGGCGATGTTGATGACGTCGCGGTCGTGTTCGACGACGAGGACGGTGTTGCCTTTGTCGCGGAGGTGGCGGAGGTGGGTGTTGAGGCGGGTGATGTCGTGTGGGTGCAGGCCGATGCTGGGTTCGTCGAAGATGTAGAGCATTTCGACGAGTGGGCTGCTGAGGTGTCTGACGGTTTTGACGCGTTGGGATTCTCCGCCGGAGAGGGTGTTGGTGTCGCGGTCGAGGGTGAGGTAGCCGAGGCCGATGTCGGTGAGGTGCCGGACGCGGGTGAGGAGGGCGGCGACGATCGGTGCGGCGGTGTGGTCGGTGAAGAGTCGTAGGACGGCGATGAGTTCGGTGGCTTCCATGGCGGTGAGGTCGGTGATGGAGTAGCCGTCGATGCGGCAGTTGCGGGCTGCTTCGTTGAGGCGGGTGCCGTGGCAGGTGGTGCAGGTGGTGTTGTGGGGGCGGGTGCGAGCGGTCCGGGTCGATGGGGTTGCCGTGGGTGCGGGGGTGTGGCCGGTGCCTTGGCAGTCGGGGCACATGCCGTGGGGGTCGTTGAACGACAGGGTGTTGGCCGGGCCGGTGTGCGGGTGTCCGGCGTGGGAGTACAGCAGCCGGAGTGTTGCGTTGATGTCGGTGGCGGTGCCGACGGTTGATCGGGGGCCGCCGGTGAGTCGTTTCTGGTCGACGATGACGGCGGCGGACAGGTTGTCGATGCTGTCGAGGTCGGGTTGTCCGTAGTCGGGGAGGCGGGTGCGGGCGAACGCGGTGAATGTCTCGTTGAGTTGTCGTTGTGCTTCGGCGGCGATGGTGTCGAACACGAGGGATGTCTTGCCGGATCCGGAGACGCCGGTGAAGACGGTGATGGCGTGTTTCGGGATGTGGACGGTGATGTTCTTGAGGTTGTTCTGCCTGGCCCCGGTGACGGTGATCCGGTCGGGTCTGGTCTCGGGTGCGAGGTCGAACACGGTGGTGCTCCTCAGCGGGGGGTCGGGATGTGGAGTTCGGCGAGGACGCCGCGGTGGTCGCTGCCGGGGATGGTGCGGGTGCCGACTTCTCCGATGCCGATCCGCCGGTCGGCGAGGACGTGGTCGAGGGTGACCCAGGGGACGATCCGCTGTCTGCGCCATCGCCGGAACGGCCAGGTGGGTGCGAGGCCGAGGCCGCGGACGGCGGCGGCGTCGCGGTAGCCGGTGCGTAGGAGTCGGCGCAGGGGCGCGTGGTCGAGGGTGGCGTTGAAGTCGCCGAGGAGGATCTGTGGGATCGTTCCGCCGGCGTGGGGTTGGTCGGCGAGGTTCTGTGCCCAGCAGGTCACTTGGCGTGGGCGTGGGGCGCATGGGTGTGCGGATTCGATGAGGACCGGTCCGGCGCCCGGGACGTGTACGGTCGCTCCTGCCTGCAGCATCCCGCATGCGTGTCGTCGTGCCGGCCCGGCGGCGGAGGCGTCGGCGGTGGACGGGTTCGTGGGTGTCAGTGGGTGCCGGCTGAACAGCCCTGACCCGTTTCCTCTGCCGGCGGGCAGTGCGACCCGGTAGGGCAGGAGTGTTTCGATCCCGGCCGCGTCCAGTGCTTTCAGTGCCTGTGCGGTGAGCTCCTGGACGGCGAGGACGTCGACGTCGTCGATCTTGGCCCGTTCGACCAGGGCGGTCATGTCGCCCCGGTCGTAGAGGATGTTGGCGGTCAGGACCCGCAGCCGGGCGCCGCCGGACGCGGCTTTCGCCGCGAACAGCCGCGGTGCGACCGTCGCGGTGAGCGCCGCCCATATCAGCAGGCACATCACCCACGGTCCGGTCGCTCCCGCGATGCCGGCGACCGCCGCGCACACGAGCGCGGCGGGTGCGACGTAGGGGGTGAACGCCATGAGCTGCACGAGCGGTGATCCGCGCTCGATGCCGGTCAGCCGCACCGCGGTGAACACCGTCAGGATTGCCGTCACGCCCCACAACACCACCACCGTCACCATGTCGCCGAACCTACCCGTGTGGTGTGACAGTTTCCGCGAGTCGCCGTTCCAGTGGGGTGCGGAACCGTGGGGTGACCCGGACTGTGCCGATCCAGGCGGCGAGCTGGTCGGCGGCGTTGCGTATTTCGGAGGTGGGGGCGGGTTCGAGGAGTTCGACGGCGATGGTGCCGTCGGTGGTCTGGGCCCAGCCGCCGACGACTCGGCCGTCGATCCAGATGGTGGGGCCGGGGTTGCCGGTGCGGTCGAAGAGGGCTGGTGCGTGTGGTCCGAGGTACCAGTCGCGGCCGGCCCAGCCCATCATGGTCGGGTCGAGGGCTGGGAGCAGCGCCACCCAGTGGGGTGGTTCGGGGACGTCGTCGACGTCTTCGGTGAGGACGATGCCGGTCTGGCCGCTGTCGAGGGTGACGGTCTGGGTGTCGAGGGCGGCGATCGCGGTGCGGGTGTGTGTCAGGGTCCATCCGGTCCACCATTGCAGGTCGGTGATGGTTCCTGGGCCGTACCGGGACAGCCAGTGGTGGGCGAGGGATGCGCGGGCGGTGGCGGGGTCGAGGGCGGGGAGTGGTCCGGGGAGCCATCCGTCGAGGGTGTGCCACGTGTATTGGCTGCTGGTCCATGTTCCGTTCGGGCGGCCGCGGACGATGCGGCCCTGTGCGGCGAGGAGCAGCAGGACGCGGCTGGTGACGTACTGGTCGCCTTGTGGGAGGACGAGGCGGGTGCGGAGGCGGGGGACGTCGGCGGCGAGTTGTGCGGCGGTCGCGGATCCGCCGCGGGCGGTGAGTGCGGTGTGGGTGGCGGTTTCGAGGTCGGTGAGCCAGTCGGTGTCGCCGGCGCCGCATTGCTGGAGGTGTTTGACGAGGCGTCGTCGTTGTTCGGCGGCGATCGTGGTGGAGGCGGCCGCGTGGATGGTGGGTGCGGTGTGGGTGGGGACGACGAACATGGTGCGGCGCATGCCGAGCATCCGCAGGAGGGTCCGTCGGGTGTACAGGGCGTCTTCGACGCCGGCGGTGGTTCTGGCGTGTGCGGCGAGGTGGACGGTGGCGGGGTCGGTGGCGTGCAGCGCGACGAGGTTCTCGGCGGCGGTTTCGGCGGAGGTGGCGGGTTGTGCGAGGTTGTGGCGCCAGGCGAGTCTGGCCCGGCGTTGCGCGTCGGAGATGTGGACGGTCACCGGTCGACGATAGTCAGCGGCGCAGTGTGCCGACGTAGAGCGTGATGAGGACCAGCACGACGACGGCCGTGCCGAGGATGATCCAGGTTGCTGCCCCCATGGATTTGACGGTACCGATGTGGGCCCCGGCGGGGCGTCGCACGCACGGGTGACATAGGGTCCGAGCCGATGTCGACCGCTTTCGTCCTGGCGCATACCAGTCTCGCCCCGGTGCCGCTCGTGCCGGAGGTGCGGTTGCGGTTGGCCGATGAGGCGATCGAGCTGTGGCAGTATACGGAGAAGTTCGCGGGTGGGGTGCAGTTGCCGCCGCCGTTCTGGGCGTTCGCGTGGGCTGGTGGTCAGGCGCTGGCCCGGTATGTGCTGGACAATCCGGAGCTGGTGCGTGGGAAGGCTGTCCTGGATGTGGCGGCGGGGTCGGGGTTGGTGGCGATCGCGGCGATGAAGGCGGGCGCGGCGAGGGTCACGGCGGTGGAGATCGATCCGCTTGCGGTGACGGCGATGGTGGTGAACGCGGCGGTGAATGATGTGCGTGTCGACGCGCGTCTGGAGGATGTCCTGCCGGGCGACGGCGGTGACGCTGATGTGGTTCTGGCGGGGGATGTGTTCTACAGCCGGGAGATGACCGGTCAGGTGCTGGAGTTCATCGGGCGGGTCCGTCGGCGTGGCGCGTCCTGTCTGGTCGGTGATCCGGGGCGGGCGTATCTGCCGAAGGAGCATCTGGAGCTGGTGGCGGTGTATGACGTGCCGGTGCCGCAGACGTTGGAGGACACGCCGATGAAGCGGACGACGGTGTGGCGGCCGACCCTGTAAGGCGGGCCCAGGCGGGGATCGCGCGGGCGGAGGGGGATTTCACCGACGCGTGGCTGAGTAACCGGCGGTTGTCGGCGCACACCCGGGCTGCGTACCGGCGGGATGTGCATCAGTTCCTGGCGTGGTGCGGCGGGCGGGACGTGGATCCGTTGAGGGCGTCGTTTCTGCATGTGAACGCGTATGCGCGGGATCTGGAGTCGACGGTGGACGCCCGGACGGGGAAGGTTCTGGCGCCGGCGAGTGTGGCGCGGAAGTTGTCGGCGTTGTCGAGCTGGTACGGGTTTCTGCTGCGGTTGCAGGCGATCACCGCGAATCCGGTCGGTGGCGCGGACCGGCCGAGGGTTGATCGGGACGCGTCGGCGACGGTCGGGCTGACGGGTGGGGAGGTCGACGCGATCCTGGCCGCTGCGGCGGCGCAGACCGGTGTGAACGCGGCGCGTGACCTGGCGATGCTGGCGTTGCTCGCGGATCTGGGGTTGCGGGTCGGGGAGGTCGTCGCGCTCGATCATGCGGATCTGGGGGTGGAGCGCGGCCATCGGACGGTCCGGTTCGTCGGGAAGGGCGGGAAGCCGAGGCGGCGGGCGTTGACCCCGAACGTGGTCGGGGCCTTGGACGGGTATCTGGACGGGTATCTGGCCGGTGGCGGCCAGGCCGAGGGGCCGTTGTTCACGACGTCGACGGGTGGGCGCGTCGACCGGCATGCTGTGTTCCGGCTCGTGCGGCGGCTGGCGAAGGAGGCGGGGGTGCCGGCGTGGGCGCGGTTGTCGCCGCACTCGCTGCGGCACGCGTTCGCGACGTCGGCCCGTGACGAGGGTGTCCCGTTGGAGGACGTGCAGGACGCGATGGGGCACGCCGATCCGCGTACGACGCGCCGGTATGACCGGGATCGGCACAATCTGGACCGTGACCCGGCGTACACGATCGCGGCGGCGAGGGCCCGGCGGGGCGGTGGCGGGTGATCGTCAGGGAGGCTGCGGACGCGGATGTGGACGTGATCGCAGGGTTGCACGCGGACAGTTGGCGGCGGCACTACCGCGGTGCGTACAGTGACGCGTTCCTCGACGGTGATGTGGTGTCGGACCGGCGGGCGGTGTGGCGGTCCCGGTTCGGGGACCGGGCGGGGACGGCGACGATCGTGGCGGAGCAGGACGGCGTCGACGGTGTCAGCGGTGTCCGTGGTTTCGTTCACGTCGTGTTCGACGACGACCCGCGGTGGGGCAGCCTCGTCGACAACCTGCACGTCGCCGACGGGCACCGTCACCGCGGTGTCGGCACGCTGCTGCTGCGTGCGGCGGCCGACGCGGTGCGGGCGCGGGCGGCGGCGGAGCGGCTGTATCTGTGGGTGCTGGAGCAGAACACCGCCGCGCAGCGGTTCTACCGGGCTCGTGGTGGTGTCCAGGTCGAGTCCGTGCCTGTCGCGGCGGCGGGTGGTGTCCCGGGGCGTCTCAGCGGTGCGCCGGTGAAGCTGCGGATGGTGTGGGCGACGGCTCAGATCAGCTGATCGAAGTGGGTGTGCAGGTCCGCTGACACGTCGGCGGCGCCGAGCCGGCGCAGCGTCCACAGGGAGGCGAGGAGCGCGGGCCGGTCGTCGCCGCGGTCGGCGGCCCAGGCCGCGTGTTCGAGCAGGAGCGCGGCGGTGAGGGTGTTCCCGAGTCGTAGGGCGAGTTCCCGGGCTCCGGCGACGACCCGGTCGGAGCGGGGGTCGGCGGCGGCGGTCTCGACGTCGGCGGCGAGGCGGCGGGTCGCGGCGACGACCGCGTCGGCGACGCCGGGGAGGCGGGACACGGCGGCGTCGGCGGCGATCTCGGCGCGGTGCAGCAGTGGGCGGGCGCCGTCGCCGGTGGTGAGGGCGCGGAGGACGTCGACGGCGAGGACGTTGGTGGTGCCTTCCCAGATGGGCAGGACCTGCGCGTCGCGGAGGAGGCGGGGGATGCCGGTGTCCTCGACGTAGCCGGCGCCGCCGAACGCCTCCAGGTATTCGCTGGCCGACGCGACGGCGAGGCGGCCGGTGACGAGTTTCGCGAGCGGTGCGACGAGGCGCAGTTCGGGGCCGGTGGGGTCGGCGCCGAGGAGGGTGAACGCGTGTGCGGCGAGGGCGTAGGCGCCGGCGGCGTCGACGGCGAGCCCGCCGAGGGTCGCGCGGTGCAGGGGGTTGTCGGCGAGGATCCCGCCGGCGATCTGCCGGTTCGTGGCGTGGCTGAGGGCGTGTTCGAGGCCGCGGCGCATCCCGGCGGCGGCTGCGGCGGCGTTGTGGAGGCGGGTGACGACGACGAGGGTCATCATCCTGGCGAGGCCGGGTGTGGTGGGGTCGCCGAGGGGGATGGCGGGGACGTCGTCGAGGCGGACCTCGCCGGTGGGGACGGCGCGGGTGCCGAGTTTGTCTTTCAGGCGGAGGATCTGCAGCCCGTCGGCGGGGGTGACGCCGTCGGCGGTGTAGCGGGGGACGAGGAACGGTGCGAGGTTGCGGCTGCCGGGGCCGGCGCCGTCGGGGCGGGCGAGGGCGACGGCCATCGCGGAGTCGATCGCGGAGCAGAACCATTTGTCGCCGGTCAGGGTCCAGGTGCCGTCGGGGCGGCGGCGGGCGGTGGTGGTGGACCGGGCGATGTCGGAGCCGCCCTGCGATTCGGTCATCCACTGGCCGCTGGTGACGGCGGTGTCCGGGTCGGTGGAGGTGAGGCGGGTGAGCCACGGCGAGTCGGGTGCGGTGGCGGTCAGGAGGGCGGCGGCGCCGTCGGCCATGGCGACGGGGCAGGTGAACGTCGCGGATTCGGGTCCCCACACGTGCAGCAGGGCGTGCTGGACGACGCGGGCGCCGGCGCCCCAGGTGTGGTGGGCGTCGCTGGTGTACGGGAGTGCGACGACCGCGTGCCGGGCCGCCGACGCCCGCAGCGTCTCCCACCCGGCGGCGGTGTCGACGCGTTCGATGCGGGCGCCCCACGGGTCGAACCGGGTCAGGGTCGGTGGGTGGGTTTCGGCGTCGTGGTGGGCGGCGCGGAGCGGGCCGAGGACGTCGGCGGCGAGGGCGGCGAGGCGGTCTTTCGCGGCGGCGTGCCCGGCTGGGCCGAGGAGCCGGTCCAGCCAGCCCTGGAGTTGCCAGTCGCTGGTGTACGGGTCCCGTATCGCCGGTCCGGCCTGCACGAATCGCGTCATACCCCGAAGGTTACCGTCCGGTAATCGGGTTAGACGAGTCGTAGCTGGCCCTCCGCCCGGGACGCCGGGCCGAGGTTGCCGACGCGGTGGTGGCGGCGGCACAGGACCTGGTACCGGACGTCGGCCTCCTCAGCGGCCCCGTCGGAGGCAGGGTCGGCTGCGGTGTCGGCTGCGGTGTCGCCGATGACGACCTGGTCGCCCTCGCGGGCGATGCCGCCGTTTACGACGCGTGCGTTGAGCAGGCCGGGCCGCCCGCACCAGCACAGCACCTCGACCTGCACGCGGGTCACCTCGTCGGCGAGCTCGAACAGTCGCTGTGCCGCGGGGAACAGGCTGGTGCGGAAGTCGGTGGACAGGCCGAACGCGTACACGTCGACGTCGGAGGTGTCGACGAGGTCGGCGAGCTGCTCGATCTGCGCGACCGTGTAGAAGCTGGCCTCGTCGCAGATCAGGTAGTCCACGCGGATGCCCTGCGACCAGCGTTGCCGGACCAGGGCGCGGATGTCGAGGTCGGCGCCGACGTCGACGGCTTCCTTCCCGAGTCCGATGCGGGTGGAGAGGCGGCCCGGGCCGGCCCGGTCGATGGTGGTCAGGACCAGGCCGCGGCGGCCCTGCCGGGCGTGGTTGTAGTCCATCTGCAGGGCGAGGGTCGACTTGCCGCAGTCCATCGGACCGTAGAAGAACTTCAGGGAGCCACCGCGTCGTAGCCTGCTGTCACCGGCGGCGACGCATGCGGCGGGGTATTCGTCGTCGAGGGCGGGAATGGAGGACGTCACGGGAAGGCACCCTACTAAAACGTTACGGCGGTGGCAGGGCCGCGAGCGCCGCCCGGACCTCGTGCCGTTCCGGGGTGCCCATCGCCTCGAACAGGTCCAGGGCGGCGGTGAGCCGGTCCCGGGCGAGCCGCGGGTCGGTGCTGCACAGGCCGAGACCCCGGTAGGCGCGGGCCTGCTCGTAGCGGTGCTGGATGCGCATCGCCCGTTCCAGGACCCGCGCGTGGACGAGTTTGCCCTCCTCGATGCGGCCGAGGGTGCGCAGGGCCTCGCCGTAGGTGTTGCCGGACAGGCACGCGGCGGTCGGGTCGAGGTGCTGCCCGTCGTCGTACGCGGTCCGCAGCAGCTCCAGGCCCTCCTCGACGTCGCCGAGCGCGACGAGGGACGCGCCGATGCCGCTGCGGGCCTCGATCTCCGCGCCGGGGCCGGCGTCGTCGCCGAGCTGCCGGCGCGCCCACGACAGGAGCCGGACCGCGTGCCGGTGCTGGCCGAGCCGGGCGCGGGCGGCGCCGAGCTCGACGGCGCCGACGGCGCTGGACCACGTGATCCGGTTGGCGCGGCCGTACGCGACGATCCGCTGCGCGACGAGGACCGACTCGTCGAAGCGGCCCAGCGCCCGCAGGAGCCCGGCGAGGGCGGTCCACTGGACGCTGACCTGCCACCGGTCGTCGCCGGCGTGCAGGGACCGTTGCGTCAGGGTGAGCGCCTCGTGGAAGCGGCCGACGTTGAGGTACACGAACGCGAGGTTCGACTCGGCGCGGACCCCCCACCGTGGGTGCCCGACGAGGAGTCGCAGGTGGTCGGCGGCGGCGTTGAGGTCGCCGCCGCGGGCGTGCGCGGACGCGAGGTAGTTGCGGCTCATCGCGGTCAGGTCCGCGTCGCCGAGGGCCTGCGCGGCGGTGAGGGCGCGGCGGTGCAGGTCGAGGGACACGTCGTTCATCGAGTTGCGGAACAGGTACGCCCACAGGGCGCGGGTGAGCAGGACCGTGTACCGGTGGGAGCGGAGCCGGTCGGCGAGGTGCGCGACCCCGACGACGTTGACCCATTCCAGGTGCAGCCAGCGGCGGGAGTCGAGCATGCCGGTGAACGCCGGGATGTGCGGGCCGACGTCGGTGAAGTCGACCGGGTCCCGGTCCCGGTTGTTCTCCCACACTTTTGTCGCCGCGGCGGTGGCGTGCAGGTAGAAGTCGAACATCCGCACCGTCGCCGGGTCCCGTTCGGGGTCGGTGCCGGCGAGGTGGGCGGCGTATTCGCGGAGCAGGTCGTGGAACCGGAACCGGCCGGCGACGGGTTCGTTGAGCAGGTGCGCGTCGACGAGCTGGGCGAGGAGGTCGTCGGTGTCGCCGGACGCGTCGAGGGCGGCGGCGACCCGCAGGGACAGTTCCCCGGCGGGGTGGACGCCGAGGAGCCGGAACAGTCGCTGCGCCGGCGGTGGCAGCTGCCGGTAGGACAGTTCGAACGCGGCGTGCGGGGACCGGCCGTCGACGTTGAGGTCGACGGGTGCCGGGTGGGCGCGGCGGAGCCGGTCGGCGAGGTCGGCGACCGTCCACGACGGGCGGTGCGCCAGCCTGGCGGCGGCGAGCCGCAACGCGAGCGGCAGGTAGCCGCACAGGTCGGCGACCTGCGCGGTCGCGGCCGGGTCGGCGACGGCGCGGGCGCCGACGACGGCGGTGATCAGGCGGCGGGCTTCGGCCGGGGAGAGGACGTCGAGGGAGACGGGGTGGACGGCGTCGAGGCCGGCGATGCGGCGGCGGCTGGTGACGATGACGAGGCTCGCCGACGCGCCCGGCAGCAGCGGCTGGACCTGCGCGGTGTCGGCGGCGTTGTCGAGGACGACGAGGACCCGCCGGTCGGCGAGTTCGCTGCGCCACCGGGCGACGCGTTCGTCGGGGTCGGCGGGGATCCGGGCGGGTTCGACGCCGAGGTGCCCGAGGAGCAGGCCGAGCGCGTCGTGGGGGAGCAGCGGCGGCCGGTCGCTGTGGGCGCGCAGGTCGAGGAACAGCCGGCCGTCCGGGTAGCTGCCGGCGACGCGGTGCGCGACGTGGACGGCGAGGCTGGTCTTGCCGACCCCGGCCATCCCGTCGACACACACGACGACCGGCATCCCAGTGCCGGTGCCGGTGCTGGTGCCGGTGCTGGTGGGGGTGGGGGTGCTGGTGGCGACGAGTTCGGCGATCAGGTCGTCGCGGCCGGCGTGGTCGGCGACCTCACGGGGCAGCGTCCACGGCCGCACCGGCGTCCGCGCCGGCCGCGCCGGCCGCGCCGCCGCGGCGATGCCGGCGGCCGGGAGGCCGTTCGGTGGGGTGGACGCGTCCGGGTTCGGTTGCAGGAGGTCGTGGTGGAGCCGCCGCAGCCGGTCGCTGGGCGTGAGACCCAGGTCGTCGTCGAGGGCGCGGGCGAGGCGCCGGTACACGGCCAGCGCGTCAGCGGTCCGGCCGGCCCTCGTCAGCGCCGTCATCAGCTGCCCCGTCAGCCGCTCCCGCAGCGGATACTGCTCCACGAGGGCGGTGAGCTGCCCGATCAGTTCCGTGTGCAGGCCGAGGCGCAGCTCGACGTCGACGCAGTCCTCCAGGGCGGTGTCGCGGCGCTCCTCGAACGCGACCGCGTGCGCCTGCACGGCCGGGCTGTCGACCCCCGCGAGGGCCGGGCCGCGCCACAGGTCCAGGGCGGCGCGGAACCGGGTCTGTGCCTGCCTCAGGTCACCGGCCGCGGCGGCGGTACGGGCCGCGGCGACCCCGACGGTGAACGTGACCGTGTCCAGGTCACCGTCGGCGACGTCGGCGCGGTACCCGCCGGCGTCGGTGCGGATCAGGTCCGGCAGCAGCCTGCGGAGCCGGGACACGCACGTGTGCAGCTGCGCCCGCGCCGTCGCCGGTGCCGCGTCACCCCAGACGGCGTCGACGAGCCGGGCCACGGACACGACCCGGTTCGGGGCGAGGAGCAGCATCGCGAGGAGGACCCGGTCCCGGGCCGCGGGCACCTCGACGGGGCGGCCGTCCGCGCCGACACCGACGTCGACCGCGAGGGGACCCAGCAGCCGGTACCGCACCAGGCGAACCTACCGCTACAGGCGTGCCGGTGGCGTGTTCCCGGCCTGCTCGATCGCCTTGCGCATCGGCACCGCGAGGAGCGCGACGAACCCGACGACGAAGAACACCAGCAGCGAGATGATCGCGACCCGGTACGAGCGGGTCGTGTCGTAGGCGAGACCGAACAGCAGCGGCCCGAGCCAGCTGGTGCCCTTGTCGGAGATCTCGTAGATCCCGAAGTACTCGCCTTCGCGGCCCTTCGGGATCAGCTGCGAGAACAGCGAGCGTGACAGCGCCTGCGACCCGCCGAGGACGAGCCCGATACCGCCGCCGAGCGCGACGAACAGCAGCGGCTCCTTCGCCGGCAGGAAGTACGCGATCACGATGATCACCGTCCACAGGACGAGGCTGCCGAGCAGTGTCTTCCACGCGCCGTACCGTTTCGCGAGCCACCCGAGCAGCAGCGCCCCCGCGAACGCCAGGAACTGGACCATGAGGATCGTCGGGACGAGGACGTCGTCGGACAGCAGGAGCTCTTTCGTCCCGTACTGGCTGGCCAGGGCGATCACGGTCTGGATGCCGTCGTTGTAGACGAGGTACGCCACCAGGAAGAACAACGTCAGCGGGTACGCCTTGAGCGACTTCAGGGTGTGCCACAGCTGCTTGAACCCGTCGGTGAGCCTGTTCACGCCGGCGGGCGGCGGGTCCAGCAGCGGCCGGTTCCGCAGCCGGATCAGCGGGATCGTCGTGAACCCGGCCCACCACAGGCCGGCGGACACGATGCTGTACCGGGCGACGTCCCCGGTGGTCATGCCCAGGGAGTCCTTCATGAGGACGGCGGCGACGTTGAGCAGGAGCAGCAGACCACCGCCGAGGTAGCCGAACGCCCACCCGAAGCTCGACACCCGGTCGCGGTCCTCCGCGGAGGAGATCTGCGGCAGGAACGAGTTGTAGACGACGACGGAGGCGCCGAAGGCGATGTTCGCGATCAGGAACAGCGCCGCGCCGAGGAGGTACCGGTCGCCGGTGAGGAACAGCATCCCCGCCGTCGCTGCCGCCCCCACGTACGCGAACAGGGCCAGGAGCTGCTTCTTGCGCGGGGACCGGTCCGCGATCGCGCCGACGACCGGCAGGACGAACACGGTCAGGAACACCGACAGGCTCACCGTGTACGGGAACAGGGCGCCGGGCGCGATGGCGATGCCGAGGGGGTGGATGACGGCGTCGTCGCAGGCGTTGTCGACGCAGCCGGCGGCCTTCTCCGCGATCGACGTCAGGTACGGGCCGAGGAAGACGGTGACGACGGTCGTGGAGAACGCCGAGTTCGCCCAGTCGTAGAAGTACCAGCCGACCCGTTCACGTTTCGTGCTGAGCTGCGACCCCCCAGGCCCCCCAGGCCCCCCGGGGCCGTCGGACGGGTCGGCGGTCAGCGGCGTCGCGGGCGTCTCAGGTGTCTCGGCAGCGGACACGGCGGCCTCTCCTAGGCGGGGCTGGGCCAGATGCCGCGGCGCTGGTACACGTCGCGGAGCACCTCGATGTGATCGGTCATGATGCCATCAACACCGAGGTCCAGGAAGTGCCCGATCTGGGTGGCGTCGTCGATCGTCCACAGGTGCACCTGCAACCCGAGGCGGTGCGCGTAGTCGATGAACCGGCGCCCGGCGAGGGTGATCCGCCCGTACCTGGGCGGGATCTGCACGGCGACGACACTCCCGGCGAGTTTCACCGGCCGGCCGGTCAGCGACCCGGTGTACAGGGCGGTCACCTCCCGCATCCCGACCGACGTCGCCACCGCCGGGCCCGCCTCCGCGCGGATGCGGCGCAGGCGCGCGGAGGAGAACGACGCGAGCAGGACCCGGTCCTGCGCGCCGGCGCGGCGCACGGCGTCGAGGGTCGGGGTGACCGCCGCGTCGGTCTTGCAGTCGATGTTGAACCGGACCTGCGGCCACGCGTCGAGGACCTCGTCGAGGCGGGGTACCGCCGCCGCGCCCCCGACCCGCAGGGTCCGCAGGTCGGCCCAGCGGACGTCGGTCATCCGGCCGGGCCGGCCGAGGAGCCGGTGCAGGGTGTCGTCGTGGAACACGACCGCGACACCGTCGGCGGTCGCGTGCGTGTCGGTCTCGATGTACCGGTAGCCGAGGTCGACCGCGCGGGCGAACGCCGCTGTCGTGTTCTCGTCACCGGCCGCGGCGCCGCCACGGTGCGCGAAACCGAGCGGTCCAGGCAGGTCAAGATAGGCCACGGCGACAGTATGTCGTGATCTTCTGCTGCGGTTGGGTAACGGCGGGTTACCTGTGGCTGGCGTGAAGCCGACATCGGGCTGTCTCAGGGCTTGCCGGGCGACGCAAGGTGTGGATCGGCAAAGGTAGGGTGACGCACATGCGCGTGCTCGGCATCGACTTCGGCACGTCGAACACGGTCGCGATGATCCGGACCCCGGATTCACGGATGCGGCCGCTGCTGTTCGACGGTTCTCCTTTGCTGCCCTCAGCCCTGTACTTCAACACCGACGGGAAGGTCCTCGTCGGCCGGGACGCCGAGCGTAACGCGCGGCTCGACCCGGCCCGCTTCGAGCCGAACCCGAAACGTCGCATCGACGACGGGGAGGTGTTCATCGGTGACCACCCGCTGCCGGTCCCGCGACTGTTCGCGCACGTGCTGTCACTGGTGAACACCGAGGCGCGGCGGCAGCTCGGCGCGGCCCCCGACGAGGTGCGGCTCACCCACCCCGCGCGGTGGGGTGAGCGGCGCCGGTCGCTGCTCATCGAAGCGACCCGCATCTCCGGGCTCGGCACGCCACGGCTGATCGCCGAACCCGTCGGTGCCGCGTCGTACTTCACCGCCGTCCTCGGCTCCGCGGTGCCGGTCGGGCGGAGCCTCGCCATCTACGACCTCGGCGGCGGCACGTTCGACGCGACCGTCGTGCGGCGCACCCAGTCCGGGTTCGAGGTCCTCGCCGAGGACGGCCTCGCCGACGTCGGCGGCCTCGACTTCGACCACGCGATCGTCGAGCACCTCGGCAAGGTGTATTCGGAGAGCCACGCGGAGAAGTGGTCGTCGATCGCGAACCCGCCGGACGCGAACGCCCGCCGGCAGCGGCGGCTGCTGTACGAGGACGTCCGCGGCGCGAAGGAGATGCTGTCGAGGACCGCGTCGACCGACATCCACCTGCCGTCGCTGGAGGTCGACGCGCACCTGACGCGGGAAGAGCTGGAGACGCTCGTCAAGCCGTACCTGGAGCGGACCGTGTCGTGTCTGCGCCGGGCGATCGATTCGGCGCGGCTGCAGCCGAAGGACCTCGTCGGGATCTTCCTCGTCGGTGGGTCGTCCCGGATCCCGCTCGCCGCGCATCTGATCCACACGGAGCTCGGGGTGGCACCGACGACCCTGGAGCAGCCGGAGACCGTCGTCGTGGAGGGTGCCCTGTGCATCGGCGCGCCGTCGGCGCCGGCCCGCGCGTCGGGGATGCCGCGGACCGTCACCCCACCGCCGATGCAGCAGCCGCAGCAGCGGCCGGTGTCGGCGGTGCCGGTGTCCCCGGCGATGAACCGGCCACCGATGCAGCAGCCGGTCCAGCAGCCGCCGATGCAGCAGCAGCGGCCGCCGGTGCAGCTGGTGCGGCAGCAGCCGCCGATGCAGCAGACACCGCCGCCGGTGCAGCTGGTCCGGCAGCCGCCACCGGTCCAGCAGCAGCCGCCCGTGCAGCTCGTCCGGCAGCCGCCGCCCGTCCAGCAGCAGCCGGTGCAGCAGCCGTACCGTCCGCCGGTGTCGCCGGCGCCGGTGCAGCAGCCGGCCCGGCCGGGCCCGTTCCCGCCGCAGGTGACCCGCCCCGCGCCGCAACCCGCCCCGCAGCAGGCGGCGGACGAGGGCGAGCGGAACTGGGTCGCCGTCATCGTCGTCGTGCTGGTCCTCGTCGCGGTCCTGTTCGTGATCCTGCTGATGACCGCGTTCAACTAGCCCCGCAAAGGCCTGGGGGATACGGCAAAGGCCCGCCACGATGATCGTGGCGGGCCTTTCGCGTGCCGCTGGACGGGGTGTTACGTGTGCGGGGCCCAGTAGCCGGCGAGGGAGCTCGTCGCCGGGTCGTCGGAGCTCAGCAGGGTGCTCCACGGGTCCGCGCCGAGCGGCACCTCGACACCGTCGTACCCGGCGAGGTCCGCGGGGTTCGCCGGGTCGGTGTGCACTGCGGGGTCGTACGCGGCGGACAGCGGCTGATCGGTGTGGTCGGGGCCGCCGAGGACGTCGGCGTCGCTCCACGGGAACCCGTCGACGGGCTCCGGGGGGCCGTCGAGGTGCAGCTCCTCCGGGAACGTCGGGTCCGGCCAGCCGTCGGCGTCGCCGTGCAGGTCCGGGTCGCTGCCGTACGGCTCGGCCCCGACGTCCGCCCCGACGTCCGCCCCGACGTCCGCCCCGGTGTCCGTGTCGGTGCCGGTGTCCGTGTCGGTTTCGGTGTGGTCGGTGAGGGGTTCGAAACCGGCGTGCTGCGCCGGGTCGCCGCCGGCCGTGTCGAACCCGCCGCCGTCCAGACCGTCGTGGCCGTCGGTGTCGTCGGTGTCGTGGACGGACTGGTCGTAGGCCTCCGCGGCGTGTTCGGTGCCGAGCGGCTCCTCCAGGTCGTCACCGCCGGCGGTGTGCGCATCGCCGCCGTGGTCGCCGCCGAAGTCGTCGTGCGTCTCGAAGCCGCTGTCACCGCCGTAGGCGTGACCGTCACCGAACCCCTGACCGAATCCCTGGCCGTAGCCGGGGTCGCCGTGGTGACCGCCGAGGTCGGCGGTGTCCCCGGTGTCCGGTTCCCCATGCGGGTCCGAGCCGGACTCGGACCATTCCCAGTGCCCGTCCATGATCCAACCCCCTTACGCTTCGGCCGGTGCGTCGGCCGCGTCCGCAGGTGCGTTCGGCGCCAGTGCTCGTACCCGGACGAGGACCTCGTCAACCTGTTTGATGCGGGCCCGCAGGCCTTCCCGTTCGGTGTTCAGCGCCGCCTTGCGCTTCGCCCGCTCCGCCTTGTCCTCCGCGAGGGACTTGTCGATGTTGGCGATGTGCGCGTCGAGCTGCTTGAGCCGCCGCTCGATCGCCTCGTCGAGGGCGAGGGTCAGCGCGTACTGCAGGTCCGTGAACCGGTGCATGATCTCGTCGGCGAGCGCGGCGCGGGCCTCGCCGAGGACCTCCCGCAGCCACGCCCTGGTCGCGACCTTGTCCGTCATGCTCTTCCGCTTGAAGATCATGTACGCGCCGGCGGCGAGACCGAGACCGATACCGATGACGGGGATGACGAGACCCGCGCCGGCGACCCCGGCGAGACCGATCGCGCCGGCACCGGCCATCGCGCCGCGGCCGGCCATCATCGCCATACCCGCCGAGGACATGACGACCATCGCGCCGTCGCCGCCGCCGCCGTCCCGGCGGGGTTTCGTGCCCAGCGCGTGGCGGAGCTTCGCGTTGAGCTGCCGCAGCACGTGCTGCAGCTCGTTGGGGTGGAACACCTGCGCGAGGACCCGCTCACCGACCTTGCGGAACCGGAACTCCAGGTCGTGCGACAGCCGCACCGACAGGGCGTAGAGGGCCTTGTCGACCTCGGCGGGCAGGTCGTTGATGTCGCCGCGGCCGCCCTTGTCGATCTTCTCCATGAACTGTTCCTGCAGCTGCGTCATGTACGAGCGCAGCCGCGTCGTCGCCTCCACCCGGGCCCGCTGGGTCTCCGTGGACAGCGCCAGGGACCACTGCCGGGACTCGGTGCGTTTGCGGGTGGCGACCTGGGCGCGTTCCTCCTTGGCGCGTTCGGCGTCCTTCGGGTCCGGGTCGGTCGCCTTCATCCGGTCGCCGAGCTCCTGGTCGACGCGGATGTACTCGGAGCGTACCGACCGCAGCACGTTCGCCTGCTGCAGCAGGTGCCCCTTCTTCGCCAGGTCGATGAGGGCGTGCTGCAGCTCCGCGATCCGTGACTCGCGGATCAGCTCACCGGCGGCCTCCTTCGGCAGCGTCATCGCCAGCTCCGCGAGGCGCGCCGACACCGGGAACCACGGCGCGGACCCGAAGCGGGGCGCGTGCGTCTGCAGCTGCCCCTTGTTGTCGGCGAGGATCGTGCGCCAGCCCGGGTACGCGTCGACCTTCGTCAACGCGAACAACACGAAGTTGACCTTCTTGCTGGCCTCGATGAGGAAGTTCATCTCCGGCTTGGAGAACGGCGAGGACGAGTCGACGACGAACAGCAGCGCCGTGGCCCGCTCCACGGCGTCCATGGCGACCTCGACGTGCATCGAGTCCAGGCCGCCGGTGCCGGGGGTGTCGGTGAGCGTCAGGTACTGCAGCAGCGGCGCCGAATGGTGCACCTCGATCCGGCGTGGCGGGCGCATCCCGTCGGGGAGCCGGCCCAGGACGGTGCCCCAGTCGCGCAGGTCGCTGAGGTTGATCGGGATCGGGTCCTCACGGCCCGGCACGTACGCGCGGGCGCCGTGCTGCTGGTTGTGCGTGAACTCCAGGTACGACGCGGTCGCGACGGCCGCGTCGACCGGCGACAGGTTCGGCACCCCCATGAGCATGTTCGTGAGGCTGCTCTTGCCGCGTTTCGTCTCACCGACGACGACGATCCGGGGGCGTTGCACGTCCCGGCGGCGTTCGGTGTCGACGTCCGCGGCCGCGTCCGGGTCGATCTTGCGCAGGTACGCCAGGGAACCGTCGACGCCGGCCTTCAGCAGCTTGCCGAGGGCCGCCTCGGGACTCGGCGGTTTCGGTTTGCCGTTCGCGGGCGGAGCCGCGTTCTCGGTCGAGGTCATCGTGGCTGCTCTCTGCGCGGTTGCGGGCTGGACGTGTGCTGCGGCGGCTGCTGAGCGTGCTGATGGGCGGGCTGGGCGACCGTCGGGTGGGCGCCGGTCGGGCCGCCCGGGTTGCGGGCCGCCTGGTAGACGGTGACGATCGGGGCACGCAGCACCCGGCCGTCCCGGTCGAGGTAGCCGGGGACCTCGACCGCGGCGATCGACCCGATCAGCGCCGGGTCCGCGGACGGTGCCGCGCCGCCGGCCTCGTGGTGCGCCGGGTCGAACCGGGCCCCGGTCGGCTCCAGGGTCGTGACCCCGGCCTCCGCGAGGGCGGCGCCGAGCCGGTCACCGAGCGCCTTGGACGTGACCCGGTCCCGGACGTAGATGCACGCCTGCACGAGCGCGCGCCGGTCCTGGTCGGCGGGGCCGGTGCCGTTGCCGCGGGCGGCGACGGGGACCTGCACCTGGCGGGGCCCGCCCCGCGTGGACAGCAGCAGGAGCAGCAGCAGGGCCGCGCCGACGAGGAGCGCACCGACGAACGCGGTCGCCGCCGCGGTCACCCCGAACGGCTCCTGCGCCGTGCACGCCGGTGTCGCCGCCTGCACGACGGCAGCGGCGGCGGTGGTCGGCTGCTGCTTCGGCGGCTGCTCGGGGGCGCCGCCACCACCGACGGGGTCACCGATGCCGGCGCCGCCGTTCGCGGTGGCCGGCGCGGTCGTGGCGGTGGTCGACACCGGCTGCGCCGGGCAGTCGGGGGCACCGCTGATCAGACCGGTCGCGGCGCCGGTGAGCACAGCGACGATCAGGGCAACAGCCACGGCGACGAGACGCAGGCCGTTGGAGGACGAGAACATTCCCGGCTCCCGGGGGTAGGTGCCTTCAGTTGACACGGGCTTGGCCACGGATACGTTGCGACAGCAGGTAGAAACCGCGGTGCGCGACGAGCGCGACCCGCGACTGGGACGGGCTGGCACCGGCGACGGCGTAGGCGCGCCAGCGGGTCGCGGCGTCCAACGCTGCCCGGACCATCTGGTCACGGTCGGATCCCTGCAGGTTCAGGATCCAGCCGGGGTCGTTGGACAGGGCGAGGCGGGTCAGTTCGCCTTCCATCTGGTCCGGGAGGTCGACGGCGCCGGTCGTGACGAGCTGCGCGACCTCGAGCAGCCGCAGCCGGTGCGACTCCGGCTGCTGCAGGACCCGTTCGATCGCGTCGCGGAGCAGCTCCCGGTCGTGCGGGCGCTCGGCGTGGCTGGCGATCTTCTCCAGGCTCGACAGTGCCCACCCGGCCTTGATCGCGTCGGTCCGCCACCGGAACGCGTGGTCGAGGGTCTGCCGCAGGCGCGGGAACCCGGACGCCTGGAACAGCATCCGGACGAGCTCACCGGTGGCGAGGGTCGGCTTGTTGACCAGCTGCGCGATCGCGAACGAGATCCCGTACAGGTCGAGCAGGCGCAGCAGCCGCTCCCGCGACTCGCGGGTGATCCCGCACTCACGGGTCGTGAACAGGTCGACGGACGCGAGCAGGACGGTGCGTTCCCCGGCGGGGAGCGCGGCGAGCTGCCGCAGCGCCTCACAGTCCGCCGCCGTCAACCGGCCCGCCTCCGTCGTCTCGGCGAGCAGCCCGACGACCGGCACCACATCGGAGACCACCCGGCGCAGGACCTTCGACTGGTCCGAGGCGAGGGGCGCGACGATCGGCCACGGGTCCTGACCGCCGCCGGCGAGCTTGTCGACCTTGTTGAACAGGCCGAGGGAGTTGATCGGGTTGCTGGACAGGCGGGCGGAGATCGACCGGAACGCCTCCAGGGCCTGCACGTCGTCCTCACGCACCGACTGCGTGAACACGTAGATGATCGCCTCGGCGCCGGACAGGGCACCGGCGGAGTCGGAGTCGAGGTCGTCGTCGATCGGCGCCTCGGAGAACAGGAACCGGCGCGCCTGGTCCGACACGGACGTGTTCGCGCTGGACAGGCCGGGCGTGTCGACGACGGTCAGGTCCCGCAGGTGGTCGCTGGTCAGGGTCACGTCGACGTAGGCGACGTCGTGACGGGCGACGCCGAGCCGCTGCGGGATCATCCCGGCCTCGTCGAGGGGGAGACTGACCCGGGCACCGTTGCGTTTGACGACGTCGACCCGGTCGGAGGTGCCGTACCGGAACTGGGTCACGATACGGGTGCACTCACCGACCTCCGTCGGCGCGACCCGCCGGCCGATGAGCGCGTTGACGAGCGTGGACTTGCCGGACTTGAGCCGGCCCGCGATCGCGACCCGCAGCGGCTCGCCGAGCCTGCGGCGCACGTCGACGACCTGCGTCTGGGCGCCGCCGCCGAGCCGGTTGCCGACCTCGGCGCACAGGTCCGCGACCCGGGAACTGAGTGGTCCTGGAGCCACGTCGTCAGCCCCGGACCACGCGCAGGCCGAGCCCGGTGCGGGAGCCCGTGTGGCCCGGAAGGTCAGATACGTGCCCCGGGAGACTGATCACCGACTGCGCGAGGCCGATGTGTTCGGCCAGAATGCCGACGTACCCTCGGGGTTCCAAGGGGTGGTCCTCGCTCATTACTCGCTCCCGGGTGGAATCAGACCGTCATGTCACGCACGTACGGCACACACACTACGAATATCCTGCGCGCGCAGGATCCCATGTTCGTGCCACGAATGGAGGCGAGAAGTGCCTGAGGCACCGACTGACGAGCCGGTCGCCGGAGCCGTACCCGCTGGGCCGCCGGCCGGCGCGACGGCCGGCCGGGCGACGGTGGGTGCCGCCGCGTGGCCGCCCGCCGACCTGGTCGCCGCGGCGGTCGACGCCCTGCGTAACCCCGGTCTGGTGGTCATCGCGGGGGCGCCCGGCACGGGCCGCTCCACGGTGCTCAAGCGCCTCGGTGAGACGTTCCGCGGGTCCGTGTTCGCCGGTGGTGCCCTGGCGATGCTGCGTGGCGTGCCCGCCCTGCCGCTGTCGCGGGCGGTGCGGGTGCGGCTGCCGTCACATGAGGCGCCGCTGCTCGCCGAGGCCGTCCGGTCCCGGGTCCGTCACGGTCTGCTCCTCCTCGACGACCTGCAGTGGGCGGATCCGCTGACGATCGCCGCGCTCCCGGCGATCGCGGAACACTGTCGGATAGCCGTCACGTTGCGCACACCGCACCGGCTGCCCGGCGACGCCGAACAGGTGCTACGCGCCGCCGCGACCGCGTGGCTGAACGTGCCGGCGATGCCCGCCGGCGCCGCCGCCGCGCTCGTGCGGCAGATCGCGCCCGGCGCCACCACGACCGTCGTCGCCGACGTCGTCCGCCGCGCCGGCGGCGTGCCCCTCGCCGTGTCCGCGATCGCGAAACACGTCGCGCAGGGCGGCACCCCCCTCGACTCCGACAAGGGCCTCGCGTACACGGTCGCCGGCGCCCTCGCCGACCTCAACCGTCCCGCGCGTACCGCGATGGCCGCCCTCGGCCTCCTCGGCCGCCCGGTCACCGCCACCGTCCTCGGCGAGGGCATCGCCGAGCTCACCGCGACCGGCCTGGTCGAGGTCGACGACGCCGGTGTCGCCGCGCCGGTGTCGCCGTACACCGCCGAGGTCGCCGCGGGTCTGCTCGAACCCGCCGAGCGGGTCGCGTTGCACCGCCGGCTCGCCGGGCTCGTCCCGCCGCGTGAGGCGGCCCGGCACCTCGCCGCCGCCCGCGCCGCGGGCGACGCGTACCAGGTCGCGGTCCGCGCCGCCCGCGGCGCCGCGTCCACCGGCGAACGCGCCGAACTGCTGCTGCTCGCCTGCGACCTGCCCGGCGTCACCGCGGCCGCCGACGTGCGTCTGGACGCCGCGCGGGCCGCGCTCGCCGCCGGCCGGCCCGGCTCGTGCCTGCGGGTCCTGGACGCCGCCGCCGTCGACGACCCCGCGATCGGCGCCGTCGGCGCGGTCCTGCGCGGTGAGGCACTCCTGCAGCAGGGCAACCCGGCCGCCGCCGGCGAAGCCGTGTCCACCGTCGGTGACGACGCCGCCGGTGACGTGATCGGCGCCCGCGACCGGGTGCAGCTGCTCGCGACCCTGTCCAGGGACCCCGACGCGGCCCTGACCCGCGCCGAGGAGCTCCTCCGCGTGCACGGCGAGGCACCCGCCCACCCGGGGCTACGCGCCGCGATCGCCGCCGTCCGCGCCGGCACCCGCCGCCCCGGCTGGGAATACGGGCTCGCGTCCGCGGCGTCCGCGGCAGGGCAGGCCGGTGACGTCCTCGCCGCCCGCTGGTCCGCGTGGCTGCTCGTGGAGACCCTCACCGCCGACGCCCGCCTCACCGAAGCGTCCAACGCCGCCGCAGCCGCCGCCGCGGCGTGCGCGGGGGACCTCGCGTACTCGTGGCAGACCCGGTTCATCGCCGCGCAACTGTGGTGCGACGCGCTGCGCGGCGAGGAGATCGACGAGGTCGTCCGCCGCGCCGGTGACCTCACCGACCGCACCCTCCCGGCCGTCGCCCGCGGGTACGCGGTCGCCGCCGCCAGCCTCGCCGAGGCCGACGGCGGTCTCCTCGCCCCCGCCCGGGCCCGCCTCGAAGCCCTCACCGGCCGCCCGTCCTCGACCGGCCCGGTCCTGGACTGGGTCACCCGCGAGGCCGCCTGGCTCGACGGACAACCCGACCATGCCATCGGAGCGATCGGGGAGCTGTCCGCCCCGCCGCTGGTGGACGGGCTGCGGCGGATCACCGCCCGGTGGGCCGCGTACGACGCCGGGGACAGCGCGTTCGTCGCCGGCGACGCCGGCGACCGGCCCCTCGCCGCAGTCGCCGCGACCCTCGACGCGTGGAAGGCCCCGGACCAGTTCACGGCCGCGGCCGCCGCCTGGCGGGACCTCGCCCGCCGCGAAGAGGTCCGCTGCCTGCTCGCCCAGGGCATCCTCGAAGAGGACGCCGAACGCGCCGTCCCCGCGCTGCTGGAAGCCGAACGCCTCGCCGAGGAAGCCGGCCTCGTCGTGCTGCTGGGCCGGACCCGGCGGGCGCTGCGCCGCCACGCGATCCGCCGCGACACCCGCGGCCGCCGCGCCGGCGACGACCTCACCGACCGGGAACGCGACGTGCTGCGCCTCGTCGCCAACGGCGAACCGACCCGCCGCATCGCCGGTCAGCTCGGCATCTCCCGCGAGACCGTCGAAACGCACATCCGCTCCGGCATGCGGAAGCTCGGCGCCCGCACCCGCACCGAAGCCGCCGCACTTGCTATCGAGGAGCTTGGATGAGTAACGGTGTGGTCTTGTGCGTGAGGGCCTGCGCACCGCATCGTTGGCGGATGACACCCGCTGCACCGACCCGACCCACCGGCTGCGTAACCGGTCTGGGCCGCTGATGGCGGGCGACCCCGCACTCGCACCCCGCTACGTCGTCGCGTCCGGCGGCGACGCCACCAGCGTGCTGCGCCGCCTCGCCCGGGCCGGCTGGAGCACCCGGGAAGGGTTCGCGCTCACCGACCAGGCCTGGGACGTCTCCGACGCGCGCCTCGCCCTGTACGGACGCGTCACCGAGGCCGACACCGCCGAGCTCGCGCTGCTCGCCGCCGCCCGCGGCGCCGGGATCGTCGCCATCTGCGACGCCGGCGGCGACATCGGCCGGGCGCTGCTCGCCGACCTCGCCCGGATCGGCCCCGTCACCACCGACCCCGACGCGGACCTCGGCACCACCCCCGAACCGGACAGCGGCGGCCCCACCCTCGCCCCCGAACAACGCGCCCTGCTCGAACGCCTCGCCGGCGGCGAGACGATCGCCGCCGCCGCGGCCGCGGAGTTCCTGTCGCTGCGCACCGCGAACCGGCGCATCGCCGAGGCCCGCGAAGCCCTCGGCGTCCGCACCACCCGCGAAGCGGTCCTCGCCTACCTGCGCATCAAACGCGAAGGCGGCTGACCTACCGGACCAGACCCGCGTGCGCTTTTAGGCGTCAGCAATCGCCGCCAGTGGACGACGTCATGATTGACACTTCGCGCACGTGAGTGAGGTCAACCGTCGGTGTCAGCTCCACGCTGCTGGCTTCCAACGCCTTGTCCGAGGAAGCTCGTCCAACCGTGACAGCGCCGACCTGGTCATTCGGCTGGCACGGATCCGGCATCACAACACGATTTCCCACATGCACCGTATACACCTTGTCACCTGTCGGCATGCGCTCCATGACGAGGCTCGTGCCGGTGCCCCGCACCGAGCCCGGCACATCGCTGATGTTGGTGTACGCCGGGCCGGCGAATCCGGTACTGGTCACCAGGTCAATGGTCGCTTCGCCACGTGGGACGTCAACCGTGGTCACGCGTCCGACCAGACCCTCGGTCACAACAGCGAGCTGGCCTCGCCGCACCGCCTGGATCTGCTGGACAGCCACAACGATCTGCTTGCCGGTTGCAGCCACCACCTTGCCCGGCACCCCTCGCGCGTCGCCGTCGGCACCGCCGTCGCCTAGCACCTCGAACACCTTCGTCATCTTGGCCAGCGGTCGATTCGGCTTGACAAATCCGGAGATGGTCGTTGATTGCGCTGTCGCGATCAGCGGGAACCCCTGGACAACAAGGCGGCTGGTCGGCGCGTCGGGATCGCCGATCATCTCATCGTCGATGACCGTGTTTGAGACTCGCACTGTGGTGACGCCTGGCATGGCGACAGCGATGGCGTAGGTACCAAAATCATCCGTGCTGACTGCTCCGACCGGTCCGGTCAACCGGGGACTGACCAGGCTGATCACCTGCGTCGTGACGGGGTCGGGTGCGGGCCGATCCGCCCGGAGCCGCAACGCCTTGGCCGCGCTCACATCACTGGTGAAGAACGCCAACCGCGCGGCACCCTGCTTGTCGTAACCCTGCAAGACTGCGATCGAGTGCAATTGCTGGTCATTCCGCATTGCGACGAAAGCCCGGACAGCGGTGTGCGGCCCTCCTGTCCCGGCAGCATCCCAGACGTCCGTGGCCTCCTGTACCAGACCGGCATCGACGTCACCGACAGCAGACCAGCCCAGGAACGGGCCGTCCGGGGGTGGCGCAGCAAGCTGTGGCGCCGAGCCGAATCCGACCACCCTGAACATGCTCACCAGCACTGCCACGCACACGGCGGCCGCCGCACCGGCGGTCACACGCCGCCGCCGACGAAGCCGACGTGACCGCCGCATGACCTTGTCAACGTAGCCCTCGACAGGTTTCACCGGCTCGGCCAGGGCAGCGAGGCGGTCACGCAACTCTGTCTGGCTATGCATACCGCACCTCGTGTTCAGCTGTGGCGTCGACCTCGACCCAACGCTGGCGCAGCGTCCGCAGGCCCCTGGACGAAAGACTCTTGACCGTGCCCACCGAACAGCCCAACGCCAGCGCCGCGTCCTGCTCGGACAGGTCTGCATAGAAGCGCAGGACGACCGCGGCACGCTGTCGTGCCGGCAGAGCATCCAGCGCCCGGCGGAGCCAGTCCCGCTGCTCGACCCCCACGTACTCGTCCCGGGCCTGCCTTTCCACCAGCCTGCTGAAGGGCTGCTCCCACCAGGCCCGGCGGCGCCGCGCGCTGAGGTAGGTATTGATCAAGGTCCGTTGCACATAGTTGTCGATCCCCTCGGACCGCTGCAGACGCGACCACACCACAACTGTCTTCGCCAACGTGGTCTGCACCAGGTCTTCGGCCCGGCCGGCATCCCCACAGAGCAGAAAGGCCTCACGAAGCAAGCGACCGTAGCTAGCCCTGACGAAGGCTGTCACCCCCTCGTCGTCCTGGCTGCGCATGCTTCCTCACCATCCTCGCCAACATCGTCATAGCAGCTACCTACGCTGTGACCGCATTGAAACGTTGCCGCCAGAAAGAAGTTTCTCGTCCAATTTGCCGATCATGTTGTGGATCCGGCGGCAGCAACACGGGACGACTGCCGCGTTTCGAACACCGATCGCGGCGGCGAACGGACCGGCCCGGTCGCGTCGCGACCTGAGCCGGGGTTCTCCGCGAACCAGGCCGTCAGTTGACGCTTTCGCCCCGAGCTGTATCTCTTCCCGTAGAGCCCGGCGGCCGCGGCGCGCGGTGGACCTCAGACGTGAGCGGCGACCCACAAGAGCAGCCGCCGCTCACGAAGACGTCGATCAGCTGCCTGCCGAGACGACAACCTCAGTTCTTAGCGTTGTTTCTGGTCTGGAAACTATGGACGGGCCCAGCTGCCGCAGGTACGCCATCGACGAACAGCAGGTGCCGTAGTCGTCGATCGACAGCCGCACCCCCAGCCGGACACCGGGGGAGCGGTCCGGGCGCCGTCGGCACAGCCGCACGGTCACCGCCGGCCGGGCCGGCCGACGTCGACAGGAGGGTCCTCAGCGGGCCGGCCGGTGGCGGCGCTGCGTCGACAGGGGACGGACCGGGTCCACGTACCGGGGCAGTCTCGGCTCCGCCGTCCGCAGACCGACCAGTTCGGCGGTGATCGCGTCGATGATCCGGTCCGTGGCGCGTTGCGCCGCACCCGGCGAGTCCGGGTCCAGGTCCGACAGGTCCACCGGCGGGCCGAAGTGCACCCGCACGACCGGGCGGCGCAGCAGCGACCGGCCCAGCGTCCGCACCGTCGGCCCGAACCCGCCCCACGCCGCGACCTCGTGCGCGCCCCACTGCGCGACCGGGACCACCGGCACCCGGGCCCGCAACGCGATCCGCGCCATGCCCGTCTTCCCGCGCTCCGGCCACATCCCGGGGTCGAGCGTGATCCTGCCCTCCGGGTAGCCCAGGACGTGCGACCCGTCGGTGAGCGCGTCGGCGACCACGTCGACGGCGGCGCCGACGTCCGCCTGCCGCCGGTTGATCCTGATGTGCCCGGCGGCCCGCATCACCGACCCGATCACCGGCGCCCGGAACAGGCCACCGGTCGCCATCAGCCGCGGCGCCAGCCGCGCCACCCGGCACGCCGCGCTGATCGCCACCGGGTCGAACGGCCCGATGTGGTTCGCGGCGAAGATCACCGCCCCGCGCCGCAGCTCGTCCGGCACATCACCGGTGACCCGCAGCCGCGCCACCGGCCGCACGACCTCCCGGGCCACGACGAGCAGGAACCGCCACATGCGGGGTGCCCGCCACGGCTGCGCACCCGCGGTGTGCTGTTCTGCCGCGGGGTCCGCCGCGCGCTGCTCCACGTCCGTCATACCCCGCCGCCGTCAGGTCCCGCCAATCAACTCAGGAACCGTAACGCCACGCGGCCCAGACGCAAATGCCCAGGCTTCTATCGTTGTCCCGGTCCGTGCTTGTTCCGGTCTGCAGTGGCGGCGCAGCCAGGACCGGACAGTACGGCCGGGTCCGGGTAGTGCGCGACGCCCTACCGACATCCGCCACGATGACCGGCACCGCGCACGTCGCCGTCTCCCGGATGATGGGCCTCGTCGTGGTCGCCCACCGGAGCACCACGCAGACCCACCGGGTCCGCGCACGTGGTCGGACACGCCGACGTTCCCACGCAGCGAGACGCACCTCGCCTCGCTGCGCTTGCCGGGTCCGGCTGGTCGCCCCGGCCCGCGCACGACTGGTCCCGCAGGTCCCCGCAAGGCTCCATCGACGGCCCTCCGGCACGCGTCCGGAACCCGGCAGGGACCGCTCGAGCTACTCGGCCTCGCGGAGCTCGGCCAGGCGCGCCTCTATCTCCGCCAGCTCCGCCCGCAGCCGCTCAGCCTGCGACTCGGCCTCAGCGCGGGCGGCGGACACGATCTCCTCGACCGCCTCGTGGACGCCGGGGACGTCGAGCATCCCGACCATCTTCAGCGCCTCGCTGGCCTTGATGACATACGGCTTCGCCAGGGACTTCGCCCCCTGGTTGGCGGCGACGGTCCACTCACCGTCGGCATACGCCAGGGTCACGGTCAGCCCGGCCGGGGCCTTCGGCTTCGCCGCCGCCTTCTTCGCCGGGGTCGCCCGCGGTGCCGGCACCCCCGGCTCGCGCGCCGGCTCCTTGTCCTTGGCGGTCTCCTTCACGTCGTCCTTGGCCGCCGGCGCGGACGACACGGACGGCGCAGCGGCCGCGTCGGAAGGCGCGGGGGAGCCGGCCGGAGCGCCCGCGGCGGGCTCGGTGCCGCCGGGAGCGGCGTCGGTGGGCTGCTCGACGGTGGACGACGCGGCCACGGGGGTCTCCTCACGAGGTGCTGGAACGATCGGGGTGCGACGCGCCGGCGCCGCCTTCGGAGCGAGCTTCAGGTCGGCGGGGGAGAAGGGCAGCTCGTCCCGGCCGAACCGGACGACCACCCACTCCTCGGACAATTCGGGGTCGGTCAACTGCACGACCTGCCCCAGCTGCCCGGCGATCTGGCCGGCAGCCTCCGTGAACACGACCTTCGGTTTCCGGCCGGCCGCGAGGGTGTCCCGGATCTGCTCCAGTTCCACCGTCGACAAGCCTCCGGCCGCGGTCCGCGCGGCTGCCATCGCACCCCTCCTTTATCGAACATGTGTACGGGAACGTTCTACCAGTCGGGTCTGACATTTCGAACGCGACACACCGTACGACAATGATCAAGGATTACGGCAGCTCGTCGATCTCCGCATACGGATCGAGGGTCCGCAGCACGTCCGGCCGGTCGGTGACGATGGCCCAACCGGGCCGGGCCTGCGCACGGCGTACCACATGAGCGGCGGCAATCAACGCCGGACCGCCGTCACCGGAGAACAGCACACCGCTGTCGACGGCGTCCGCGGCGGTCAGGTCGTCCACGACCACCACCGGCAGGCTCAGCAGCACCTTGAGCACGTCATAGTCCTTCGGGGACGTCTGCGCCCACGCCTCGGCGAGCGCCGCCGCCGGCACCGCGAGGACCACACCCTGGTCCACCGCGTGCCACACGATCGCCGAGCTGTACGGCGTCCCGGCCACGAACCCCAGAATCGCCGAACTGTCCAGGATGCGGCCGCCGACCGCGGTCACGACACCGGCCCGGCTGGTGCCACCCCCAGCACCTCACGCGCCCACGCGTGGTGCTCCGGGTCCATGCGCACCCCGCGCCGCGCGAACAGTTCGTTGAGCGCCATCAGCGCACGGTCCCGGGCCAGCCGCCCGCGGACCGCCTCGGCGACATACGCCGACACCGACTCCGCGCCGCCGGCGTCCACGAACCGCCGCACCGCGGCGGCCTCATCGGCGGGCATGGTCACCGTGACCCGCTCCTTGCGCACTTCACGCATACGTACACGGTAGCGGCCGCATACGCCGATCACCTAGCGTCGCGTCACCCGCACGAGGGACATTCCTGCTCAGCTGCGCCGATGTGGCACGCCCGTCCGGTGATTGGTCACCTTCCGTGACGCGTGTCCGCACCGGGAGATGTTTCAGGATGCGGCGGCGGTACCGCCGGACGCTGCCTGTCGATGTTCGATAATTTACATTATGTCAATCTGTCGGGCCGGGAAGTGTCGTACCCGGGCGGTAGCGTCTCGGGCATGACGGGGATCGACTACAGCGTTCCTGGACCACTCACCGACCTCACCACCGTGCCCGCCTCCGCCCTGGCCGGCGTGCCGTCCGACACGGCGGGCATCTGCGGGCTCGCGCACACGCTCGTCGTGCACCGGGACGAGACCGCCGGCCTCGAGTTGCCGCCCGAGCGGTTCGACGACGTCCAGGTGCGGCCCGCCGCCGGCATCGTCGCGGCGATCCTGCGCCTGGACGACGCGCCGTTGCACGTGCCCCGTCCGGCCGCGCGGCGGGTCGTCGGGACGTGCCGGGACTTCGTGGTGCTGACGGTGGCGCTGCTGCGGCTGCGCGGGATCCCGGCGCGGGCCAGGGCCGGGTTCGCCTCGTATTTCGTGGCCGGTCTCGGCCTGGACCACTGGGTCGCGGAGCACCGCGGCGGCGGCCGCTGGGTCCGCACCGACCCGCAGGTCATCGGTGGCACCGTCCTGCCACGCCCCGAGGACCTCACCGACGGCCTGTTCCTGACCGGCGGCGAGGCGTGGGCGGCGTGGCGGGAGGGCCACGCCGACGCGAAACGGTTCGGGGTGGCCGGCACCGAGAACTTCGGTCCCGCCGAGATCCAGGGCAACGCGGTGCGCGACCTGGCCGCGCTCAACAAGGTCGAGATGCTGCCGTGGGACGAGTGGGGCCGGATGGACGCCGCGTATCAGGGCGAGACCGGCGCCGACTACGACGACCTGATGGACCGCATCGCCGCGGTGACCGCCGGCGACGACACCGCGGCGGTCACCGACCTGTATGCGGACGAGCGGCTGCGGGTGCCGGATGCGCTGATCCGGTAACCGGTGGCGGGCGGCCGGGTTCGGCGCCTCCGGCTCCCCTGACCCGGAGGCCATGGGGGGACTTCAGACGGATAATTCGGGCGGGTCAGGGGCGGCCGCGGGTGGGCGCGTTGCGCCGGTCGGCGACGGGCACCGGCACTCCTCCCGCCGTTCCGGTTCCCGTTCGGTTTCTGGTTCCACGACTGACGGTGGTTCCACGACTGGCGCCGGCCCGCGTCCTGGGCGCTGCGCAGGCACCGGCGCTTGGCCTCCCGAGAGCGGGCCGGCGAGGTGTGCGGCCGCGCTGTGGTGTCGGGCGCTGCGCACAGCTGTGGCGCAGCGCTGGTGTGGCGCTGTGCCGGGCGATGCCGGTAGGGCCTACTCCCCTGGTGCGGCGGGTGGGCTGTCCTTGATGAAGACGACGCCGTCGTAGTTGGGCAGGTGCGCGGGGTCGAGCGGGGCGTAGCCGAACCAGGCGGACACGCGGGCGGCAGGTGGCGTGCCGCCGAACGCGTCGAGGAGGGTTCGGGGGGCGGTGACGCAGCGGTCGCCGGGCTGGGCGTAGAGGTGGCCTTCGACGGTGTCGGCGGGTGGGGTGCCGACGCCGTGGTGGTGGATGGTGCCGAGGGCGGTGAACAGGAACGCGTAGCCGCTCGGGCCGGGCTGCGTGACCCGGTCGTCGGCGGCTTCGGCCCGGGTCCGGCCGAGGTGGTCGGCAGACGCGGCCCGGCCGCCGGCTACGCCGAGCTGGGCCGGGTTGCCGGCTGCGCCCGGCGCGATCATGTTGCTGGGCAGGTTCCTGGCTGCGCCCGGCGCGGGCGGGTTGCCGGACGGATTGCTGGGCGGGTTGGTGGCTGCGCCGGGCGCGGGTGGGTCGCTGGGCGCGGCGATTGAGGACGGCTGCTCGACCAGGTCGCGGGTGGTGCCGAGGTTGGCGGCGTCGTCCGCGGTGCCGGGCAAGGAGGGCCGCCCGGGCCGCTCGCCGTCCGCGTCGTGATGGGCGCTGGGCCTGATCCGGTTGCTGGTGGCGCCGAGGTGGGCTTCGATGATGGCACCGGTGCTCCACCAGGTCAGGTGGTGGCCGCCGAGCTGCATGCTGGACTGGTCGCGTTGCAGGTGGGCGTTGTGGGCATGGACGAGGGCGGGGCCGCGTTCGGTGAGGGCGAGGAGGTTCCCGGCGAGGATCGCGCCGCGCAGAGCGACGAGGTGGGTGAGGCGGGCGGGTGTCGTGTCGGCCATCCAGTGGTGGTAGCGGAGCAGGCCGGTGGCGGTGCGGGCGTAGAGGCGGGCCCGGTCCCACCCGTCGCGGGTCGCGGTGGCGACGAGCGCCGGGGCGTGGGCGTCGAGGAGGGCGACCAGGTCGTCGCAGAGCAGGCGCAGCCGGGCGGCGTCGGGGGTGCGGCCGATGGACCGGGTCGGGTCCATGATGGCGGCCTGGTCCGTCCAGCGGGTGTCGTCGCCGAGGAGTTCGTCGAGTTCGGTGGCGGTGCAGGGCAGCAGGTCGGTGGGGACGGCCGCGGCGAGCAGGGTGTGCAGGGTGGTGACGGCCTCGCGGGGGGCGGCGGGGCCGGTGGTCAGTTCCAGCGGGCCGTCCAGGCCGGCGAAGCGGATCCGGTCCGGAAGCGGCCTGCCGGTGTTGTGGGCGCGTATCCAGGCGACCAGGTCGCGGTTGGGTGCGGCGGTCCCCCAGCCGTGGCTGAAGCCGGCCGTCATCACGTCGTCGAGGGTGCCGGGGCCGCCGGTGACGTAGTCGTCGACGACGAGGGCCTTCAGGCAGTCGCTCTCCACGGCGATGGTGCGGAACGGTGCCGGGTACGGGGAGGCTTCGACGAGCTGGCGGAAGAGGTCGTTGCGGACCTCGAGGAGGACGTCCTCGCCGTGGGTGGGTTCGCCGAGGGCCAGGACGAGCGGCTGGGCGGGCAGGAGACGGTGGACGGCGGCGGCGTCGACGGAGTCGGTCATTGCATCAACGGTATCGTTGAACCTTCGGTTGAAGGTCCGGCGCGGTAGTGGCGGGTGCGGGGTGGCAAAAGCTTCAAACACGGGAAACACGAGGAGACCTGTCGACCTGGCGCGGGCGCACGGGTTGTCGGCGCAGGCGGTCCGCAACTATGAGGCGGCCGGCATCCTGCCCGGGGCGGAGCGGACGCAGAGCGGGTATCGGGCGTACACGCCGGTCCACGCGGCGGCGCTCGACGCGTTCCTGGCGCTGGTGCCGGGGCACGGGCATCAGGCGGCGACGGCGATCATGCAGGCGGTGAACCGGGGCGATGTCGGGGACGCGTTGCGGCTCGTCGGCGAGGGGCATGTGCAGCTGCTCGACGACCGGCGGACGTTGCTGGCGGTCGAGGTGGCGACGAGCGGGTTGCGGCCGGTGGTGCAGGGGCGTGGGGACACGTTCGTCGGGCCGTTGTCGCGGCGGCTCGGAGTGCGGCCGGCGACGTTGCGGAAGTGGGAGCGGGCCGGGGTGGTGCGGCCGGGCCGGGACCCGCGGACGGGGTATCGCGTGTACAGCGCCGCCGACGTCCGGGACGCGTCGCTGGCGCACCAGTTGCGGCGGGGCGGGTATCTGCTGGAGCAGATCGCGCCGGTCATCGCGCAGGTCCGGTCTGCGGGTGGGGTCGCGCCGCTGGAGGCGATGCTGGGTGACTGGCGGGCCAGGCTGGAGGGCCGGAGCCGGGCGATGCTCGCCGGTGCGGCGGCGCTGCACGCGTACCTGCGACAGCTGGAGGGGTAGAGATCGAGCAGGTCTACCGGTGGACGTCCCGCTGCAGCGGGGTGCTGGTGAGGTGCCCGCCGGCGGCTGCGACCCGGTCGGGGTGATGCCGCTCCCCCGCCGGTGCCGTCGTCGGTGACCGCGACCCGTCAGGCGTCCCTCGGCCGCGCGGAGCGTGATGGTGGCGTGGCGGGTGATGTTCTGCAGGGCTTCGGCGATGGCTCACCGACCGTGGGATCGCGGAGCGGTTGACGTTGTCGGTGTAGCCGGTCGGCGCGCACATTCAGCGGATCTTCGGCCGGCTCGCGATCTCCGGCTCCCCGCATGACAATCGACGGGTGCGTGCCGTGCTGTCGTACCTGCGGGCCGGGTGACCGGATGGATGATCTTCAGCCGTTGCTGGACGGGCAGCTCAGGTACTACCGGGCGCGGGCACCGGAGTACGACGAGGTGTACGCGGAGCGGTCGTTCCGGTCCCTGACCGGTCTGGTCGACGACCTGCCGGTCGGTGGTGACGTCCTCGAGCTCGCCTGCGGCACCGGCCAGTGGACGGTCCGCCTGGCGAGGGCGGGACGCTCGCGGAGTCTGACCGCGGTCGACGGCGCGCCGGAGATGCTCGGCATCGCCCGTGGGCGTCTCGAAGCCGAGGGGCTCACGGCCACCTTTGAGGAGGCCGACCTCTTCACGTGGCGGCCGAGCAGACGGTACGACACCGTGTTCTTCGCGTTCTGGCTGTCGCATGTGCCCCCGGCGAGGTTCGCGGCGTTCTGGGCCATGCTCGCCGACGCGGTGGCCGGCGGCGGGCGGGTCGTGTTCGTCGACACCGACGCCGGGGAGCGGGCGAGTGAGCGGGCGGCGCCGGGCGGGCGGGACACGGTCCTGCGCAGGCTGCGTGACGGCAGCGAGCACGAGGTCGTGAAACTCTTCCACGACGCCGCCGGGCTCGCCGCGGAGCTGGCGAAACTGGGGTGGACCGCACAGGTGGACCCCACCGGCGAAGGGTTCATCAAGGGGGTTGCTACGCTCACGGACAGGTCGGCACGGGACTAGGCATCCTGGGCCGGCACCGGTTCGGTGAGCGTGCTGGAGTCCGACCCAACACGCTCCCACCGCAACTTTTCACATGCCGAGGACCGCGTGCAGCGAGTCCGGCAACACTCCCGGGTGCAGGACGCCGAGCCGCTGCGTGGCGCGGGTCAGCGCGACGTAGAGGTCGTTGGCGCCGCGCGGGGACTCCTCGACGATCCGGTCCGGGTCCACGACGATGACACCGTCGAACTCGAGGCCCTTGCACTGTTTCACGGTGAGGACGACGACCTTCGCGGCCAGCTCCGGCTCGTCGCCGACCGCCGCGTCGGGGAGGACCTTGAGGACCGCCGGCACCAGGTCCGCGAACGAACCCGCGGGCAGGATGATGCCGAGGCGTCCGTCCCCGGCCTCCAGGGCCTCCGCGGTCGCGGCCTCGGCGAGCGCCTCGGGCATCCGGGAGGACGCGACGCCGCGGAACCACGGGTCGACGCCGGCGGCGCGGACGGAGCGGGGTGGCTCCAGGTCGGGGTCGATGCCGGCGAGGACCCCGGCGGCGACCGCCATGATCTCCGTCGGGGTGCGGTAGTTGACGGTCAGCTCCCGCAGCCGCCAGCGGCCCGGCACGTACGGGTCGAGCGCTGACGCCCACGACGCGGCGCCGCCCAGGTCACCGGTCTGCGCGACGTCCCCGACGACGGTCATGGAGCGGGCCGGGCAGCGGCGCATCAGCAGCCGCCACGCCATCGGTGACAGCTCCTGCGCCTCGTCGACGATGACGTGGCCGAACGCCCATTTACGGTCGGCGGCGGCGCGTTCGGCCGGGGTGAGCGCGGAGCTCTCGTCCTGCCGTTCGGCGAGCCGGTCCGCTTCGAGGAGGTCGGTGACGGACAGCAGCTCCGGGTCGTCCTCGTCCTCGACGTCGATGGACCGGGACCCGAACGCGATCTCCAGGGCGCCCTCGGCGTAGGCGATCTGCCGTTTGCGTTGCCGTTCGGCGATGATCTCGCGGATCGTGTCGTCCTCGCCGAGCAGCTCCGCGGCCTCGTCCAGCAGCGGCACGTCGGCGGGTGTCCACCCTTGCCTGGCGGACCGTTTCAGCTCCGGTGGTGCGCCGGCCGCGGCGAGTCGTGGTGCGGAGGCGAACAGGCCGGCCACCAGCTGCTGCGGGGTGAGGATCGGCCACAGCCAGTCCAGGGCGCCGAGGACCTCGGCCTCGCCGCGCAGCTCCCGGCGGATCTCGGCGAGGTCGGCCTCGTCGAGGATCTGCGGGTCGCCGGGGGCGTCGTCGCCGCCGAGGGGGTCGTCGGCGTACGGGTCGATGCCGATCGTGTCCGCGACCAGCAGCGACAACGCGTGGATGATCTCGGTGTCGAAGACGGGCCGGGCGAGGTTGTGCAGCTTCCCGGACCGCCGGGCCTGGTCGCGGGCGTCGGCGATCACCTCCGGGTCGAGCATGACGGCGGCGCCGTCGAGGATGTCGAGGCGGATCGCGACCGCCTCGTCGGGGACCCGTTGGCGGTCCTGGACGGCGGTGGCGAGGACGTCGGCCATCGCCGCGCGGCCCTTGATCTCGGCGATGGTGGCGGGCTCGTCGGCGTGCGCGACGACGCCGGGGAACAGGTCGCCGAGGGTGCCGAGCAGGACGCCGGTCTCGGCGAGGGACGGCAGGACCTGCCCGATGTAGCGCAGGAACGTCGGGTTCGGGCCGACGATGAGCACGACCCGCGACGACAGCATCTGCCGGTGCGTGTACAGCAGGTAGGCGGCGCGGTGCAGGGCGACGGCGGTCTTGCCGGTGCCGGGGCCGCCCTGCACGACGAGGACCCCGCCGAGGTCGGCGCGGATCACGTGGTCCTGCTCGGCCTGGATGGTCTCGACGATGTCTTTCATCCGGCCGGTACGTGACGCGTTCAGCGCCGAGAGCAGGGCCGCTTCCCCGGCGACGCCGTCGTGGGCGCCGCGGCCGGTGTGGTGGGCCTCGTCGAGGTTGAGGACCTCGTCGTCGACGCCGGTGACGGTGCGTCGTTCGGTGCGGATGTGGCGGCGGCGCCGCACCCCCTCGGGTGCGGCGGCGGTGGCCAGGTAGAAGGGTCGCGATGCCGGTGCCCGCCAGTCGATGAGCAGCGGCTCGTAGTCGTTGTCCTCGTCGAAGATCCCGATCCGGCCGATGTACCGGGTCTCGTCGCCGTCTTCGAAGTCGAGCCGGCCGAAGCACAGGCCGTTCTCCACGGCGCTGTACTGGCCGAGCCGTTCGGTGTACAGCGCGGTCGCGGAGTCGCGGTGGGACCGGTCCGCCGGGGTCCCGCCCGTCTGCAGCAGCGCTCGTCGCAGTTGCCCGGAGGCGTCCTCCCGCAGCGTGTCGAGGTGCCCGTACAGCATCGTGAGATGCGCTTGCTCAGTTGCGAGCTCGGATGCGTCGGATGCGTCGGATGCGTTTGACAACCCGTCTCCAGTCGGCTAACATTTGGATCAGTCAGGCGCCTGAGGGCGCCTTTTTTGATGCCCGAACGCTCTACTGTACCGCCTATCGGGACAGCCGGCGGTACTGCCGGATCGACAGTGGCACGAACACGGCCGTGAGCGCCGCCGGCCACAGCAGCGCCGGCCACAGGTCGCCGCCGCCGGGGTTGCCGAAGAGGGCGCGGGTCGCGTCCGCGGTCGCGGACAACGGGTTCCAGTGTGACAGTGCGCCGAGCCAGCCGGGCATGTCCTGGGGTGAGGCGAGCGCGCTGGAGAGGAACGCGACCGGCCAGACGAGGATCTGCACGGCGACGAGCAGCTGCGGGTTGCCGCTGAGCAGCCCGAGGTAGATGCCGAGCCACAGGACCGCGAACCGTAGCCACAGCAGCAGCCCGACGGCGGTGAGCGCCGCGGCGAACCCGTCGTGGAAGCGCCACCCGACGGCGAGGCCGCAGCCGAGCATGACCAGCAGCCCGAGCGCGGAGGTGAGCAGGTCGGCGACGGCGCGGCCGGTGACCTGCGCCGACGGTGCCATCGGCAGGGACCGGAAGCGGTCGGTGACGCCGCGGCCGGTGTCGGTGGCGATCGCGGCGAACGTCGACTCGACCCCGAAGAGCATCGTCATCGCGAACATGCCCGGCAGCAGGTATTCGCGGTAGTCGCCGCCGCCTGCGACGCTCATCCCGCCGCCGAGGACGAAGCCGAACATCAGGACCAGCAGCACCGGGAACAGCAGCGTGACGACGATCTGCCAGGGCTGGCGGGCCAGATGTGCGAGCTCCCGCTGCGTCATCACCCATCCGTCGTGCAGTGCCCATTTCACGGCCCGGTTCATGCGGTCACCAGTTTCAGGAAGGCCTCGTCGAGGGTGGGGCGGCGCATCGTGATGTCCTCGACGCCGCGCAGCGAAGCGGCGAGGGTGAGCGCGGCGAGACGGTCGCCGACGGGCACGCTGACCCGGTTGCCGTCGACGAGGACCGGGCCGAGCGCGGCGAGGCGGGTCGCGACATCACCCGGGTCGCCGGTGGTCAGCACCTCGAGACGGTCGGCGCCCTTGAGCGAGGCGGGGGTGCCGTCGGCGATGACCCGGCCGTGCTCGACGACGGTGATCCGGTCGGCGAGCTGGTCGGCCTCGTCGAGGTACTGGGTGGTGAGCAGGACCGTGGTGCCGGCCGCGACGAGCCGGCGGACGGCGGCCCACACCTCGGCGCGGCCGTGCGGGTCGAGGCCGGTGGTCGGCTCGTCGAGGAACAGCACCTTCGGGGTGAGGATCATCCCGGCGGCGAGGTCCAGGCGGCGGCGCATCCCGCCGGAGAACTGCTTCGCGGGCTTCTCCCCCGTGTCGGTGAGCCCGAACTGTTCGAGGAGCTCGTCCGCGCGGCGTCGCGAAGCGGGTCGGCCGAGGTGGCTGAGCCGGCCGAACATCTCCAGGTTCTGCCGGGCGCTGAGCAGCTCGTCGACGGCGGCGTGCTGGCCGACGAGCCCGATCGCGGCCCGGACCCGGTGCGGGTGCCGGGTGACGTCGTGCCCGGCGACGGTCGCGGTGCCGCTGTCGAGGCGGGCCAGGGTGGCGAGGATGCGGACGAGGGTGGTCTTGCCGGCGCCGTTGGGGCCGAGGAGCCCGTGGACGGTGCCGGCCTCGACGGTCAGGTCGAGGCCGGCGAGGGCCGCCTTCCCGCCGTACTGCTTGCGGATGTCCCGCGCAACAATCACGTTATACAGTGTAGAGAGTTTCGGTCCGAGTGGCGAACCCCCTGATCAGGCACGCACGGGTCGCCAGGTGTTGCGCCGGTGTGCTACCCGTATGGCACACGAATCGGGGGATGCGGATGAATAGCGGTGACCTCACGCCCGCGTTGCTGGACACGGCCGTCTGGACCGACACGATGCTGACCGACGCCGGGATCCCCGTGCACGACGTGCCGTTCGTGACCGTCGGCGGCGGGATCGGATCGTTCGTCACCGCCGACTACCTGCGGATCGCCGGGGTGCCGGCATCCGACATCCGGGTGCTGTCCAACATCGGGCATCCCTGGCAGACGTACCAGTACCTGACCCGCGTCTCGCAGATCCCGGAACCGGAGCGGATCCGGTCGGACTCGTCGTCCCGGCCGGACAACATCTGGGGCTTCCCGTCCTACGCGCTGAGCGAGGCGTGGCGGGACCGGACCCTGCGACCCCTCGTCCACGTCCTCGGCGAGCCGATCTTCGCCGACTACTGGACCCCGCAGGCCGGCACGGTCTTCGCGAGCCTGCGCCGCGAGTCGGCCCGCATCGGCTACGACGCGATGCTCGTCAACGGCGTCGTGCGCATGGTGCGCCGACGGGCCGCGGGCGGCTACTTCACCGTCCTGACCCCACCGGCCGGCACGTCCGCCACGAAGCGGGTGGTGTACCGGTCCCGCTTCGTCCACCTCGCCGTCGGCTACCCAGGGCTGCGGTTCCTGCCCGACCTGCAGGCGTTCCGGGAGCGGCACGGCGACTACGAACACGTGGTCAACGCGTACGAGCCGCACGAACACGTCTACGAGTTCCTCAAGACCAGACCCGGCACGGTGCTCGTCCGCGGCGGCGGGATCGTCTCGTCCCGCGTCCTGCAACGCCTGATCGACGACCGGGAACGCCTCGGGCTGCAGACCCAGATCGTGCACGTGTTCCGCACCTTCGTCACCGGCGCGCACGGCCCGCACTGGTGGGCCCGGCGCAAGGGCGGCGACGGCTTCGCGTACCAGGGCTTCAACTACCCGAAGTCGGTCTGGGGCGGGCAGCTCAAGGCCAGGATGCGCCGCCTGGACGGACAGGACCGCGCCAAGCAGTACGCCGAGATGGGCGGCACCAACACCCCGAAGCGGCGGCGCTGGCAACGGCAGCTGCGCCAGGGCCGGCACGGCGGCTGGTACCGCGCCGTGCAGGGCGTCGCCGAGAAGGTCTGGCCCGACACCGACGGCACGCTGGTCAGCCTCATCAACGGCGACACCGGCACCGTCGAGGTCCGCGCCGACTACATCATCGACTGCACCGGGCTGGAGGCCGACATCGCCGAGCACCGCGTCCTCGCCGACCTGCTGCAGCACGGCGGAGCCGGCCGCAACCCGCTCGGCCGGCTCGAGGTCGAACGGCACTTCGAGGTCAAGGGCACCGCCAGCGGCGACGGCGCCCTCTACGCGTCCGGCGCGACCACCCTCGGCGGCTACTTCCCCGGCGTCGACACGTTCCTCGGCCTGCAGATCGCCGCCCAGGAGATCGCCGACGACCTCGCCAGACGCGGCTGGTGCCGCAAGATCGGCCCGATCCGGTCCACGACGCAATGGGTCCGCTGGGCCCTCGGCCGCCCCGTCTAGAGAGCCAGGAGCCACCGATGGTGCCCGTGCTGCTGGGTCGCATCCAGACCCGGATCTTCCTGCTCGCCGTGGTCGGGTCGGCGGTCACCGCCCTGATCACTCCCGTGCTCCCGGCCGGCGGCGCCCCGCTCGCCGACCGGTACCGCACCGCGTTCATCGTCCTGGCCGCCGTCGCCGTTCTCGGCGTCGCCTGGGAGCTGCTCTATCACCTGCTGATGCAGTTCCGCTGGGAGAAGGACTGGCCGTCGCTGTTCGGTCTGCTCACCGGTGTACCGGAGGCCGTCGCGCTCTGGCTGCTGCTGCGCGCCGGCGCCGTCCCGGGCATTGCGGCGGCCCCGCCGGTGGCGGCGTTCGCGCTGCAGTTCACGGCCGTCTGGGTGGCCGTGTGGCTGGCGGCGAACGGGCCGATGCGGGTGCCGTTCCTGCGCTGGCGGTTCCGCGGCGGGAGGCTGACATGAACGGACCCGTCGTCCAGCCGCTGCCCGGCGCGGGGCTCGTCGTGCGGGCCGGCCGGTTGTTCGCGGCGTGCGAGGCGGCCGGGTCCGGCGAGCTGCTGGCGCTCGTCGCGCGGGTCGCCGCGGACGGCGGCGACGGCGAGGACCTGACCCGGCACGCGGCCGGGCTGCTGCCCGGCGGTGAGCTCAGCTGTGCGGTGGGCGGGCCGGTGGCGGGGGGCGGTGTCGCGGTGTTCGTCTGCGGGCTCGGCGTCGCCGAGGTGGACGACTGGGTCCGGCTGACCGGCCCGGAGCCGATGCGGCGCGTCGTCGCCGGCCGGGTCGGCACGATGCGGCTGGCGCTGCCGGGGGCAGGGACACCGCACCCCCTGGCTCGTCTCGACGCCGGTGTCGTCGCCGCCGCCGGACTGACCGTCCACTACCCCGAAACCCCGCAAGCACCGGCACCGGCATCGCACGAGCCGTTCCAGTCGGTGCTGCTGCTGCCCGGGCACGCCCCGGCCCCGCAGCCGCCGCCCGCCGAGCCGGCCGCCGCCACCCAGCCCCTCGTCGAAGGCGTGGACTGCAAGAACGGGCACTTCAACGACCCGGCGGTCCGGTACTGCCAGCAGTGCGGCATCGCGATGCTGCAGGTCACGCACGTGACCCGGCTCGGGCCGCGGCCACCGCTCGGCGTCCTGCTCCTCGACAACGGCATGACCCTGCGCGCCGACGCCGACTACGTCGTCGGCCGCGAACCGGACCGTGACCCCGACGTCGCCGCCGGGCGGGCCAGACCGCTGCGGATCGCCGACTCGCACGGCGGCATCTCCCGGCGGCACCTGCGGATCCGGCTGTCCGGCTGGACCGTGCAGGTGCTCGACCTCGGCTCCGCCAACGGCACCTTCGTCCAGGAGCCCGGCGCGCAGGAAGCACCACCGGTCCCGGCGGGGCAGCCGGTCACGGTCCGGCCCGGATCCAAAGTCATCTTCGGCCGCCGCTGGCTGCGGTACGAGTCGCACCGCAACCCGTAAAGGAGCCACGTGCAGGGGATCGCCGACTACACGTTCGTCAGGCCGCTCGGATCGGGCAACCACGGGCAGTACTTCCTCGCCCGCCGCCCGCCCCGGCTGCCGGTCGACGTCGAGCACGTGGCCGTCAAGGTGCTGTCCGCCGAGTCGACCGACGACGCGTTCCGCCGCGCCGTGCGGGAGCTGACCGCGTTCAGCGCCGTCCGGTCGCCGTACCTCGTCTCCCCCTACGACGCCGGGCAGCAGGACGGCCGGTTCTACTACTCGATGGAGTACCACCCGGCCGGGTCCCTGGCGAACCCGGCGACCCCACCGGCACCCGCCGACGCTGTCCGCGCGGTCGCCGACGCGGCCCGCGCCGCGGCCGTCCTGCACGAGGCCGGCCTCGTGCACCGCGACATCAAACCCGGCAACGTCCTGCTCCACCCGGCCGGCGGCAGACTGTCGGATCTCGGGCTCGCGCAGGTGTTCACCGAGGGCGTCACGATCACCGGGATGGGGCCGCTGGACTCCGTCGAATACGTCGACCCCGCGGTGCTGACCGGCGGCCGGTTCGTCCCGGCCGCCGACGTGTGGTCCCTCGGCGTCACCCTGCACCGGGTCGTGACCGGCGCCGGCGTCCACGGCGACCTACCCGCCGGCGACGGGCTCCTCGCGCTGCGGCGGGTGCTGTCCTCGGCGCCGCGGCTCGACCCGTCGCTGCCGGACCCCGTCGCGGACCTGATCCGGGACTGCCTCGGCCCAGCCGGCGGCCGCCCCACGGCGGCAACCTTCGCGGCCCGCGCCGACGTCCTGACATGAACGCGACATGAGCGCATCAGACAGACGGGGATCGACATGACGGCACATCAGCTCGGTCAGCTCCTGCTCGCGCTCGCCTGTGTGATCACGCTCGCCCGGCTGCTCGGCGCGGCGGCCCGCAGACTCGGCCAGCCGCCCGTCATCGGCGAGATCCTCGCCGGGGTCCTGGTCGGGCCGACCCTGTTCGGCACGGCGCTCAGCGACCACCTGTTCCCCGTCGACATCCGCACCGCCCTCGCCGGGCTCGCCAACGTCGGCCTCGTCCTGTTCATGTTCATCGTCGGCTACGAACTGGACTTCGACGCGGTCAAAGGCCGCAGGAAGGCAGCGGTCTCGATCTCCGTCGGGTCGGTGCTGCTGCCCCTCGGCCTCGGCGTCCTCCTCGCACTCTGGCTCGCCCGCCACCACCCGGTGCAGGACGTCGCGCCGTTCGCGTTGTTCATCGGCGCGGCGATGTCCGTCACCGCGTTCCCCGTGCTGGCCCGCATCCTCACCGACCGGGGCATGCTGCGCACCGAGGTCGGCGGGCTCGCCCTCGCCAGCGGCGCCGTCGACGACGTCGTCGCCTGGACACTGCTCGCCGGGGTCGTCGCGCTCGGCGCCGGCGGCGGCGACGTGCCATGGCAGACACTGCTCGCCGTGCCCTACGCGCTCGTCATGTTCCTCGTCGTACGGCCACAGCTGCGCCGGCTCGTGCAGGCCCGGACCCGGGCGGGACGACTCACCCCCGGCATCCTCGCCGTCATGCTCGTCGGGCTGCTGCTGTCGTGCTGGTGCACCGAGGCGATCGGCGTGCACGCCATCTTCGGCGCGTTCGTGTTCGGAGCCGTCATGCCCCGCGTCGGCGGCGAACAGCTGCGGCACGAGACCATGGAACGCCTCGAACAGGTCAGCGTCCTGCTCCTGCTCCCGGTCTTCTTCGTCATCGCCGGCCTCCGCGTCGACCTGTCCACACTGGACCGCCGCGGGCTGCTCGACCTCGCCCTGATCCTGGTCGTCGCGATCACCGGGAAGTTCGCCGGCGCGTACCTCGCGGCCCGGCTCAACCGGATCCCGCCACGCCGGGCGGGTGCCCTGGCTTCGCTGATGAACACCCGGGGCCTCACCGAGATCGTCATCCTCACCGTCGGCGTCCAGCTCGGCATCCTCGACGACACCCTGTTCTCGATGATGGTCGTGATGGCGCTCGTCACCACCGTCATGGCCGGCCCGCTGCTGTCCGTCATCTATCCGAGGTCCCTCGTCGAACGCGACGTCGCCGAGCTGGAACGGGCCGCGCTCGGCGCACCGGACGCCTACCGGGTCCTCGTCGTCGTCCCCGCCGGGGCCGCGGCGCGGCCGATGGTGGACCTGGCGACCGCCGTCGCGGTACGGCACGACCCGGCCGAGGTGGTGCTGAGCCGGATCGTGCCGTACCCGGCCGCCCGCGTCGAGATCGGCGCCGGGCTCTCCGGCGACCTCCTCGCCATGACCGCGGCCATGCAGGACCTCGCGGACCTCGCCGAGCCCGTCCGCCGGCAGGGGCTGTCGGTGGCGGTGTTCGCCCGGTTCAGCACCGACCCCGCCGCCGACATCCTCGCCCAGGCGGCCACGACCTGCTCCGACGTCATCGTCGTCGCCGCCGACCAGGACGGCCTCGCGGCGCTGCGCGCGGACCCGGGGGCAGACCTGGCGACCGTGGCCGCGGCGCCGCCGGCCGACTGGGACACGGTCCTGGTCCGGGCGCTCGGCGACGACGGCGACGCGGCACTGCGGATCGGCGCCGGCATCGCCGCCACGCGCGGCGCTTCGCTGGTCGTCGACACCGGGAGCCTCCCGACCCGGCAGGACCTCGCCGCCATCCGTTCGCTGGGCGGCGCCGTCCTCGCCGGTTCCGGCGCCGTGTCGTCGGCGGCTCTGGTCGTCGGCACCGCCGAGGCGCCCGACGCGCATCTCGTCGTGCGGGCGGCGGCGGTACCCGCGATGGCCCCGGCATGATGGACAATCCTTCCGGCCGACGGACGCACGCGCAGGAGACGAATCGATGATGGGCAACGAGCCGCCACACGGATCGCCGCTGCGCGCCGGGGACCCGCGGCGGCTCGGCCGGTACACGATGATCAGCCGCCTCGGCGAGGGCGGCATGGGCACCGTCTACCTGGCACAGACCCCGGACGGCGTGCCCGTCGCGGTCAAGGTGATCCGCGGCGACCTCGCCCACGACGACCAGTTCCGGCGGCGGTTCCGCAGCGAGGTCAACCGCGCCCGGCAGGTCCCGCCGTTCTGCACCGCCGAGGTCCTCGACGCCGACCCCGACCACGAGATGCCGCACCTCGTCGTCGAGTTCGTCGACGGGCCGAGCCTGTCGGACGTGGTCCGGCAGCGAGGCCCGCTGACGCAGTCGAACCTGCACGGACTCGCCATCGGGGTCGCGACCGCCCTCACCGCCATCCACGGCGCAGGCGTCGTCCACCGCGACCTGAAACCCAACAATGTCCTGCTCGCCGCAGGCAGCCCGAAGGTCATCGACTTCGGGATCGCGCACTCCCCGACGGCGACGACCGGGCACACCCGCACCGACCAGATGGTCGGCACCGTCGCGTACATGGCGCCGGAACGGTTCGGCCCGATCGACGGGCCACCCGTCACCCCGGCGGTCGACATCTTCTCGTGGGGTGCCGTCATCGCATACGCCGCCACCGGCCGCAACCCGTTCGGGTCCGACGCGGCGCCGGTCATCGCCACCCGGATCCTCACCCAGCCGCCGGACCTGACCGGGCTGTCCGGGCTCCTGCGCGACCTGGTCGAGGAGGCCCTCGCCAAGGACCCCGCCGACCGGCCGACCGCACGCGCCCTGCTCGACCGGCTGCTGGTCGCCGGACCCTCGCAGCCCTCCGCCGTGGCGGCCGCGTTCGCCCGGCAGCCGGCCCTGCAGGTCGCCGCCGAGGAGGCCGTCCAGGCAACGGACCGGCACGGCGCCGCAGCACCCGGCGCCGCAGCACCCGGCGCCGGGGACGCGACGCAACGGCATGCGTTCTCGGGCGACGCGGACGCCACGACCAGGTTCGCGGAGAACGCCCGGCCCGAGGCAGCCGTCGTTCCCCCCGGTGCTGCCGTCTCCCCGCCTGCGGCCGGATCGGGGCGCGGCCGGGGCGGTAGGGTCGCGGTCGTCCTCGTGGCGATCGCCGCGATCGTCACGTCGCTCACCGTCGCCGGCCTCGTGTCCGGCGTCATCCCGCTGCCGACCCGCGCCGAGCCCTCCGAGCCCTCCACGGCGTCCACCGGTGCCGCCGGCCCGACCGCCCCCGCCGGCCCGGACCCGAGCGGCAGGGTGCTCGTCGCCGACGCGCTCGCCGCCCCGGGCGTATGGCAGGTCCGCGACGACAAGGAGAACAGGGCCACCTGCCTGTTCGACAACGCGCTCGTCGTCACCCGGCAGAGCGGCGGCTCGTACCGCTGCCCGGGCGTCCAGGACGAGGTGACCGACTTCGCCATGACCGTCGACGTGCGGCTGCGGACGGCGGGCAGCTGCGCCGGGATCTGGTTCCGGTTCGTCAGCACCGGCTACGTCCTGCGGATCTGCGCCGGCGGGCACTCCCTGGCGACCCACGGCGTCGAAGGGTCGGCGACGGTCACGCCGGTGACCACGTTCCCGCCCACCGCGCTCCCGCTGGACACCGTGACCAGGATCGGCATCACCGCCAAGGGCAAGAGCCTGACGTTCACCCGCGACGGCCGGGCCGCCGGGACCTGGACCGAGGCGCGGTTCCTGCGCGGCCGGGTCGTGCTCGGCATCCTCCAGGAGAGTCAGACGACGGAGCCGCCGCCGTACTCCGTGTCGTTCGCCAACGTCGAGATCCGCACCTGACCCCCCGCGGGCGGCGCACCGGCGCTCGCGGGAGCGGGCCGGGGTGCGGGTGAGCGCAGCACCAGAGCCGCGACCGCGATCGACAGCAGCAGCAGCGCCGCGCCGACCGTGAACGCCAGCCGGTATCCGGCCGTCAGCGCCGCGGCCTCCGACGCGCCCGACGCGAGCCGCGCCGCCGTCCTGGACGCCGCCACGGTGGACAGCGCCGCGACGCCGAGCGCCATCCCGACCTGCTGCGTCGTGTTGAACAGCCCCGAGGCCAGGCCCGCGTCGTCGGGACGGGCGCCGGACATGCCCAGGCCCGTGATCGCCGGCAGCGCCAGGCCACCACCCGCGATGAGCAGCATCACCGGCAGCAGGTCCGGCACGAACCGCGCGTCGACCGGCAGCCGGGTCAGCCAGCCCAGCGCCAGGACCAGCAGCGCCAACCCGATGATGAGGGTGACCCGCTCACCGACCCGGGCGATGACCCGCGCCGACACGACCAGTGACACGACCGCGATCGACAGCGCCGCCGGCAGCATCGCCAGGCCGGTCTGCAGCGCCGTGTAGTGCAGGACCCGCTGCATGTACAGGGCGACCAGGATCTGGAAGGAGAACATCGCGCCGATCATCAGGACCTGCAGGATGTTGGCGCCGGCGACCTGCCGGGACCGCAGGATGCGCAGCGGCATCAGCGGGGTCCGCGCGGTGGCCTGCCGGGCGGCGAACCCAGCGAGCAGCAGCACGGCGGCGGCCGCGGTGGCCGGGCGCCAGGCGGGCTGCACCACCGCGGCGATGCCCGCCATCAGCCCGGCGGTGACGAGGAACGCGCCGAGCACGTCCGCGCCGGCCCGCGCCCCGAGGCCACGGTCCGCCGGGACGAACCGCATACCGGCCAGCGCGGCGACGCCGATCGGCACGTTGATCAGGAAGATCCAGTGCCAGCTGAGCAGGTCGGTGAGGACGCCACCGAGGACCTGGCCGATGGAGGCGCCCGCCGCGCCGGTGAACGCGAACACCCCGAACGCCTTCGCGCGCCCGGCGGGCTCCGGGTACAGCGTGACGACGATCCCGAGGCTGACCGCGCCGGCCATGGCGCTGCCGGCACCCTGCAGGAAGCGGGCCGCGACGAGCATCTGCGGGCCGGCGGCGAGCCCGGCGAGGACGGACGCGGCGACGAAGACGACGGTGCCGGCGATGAGGACGCGGCGCCGGCCGAGCAGGTCGCCGAGCCGGCCGGACAGCAGCAGGAGGCTGCCGAACGCGATGAGGTATGCGTTGACGACCCAGGTCAGCCCGGACGGGGTGAAGCCGAGGTCGGCCTGCATGACGGGCATCGCGACGGTGACGATGCTGCCGTCGAGGACGGTCATGAGCATGCCGGTGGCGAGGACGGCGAGCGCCGCCCCACGGTTCGAGGTCATGACCCGACCGTAACAGATCGTCTGCTACGGGACCATATGCAAGTGACCTAACCGGCGGGCTACTGGCGGGCGCGGCGGACGCCGGACGCCTCCGACGGCGTCGCGAGATGCCCGCCCGTCAGCCGGCCCAGCGCCCTGACGAGGACGTCCCGCTCGTCGACCGGCAACGAGTCCAGCGCCGCGGCGTGCACGGCGTCGGCGATCTGCTGGGAGCGGGCCGCGACCTGCGCACCCGCAGGGGTCACCGCGATGATCCGGGCCCGCCGGTCCGTGCTCGACGGGCGGCGCTCCGCGTAGCCGGCCTTCTCCAGGGCGTCGACGGTCACCACCATCGTCGTCTTGTCCATGCCGCCGATCTCGGCGAGCTGGATCTGGGTGCGTTCCGTGCCGAGGGCATGCACGAGCACGCAGTGCATCCGCGGCGTCAGCCCGATCTCGGCGAGCGCGGCGGCCATCTGCGTCCGCAGGACATGACTGGTGTGGTCGAGCAGAAACGAGAGGTCGGGCTCGACCCGCGTCGGAGCGGTCATGCGTACGAGCGTATCCAATGCGGCGGGCAGCGGATGATCTGTCAGCAAACCGTCCGCGACGCCACCGCCCGCCGGTGCGGGCTGGTCAGCAGGCGTGCCGGGGGCGGTACAGGAAACGGAACACAAGCGTCCGCACCGGTCTTCGTCTGATCAGCCTGCCGAACGCCGCCATCGCGGTCTCCCCCGTCCGTCTCCGGTCGCAATCGGAGACCGTAACGTGGAGTGACTATGCGGCTACCTGAAATCAGGGGGACTGCTCCTGAAGGAACGGCAGCAGGGCGCGGTGGACGGCGTCGGGCTGCTCCAGGTTCAGCATGTGCCCGGCGGCGGGGACGTCGACCAGGGCCGCTCGCGTCACCCGCGCGGCGGCGTCCTTGATGTCGGCGGAGTCGTGCCCGCCCACCATCACCAGCGCCGGCGCGGTGATCCCGGCGAGCCGCCCGATCGCGTCGCGTTCCAGCATCCGGCCCTGCCCGGCGGCGTGCAGGCGCAGGTTGCCGGCGGCCATGTCCGCGCACCGCACCCGCACCGACGCCGGCACGTCCCGCGGGGCGCGCCGAGGCCCGTCGACCCACGCCCGCAGGAACGCCTCCACGAACGTGGCGTCGTCCTCGGCGTTCGCCTGTTCCTCGTTGCGGGCCGCGATGTACGGGTCGGTGAACGTCATCCCGCTGATCCCCGGCGACAGCGCGCACAGCGCCCACACCCGCTCCGGCCGGGACACGGCGAAGTCGAACGCGACCCTGGCACCCAGTGACAGCCCGACGAGCGCGGCCCGCTCGATCCCGAGCGTGCCGAGGACGGCTTCGAGGTCGTCGTCGTGGCGGAAGTCGCCGGTGGCGGTGCTGGACCGGCCGTGGGAGCGGGCATCGACCCGGATCACCCGGTGCCGCGCGGCGAGGACCTCGAACTGGTCGTCCCACATCCGGCAGTCGAGCAGCCCGCCGTGCAGCAGCACCACGGCGGGCCCGTCGCCGGCGGCCTCGTAGTAGAGCTGCCCGCCGGCGACGTCGATGTGCCCGGTCCCCATCATCAAAGGCTAGTCGCCTCAGACGAACTGTTCTCCCTGTTCGGCCTTGCGCAGCAGCAGCGCCGGCGGGTCGAAACGGGAGCCGTAGCGGGCGGCGAGCTCGCGACTGCGGGCGATGAAGCCGTTCAGGCCGCCGTCGTACTGGTTGATGTACTGCAGGACGCCGCCGGTCCAGCCGGGGAACCCGATGCCGAGGATCGAGCCGACGTTGGCGTCCGCCACGCTGGTGAGGACGCCCTCGTCGAGGCACTTCACCGACTCGAGGGCCTCGGCGAAGAGCATCCGCTCCTGCATGTCCACGAACGGCACGTCCGCGTCCGCCTTGGCGAAGTGCTCCTTGAGGCCCGGCCACAACCGGGACCGCTTGCCGTCGGCGTACTCGTAGAAGCCGGCGCCGCCGGAGCGCCCCGGCCGGCCGAACTCGTCGATCATCCGGTCGATGAGCGCGTCGGCCGGGGTCGGGGTCCACGCGTCGCCGTACGCGAGCCGGATCTTCCGTGGCAGCGTCAGCGTGAGCTCGTCCATCAGCGCGAGGACCGCCGCCGGGTAGCCGGCCTGCAGGCTCGCCTGCTCGATCGACGGCGCGGCGACGCCCTCGGCGAGCATGAGCAGCCCCTCGCCGGTGAACGTGCCGATGACCCGGCTGGTGAAGAACCCGCGGCTGTCGTTGACGACGATCGGCGTCTTCTTCAGCTGCCGCACGACGCCCAGGGCGCGGTCCAGGGCGGCGTCGGACGTCTCGGCACCCTTGATGACCTCGACGAGCGGCATCTTGTCCACGGGTGAGAAGAAGTGCAGGCCGACGAAGTCCTGCCGGCGGGTGACGCCCTCGGCGAGGGCCGAGATCGGCAGCGTCGAGGTGTTGGAGCACAGCAGCGCGTCCGGCGCGACGACGTCCTGGACCTCGGCGAACACCTTGTGCTTGAGGCCCGGGTCCTCGAACACGGCCTCGATGACGAGGTCGCAGCCGGCCAGGTCGGCGGGGTCCGCGGTCGGCGTGATCCTGGCGAGGATCTCCTCGCCGGGCAGGAACGTCTTCTTCGCGAGGATCTTCGCCGAGTACTGCTTGCCGCGTTCGGCGGCCTCGACGGTGACGTCCTTCAGCAGGACCCGCATGCCGGCCTTCGCGCACACGTACGCGATGGCCGCGCCCATCATGCCGGCGCCGAGGACGGCGACCTTCTCGAACTTCTTCGCTGACGTGCCGCGGGAGTTCGCCCGCTGCAGGTCGAAGAAGAACGCCTTGATCATGTTCTTGGCGATCTGCCCGGTGGCGAGTTCGGTGAAGTACCGGGCCTCGATCGTGAACGCGGTGGCGAGGTCGACCTGGGCGCCTTCGACGGCGGCGGCGAGGATGTTGCGCGGCGCCGGGTAGGGGGCGCCCTTGAGCTCCTTGCGCAGCGTGGCCGGGAACGCGGGCAGGTTCGCCGCGAACGACGCCTGCGCGGGGGTGCCGCCGGGGATGCGGTAGCCCTTCACGTCGTAGGGCTGCACGGCGTCCGGGTTGGCCGCGATCCACGCCTTCGCCCGGTCGAGGAGCTCCTCGCGGGGCGCGACCTCGTGGACGAGGCCGGCTTCGAGGGCCTTCGCGGGGCGGTGCCGCTGGCCGCGGAGCAGGACGGTGAGCAGCGCCTGCGCGATGCCGAGCAGCCGCACGGTCCGCACGACGCCGCCGGCGCCGGGCAGCAGCCCGAGCGTCACCTCGGGGAAGCCGATCTCGATGCGGGCGTCGTCGGCGACGATGCGGTGGTGGCAGGCGAGCGCGATCTCCAGGCCGCCGCCGAGCGCGGAGCCGTTGATCGCGGCGACGACCGGCCGGCCGAGCGTTTCGAGGCGGCGCAGCAGCCCCTTGAGGTGCATCGAGGACGCGTAGATCTCGGCGGCGTGCTCGGGGCCGAGGCTGCCGAGCCGTTGCAGGTCGCCGCCGGCGAAGAACGTCTTCTTCGCCGAGGTGACGATGACGCCGGTGATCCCGTCCCGCTCGGCGGTGAGCCGGTCCACGGTGGTGGTGAGGTCGGCGGTGAAGGCCTCGCTCATCGTGTTGGCGGAGTGCGCCGGGTCGTCGAGGGTGAGGACCACGACGCCGTCGTCGCCACGGTCCCAGCGGATCGTGTCGGTCATTGTCTGCACGCCCTTCAGATTCGCTCGACGATGGTGGCGATGCCCATACCGCCGCCGATGCACAGCGTGGCCAGGCCGTACCGCAGGCCGCGGCGTTCGAGCTCGTCGACGAGGGTGCCCAGCAGCATGCCGCCGGTCGCGCCGAGCGGGTGACCCATCGCGATGGCGCCACCGTTGACGTTGACCTGCTCCAGGTCGAAGTCGAGGTCCTTGGCGAAGCGGAGCACGACGGCGGCGAACGCCTCGTTCATCTCCACCAGGTCGATGTCGCCCGCGGTCAGGCCCGCCTTGGCGAGGGCCTTGCGGGTCGCGGGCGCCGGCCCGGTCAGCATGATCGTCGGGTCGGCGCCGCTCACGGCGGCGGCGACGATCCTGGCCCGCGGCGTGAGCCCGGCTCTGACGCCGGCCGCCTCGCTGCCGACCATGACGAGCGACGCGCCGTCGACGATGCCGGAGGAGTTGCCGGCGGTGTGCACGTGCTCGATCCGCTCGACCCAGTGGTACCGCTGCAGCGCGACGGCGTCGAAGCCGCCCATCTCACCGATCGTCGCGAACGACGCCGGCAGCGTCCCGAGCCCTTCGAGGGTGGAGGCCCGCAGGTGCTCGTCCCGGTCGAGGACGACCAGGCCGTTGCGGTCCCGCACCGGCACGACGGACCGGTTGAAGTAGCCGCCCGCCCACGCTTTCGCCGCCCGGGTCTGTGACTCCAGCGCGTACGTGTCGACGTCTTCGCGGCTGAAGCCCTCGATCGTCGCGATCAGGTCGGCGCCGATGCCCTGCGGCACGAACCGCGTCTCGTAGTTCGTCTCCGGGTCCATGGCCCAGGCGCCGCCGTCGGACCCCATCGGCACCCGCGACATCGACTCGACGCCCCCGGCGAGGACGAGGTCCTCCCACCCGGCGCGGACCTTCTGCGCGGCGACGTTGACCGCTTCGAGCCCCGACGCGCAGAACCGGTTGAGCTGCACACCGGCGACCGTGTCCGGCAGCCCGGCGGCGATCGCGGCGGTCTTGGCGATGTCGGAGCCCTGGTCGCCGATCGGGGAGACGACGCCCAGGACCACGTCGTCGATGTCGGCCGGGTCGAGCCCGGGATAGCGGCGGCGCAGCTCGTCGATCAGCCCGACGACCAGCGTCACGGGCTTCACCCCGTGCAGGGAGCCGTTCTGCTTGCCGCGGCCGCGCGGGGTGCGGACGGCGTCGTAAACGAAAGCCTCAGTGCTCACCTACCCGAGAGTAACTTGCTGCTGGCGGCCGCGGTACCCCGCCGCCTCGCATCGCCCTGCGAGAATGTCCACATGTCCCGCCGGACCGCTGTCATCCTGCTCCGGGGCGCCGGCGTCGCCTCCCTCTACTCCGGCTGAACGCCCCACTCGGCGAGGACCTCGGCGGTGTGCCGGCCCGGCAGGGGCGGCGGGCCGGTCAGGGTCGCCGGCGTCGTGGAGAACCTCGGGGCCGGCACCGGCTGCACGACGCCCAGGTGGTCGGCGAACGTGCCCCGTGCCCGCAGGTGCGGGTCCTGCGGTGCCTCGTGCAGCGACAGCACGGGGGTGACGCAGCCGTCGCCGTCGTGGAACAGCGCGGACCACTCGTCGCGGGTCTTCGTCAGGAACGCCGCGGCGAAGCGTTCCCGCAGGACCGGCCACCGGCTCACGTCGAGCTGGTCCGGCAGGTCGGTCAGGCCCAGGGTCCTGACGAAGGTCGCGTAGAACTGCGGCTCGAACGCGCCGACCGCGACATGCCGGCCGTCGGCGGTCTCGTACACGTCGTAGAACGGCGCCCCGGTGTCGATCATGTTGACGCCGCGCTCGTCCTGCCACAGGCCGACGGCGAGCATGCTGTGCAGCATCGTGGTGATGTGGGCGGCGCCGTCGACGATGGCCGCGTCGACGACCTGACCCTGCCCGGTCCGCTCCGCCTCGCGCAGCGCGGCGAGGACGCCGACGACGAGATACATGGCGCCCGCGCCGAAGTCGCCGAGCAGGTTCACCGGCACCTGCGGCGGCCCGCCGGCCCGGCCGACCGCGTGCAGCGCCCCCGACAGTGCGAGATACGTGATGTCGTGCCCGGCGGTGCTCGCCCTCGGCCCGTCCTGGCCCCAGCCGGTCATCCGGCCGTACACGAGCGCCGGGTTGACGGCGTGCACCTGCTCGGGCCCGACGCCGAGCCGCTCCGCGACCCCGGGCCGCCAGCCTTCGACCAGCACGTGCGCGCGTTCCGCGAGCCTCAGGACCGTGGTGACGCCGGCCGGGTCCTTCAGGTCGACGGCGACGGACCGCTTGCCCCGGTTGAGCAGGTCGGTGGCGGCCGGCGGCGCGATCGGCGACCCCGGCCCGACCCGGTCCACCCGCACCACGTCGGCGCCGAGGTCCGCCAGCATCATCCCCGCGAACGGCCCCGGCCCGATCCCGGCCAGCTCCACCACCCGCACGCCCCGCAAAGGTCCACTCATGGCTCGTATCTTGCCCCGTCCGCGCGGCGTCACGACACGCCGACCGCCCGATGCGGTGCGGCTGAGAGGGGGCTCAGGTCGGCTCAGGGAAGTCACAGTGGCCGATGGTGAGCTGTCGGTATGGGACGGGGACGCTCGGTAGCGGGGTGGACGGCGGTGGGGGCGGCGGCGGTGTACGTCGCGCTCAAAGGCAGCTGGGTCGCCGGGGGCACGTTCGGCGTCGACGACCTCGGGGACGTCACCCGCGGTGCGTGGGCGTTCGACAATCTTGTGACGGGTGGGCTCGCGGTCGTCGGGATCGGCATCGCGCTGGCCGCGATCCGGCCGTGGGGGATGCGGGTCCCGGTGTGGCTGGTGGCGGTGCCGATGTGGGTCGGGGCCGGGCTGCTCGCGCCGTTCGTGGTGCTGATGCCGGCGGGTGCGGCGCTGCAGGCCGCCGGGTGGTGGGACCCGACGCCGCCCCCGCAAGGCGATCCGGCGCTCGCGCCGTGGACGTTCGTCGTCGTGTACGGCAGTTTCGTCGTCCTCGGCGCCGCGCTGGTGCTGCACGCGCGGGACAGGTGCAGGCCCGGGGTCGGCGGGATCGTGGGGCAGGTGCCCCTCGCGTGGGTGGCGGCGGTCATCGCGGCGGGCCTGGCGCTGCTGCGGTTGTCGTGGGTCGTCGGCGGGACCGCCGGGCTCCAACGCGGCAGCGGACGCGACGCGTGGCTGCGGCTGCAGGACACCGTGACGGCCGCGCAGTTCCTGTGCGCGGCGATCGGGCTGCTCGTCATGGTGCACCGGTGGGGGCCGCGCCGGCGGTTCGCGGTGCCGCTCGTCGCGACCTGGCTCGGGGCCGGTGGGATGGTCGCCGGTGGGGTCCTGAGCATGCCGACGATCCTGGCCGGGGAGCGGTGGACGGCGCAGGGGCAGACGTTCGCCGGGTACGCGACCGCCACCTTCCTCACCTGCGTCGCCGGGGCGCTGATCAGCGTCGTCGCGCTGTTCCTGCTGGTGGAGCGGGCGGGAAGCACGCGCCAGCAGGTACCGCTGCTCGACCCGGTTCGTGGTGAGCCGCGCGGCGGTCCGGTACCAGCCGGCGGCCGACGGGGAGCCGGACATCGCCAGTAGGTGCGCGCGGACGGCCGCCGGGCGGTGGCTGCGCGCCAGCCGCGGGTCATCCGCGACGGTGTCCAGGACGGCGAGCCCGGCCGCCGGCCCGTGGACCATCGCCTCGGCCACCGCCCGGTTCAGCGTCACGACCGGGCTGTCGTCGACGAGCGACAGCAGCCGGTACAGGCCGAGAATCTGCCGCCGGTCCGTCGGCGCCGTCGCGTGGACCGCGGCGATCGCCGCCTGCAGCTGATACGAGCCCGGCGGTCCGGCCCGCAACGCCGCCGCGGCGAGTTCGCTACCCTCCTCGACCAGGGGCCGGTCCCACAACGAACGATCCTGCGACTCGAGCGGCACGAGGTCGCCGCCGTCGGTGCGGGCGGCGCGGCGGGCATGCGTGAGCAGCATCAGGGCGAGCAGCCCGGCGGCGTCACCGCGCGACGGCAGGCGGGCGTGCAGCATCCGGGTCAGGCGGATCGCCTCGGCGGCGAGTTCCGCCCGGTCGAGCGTGTCACCGGACGTGCCGACGTAGCCCTCGGTGAAGTGAGGTACAGCACCGCCAGGACGACATCCAGCCGGGCGTCGAAGTGGTCGGGAAGGCGGAACGTCGCACCCGATTCCCGGATCTTCGCCTTCGCGCGGCTGATCCGCTGCGCGACGGTCGCCTCCGGGGTGACCAGCGAGCCGCGGCGCACGGTGTGGGACAGGGCCGGGTGGCCGAGGCCTTCCGTGCTCAGCAGCTCACCGGAGCCGGTCAGCTCCTTCGTCAGGTCCTCGTAGAACCTGCACGACGCCTGGAACTCCTCCGACGTGACGTCGACGGTGTCCCATTCGGTGAGGCTCGTGTAGGCGAGCAGCAGGTATTTCACGCGATCCGCTCCATCTCTGCGTGGTAGCCGCCACCGGGGTACACCCAGTCTCCGACGAGCCGGTCGCCGACCTGATCGGCGGGGCCGTCGAACTCGCCGCGGAAGTAGCCGGGTGAGCCCTTGAACCCGCCCCAGATGGTGAGCGTGTCGCCGTCGAGCTCGTACACGTAGTCGAGGGTGTTGCCGTCCGCGTCGTACGCGCGGGCCTTGATCTCGACGCCGGGCTCCTCACCGAACAGGTGCTCGCGGCCGATGATCTCGGTCATCGAGACGCGGTGCCCGTCGTGGTCCAGGACGCCGCGCTGGATGAGGAAGTATCCGCCGTCGAGCCATTCGTAGGTGGTGGTGCCGGTCGCGCCGCCGGTGACCTTCCAGGTGCCGGCCAGCCGGCCGAGGCGCCGCAGTTCGTCGTTCGATGAGTCGGACATCGTGTGCTCCCTTGCAGGTGTCAGGTGTTGTCGCCTGATACCTCGGAGCCGGGTCGCCCGTCTCGACACACGAAGACGCCCCAGCCGAGAAATTCTCGCTGGTACGTCAGATGCGACCGCCGCGACTCGTCGAGGTAGCGGCGCATCCCGCCGGCGTCGGGGTGTGCGGGGTGCTCGCGCAGCCATTCGTCGACCGTCCACCATTGCGCCGCCGCGTACCGGTCCCAGGAGCCGCGGTCGGCGAGGACCATCTCGACGAGGCTCAGCCCGGCGGCCTCCAGCCGGTCGAGGGTGCCGACGAGCGACGTGAACTCGGCGAACCTCGCCGGGATCCCGTCCGGCGGGGTCGCGGTCCAGTACGGCTCGCCGATGAGAATCAGGCCGCCGGGGCGCAGGGCGTGCCGCATCAGCTCGACGGTGCCGGCGAGCCCGCCGCCGATCCAGGTCGCGCCGATGCAGGACACGATGTCGTAGGACGCGTCGTCGGGGACGTCCTTGGCGGCGTCGCCGTGCCGGAACGTGACCCGGTCGCTGACGCCGAGCGCGCGGGCCCGTTCATGCGCGGCGGCGAGGAACACCTCGCTGATGTCGACGCCCTCGCCGACGGTGCCGTACATGTCGGACCACCTGGTCAGCATCTCGCCCTTGCCGCACGCCAGGTCGAGGTGCCGCTGCCCCGGGCCGAGCCGGCACACCTCGCCGAGCAGCATCAGCTTGTCGTCGTCGAACGGGTTGAGGATCCGGAGACCGGCCTCGGCGATCTCATGCTGGCGAAGGATGTCCATACTGCACCTTTGCCGCGGAAGGTGCGGCTTGTCCACCGGTTACCGCGCCGTTGAGGAACACGTCGACGAGGTCGGCGGGTTCCCCACCGGCCATGACGAGGTGGTGGAAGACCCTGGCGAGGTATTCGGGGTCGCGGCGCAGCCGGTCCTGCTCGGGCTCGAACAGCCCGGCGAGCGCGTCGACCGTCTCGGTCATCGAGTCCCGGCGCCGGTCGGGGTCGGGCGCGTCACGGCGCGGCGCGGTCGTGCGGACCGCGCCCATCACGGCGGTCATCCGGGTCATGTACGCGCGGAGCGTCTCGACCGCCTCGACGAGCCGGTCCGCGAGGGGCTGGTCCAGGTCGATCGCGCGCACGTGCGCGAGGGTGTCGTCGCGGCGCAGCGCCTCGGCCATGCACGCGGCGAGCAGCGCGTCCTTGTCCGCGAACGCGCGGAAGACGGTGCCCTCGCCGATCCCCGCGGCGCGCGCGACCTGGGCCGTGGTGACGGTGGTGCCGTGCTCGACGACCAGCGGCAACGCGGCCGCGACGATCATCGCGCGCCGCTCGTCGGGACTCATGGGCGATGCCCGCTTCTTCGGTTCGGTCATCCTCCGAGTTTGCGGAGTGAGCACTCACTCCGTCAAGCGTGATGTGTCAGACTTCAATCTCCGTAGACGGCGTACGGCTACTCGTGGTCATCTTCGGCGAAATCACGGTCTCGGCCATCGCAACGTGCTTGGCGAATCCGCCGTATTCGACGTCGTGATCGTCGGCTGGACCGGCATGCGCGATATCCCCACCATCCGGCGCCGCGACGAGATCCAGACCATCGCCCTGCTGGTCGCCCTCGGCACCCTGCTCATCCAGGGCACCACGATCCCCGTACTGGTTCGCCGCCTGCACATCTCATCCACGACGTCGACCTCCGCCAGGCCGCCCACGGCACACCGAGGCGCACGGGCGAGTGGTGCCTGGCGTGAGACGGCTCGGTGCGGGCGTGCTGCCTCCCGTGCGCCGGGTGCGGGCAGCACCTCCCCGTACCAGTGGATCACGGTGGGTACGACGGTCGGCGCGTTTCGGTGGCGTCTGCACTGCCGCGTCAGCGGCTCCACTAAGGTCATCCAGTCGGTGTGACAACGAAGCGTTTGGAGGCGGCATGCTCACCCGTCTGGAGGTGGATGGCTTCAAGAACCTGTTGGACCTGCAAGTCGAATTTGGCGCTTTCACCTGCATTGCGGGTGAAAACGGTGCAGGAAAGTCCAACGTGTTCGACGCCGTCCAGTTTCTCAGCCTCCTCGCTGGGATGCCAATGATGGATGCGGCGCAGCATGTTCGCGGCGTTCATGGCGAGCGTATCGGCGATCCCCGCGACCTGTTCTGGAACGGCTACGAAGCGACTGAGCGGCGCATGTCGTTTGCTGCGGAAATGATCGTTCCCTGGGATATCGAGGATGACTTCGGACGAGTTGCTAATCCAACAATCACCTTCCTGCGGTATGTGGTGGAGATCGGCTATTCCCCACCATCGGGTGTCGAAAAGATCGGCCGCCTTCGGCTGTTGCGAGAGTCGCTGACACACATCAATCAAGGTGAAGCCGCAAATCATATGCGCTTCCCGCATCATGTCAAGAACTTTCGATCGCAAGTGGTGCGCGGCCGGCGCAGCGGAGTGGCATTCATCTCCACCTCCACGGATAGCGGCGAACCGGTCATCAGCATCCATCAGGACGGTGGAAGCCGCGGCATGCCCCGACCAGCTGCGGCATCTCGCGCTCCGGCAACGGTCGTCAGCACTGTTACCGGCACCGACGACCAGACCATCTTGGCCGCCAAGAGGGAGATGCAGAGCTGGCGCAGACTTGCTCTTGAGCCGTCGGCATTGCGGACGTCCGATCGATACGTCGATCCGCGACTGATGGACACTGACGGGCGGCACCTGGCTGGAACGCTCTACCGTATCGCCGCCGTGGAAGGTCACGGCGACCCGATTCGGGTGTACTCTCGCGTCTCCAATCGGCTGGCCGAGCTGACAGGAGTTTCGGTCGGCAGGATTGAAGTAGTCTCGGACGATGTTCGAGAACTGCTGACTGTCTATCTTACGGAAGCCTCTGGGCTGCGGCTACCCGCTCGCAGTTTGTCTGAAGGCAGTCTCCGCTTCTTGGCACTTTGCGTTCTGCTGGAAGACTCGGCCATGACTGGACTTTTCTGTACGGAGGAGCCCGAGAACGGCATCCACCCAGCAAATCTGCCGTCGATGGTAAGCCTGGTTCAAGATCTGGCAGTGGACGTGTTCGACACCCCCGGCACCGATAATCCATTCCGTCAGGTCATCATCAATACTCATTCACCAGCAGTGGTGCAGCTGGTCAACCCAAATGATCTGTTGTTCGCCAGTTCGGTACGGAAGCCGTCGCCGGATGGCACGATGTCGAGATCCATGATGCTGCGACCCCTGGTAAACACCTGGCGTACGGGAAACAAGATTTCCCGCGAGGCCGTCACCATGGCCGATATCCTTCCGTACCTGACGGCACCCCCCGGCGCACAGCTGACACTTGACGTGGACGCCGCATAATGTTTCGAGTGCTGTTCCTGTGCGCAGGACCGAGTGACAGAGGCATACTTCCCCACATTTCGCGGATCGCAGAGCAGTGCGGACACTCGGTTCTCATTACCGCTCCGGTGATGGAAACGCTTCCGTCGCCTGACCGTACTGTTGCCGGCAAGCTCATGTCCATCAAGAAGCTCGGCGCGCCCTACGATCTCGTTGTCGTGCACAGGGATGCCGACGGGGCAGGCAGGGGACCGAGATTCAATGAGATTTCCGACGCGATCGACCAAGTCATGCCCGGAACGTCATGGGCGGGAGCAATTCCGGTTCGAATGACAGAAGCATGGCTGGTGCTGGACGAGACTCTCATTCGATCCGCGGCCGGAAATCCCAACGGGAAGATGCCTCTGGACATCCCGACATGGAAGCAGGCAGAAAGGCTTGCGGACCCGAAGACCCTGCTACGGGACTTGCTCGTGGAGGCATCGGGACTTACCGGGAGGCGACGGAAGAACTTCATTTCTCGGCTTTCGCATCATCGGTCACAGATGCTTGAACTGCTCGACCCCTCAGGTCCAGTGAGGTGATCTCACCAAGTTCGATCGCACGTAGCGGCGCGACACGGACTTTGCACACATAGCGGACGGTGCTGGAGATGGACGTGGAGCCAT
>NZ_JBEXDG010000052.1:0-78894 GCF_040605635.1 Dactylosporangium sp. NPDC005555
TTCGCTGCAAAACCAGGCCCGCACCAGCCACACGAATAGGCTCTGACCAGCAACTTAAGGTTGGGGTCGTCATCGCCCCCAACGGGGATCGCAACACGCGCCGCTGCTCCGGGGTCGGCTCAGGCTCGCCGTCGTCATCGCCCCCAACGGGGATCGCAACATGTGGACGTCGTCCGGCTTGACCTTGAAGAACTTGTCGTCATCGCCCCCAACGGGGATCGCAACAGACGGATCCGGCCACCGACAGACTGAGCGGCCTTGAGTCGTCATCGCCCCCAACGGGGATCGCAACCCGAAAGAGGCAAACACGCTGATGACTGCGGAGCTGCTGGTCGTCATCGCCCCCAACGGGGATCGCAACATGAACTCCACCAGTCCGGTCATGACGCCATTGTCGTCGTCATCGCCCCCAACGGGGATCGCAACGCTTATGTACGGACTGGTGGTTCAGCCAGCGCGTCGGCGTCGTCATCGCCCCCAACGGGGATCGCAACGGTCGGTTACCGGCCCGGCCGTCACCACGTGGAAGTTGTCGTCATCGCCCCCAACGGGGATCGCAACACGTAGATGAGCGGCACCGTCCGGTCCCGGGTGTGTGACGGTCGTCATCGCCCCCAACGGGGATCGCAACATGCCGGCCAGCCGCAGACTCTGAAGCCGCTTGAGTCGTCATCGCCCCCAACGGGGATCGCAACGTGTTCTGGTCGGCGGTGCCCTGGTCATCGTTCTGCTGGCGTCGTCATCGCCCCCAACGGGGATCGCAACACGGTGGTGATGCCCTCGACGACGGCCCGGACCAGGGTCGTCATCGCCCCCAACGGGGATCGCAACAGGCGATCCGGCTCAACATGGCCGGCGCCAGCTGGGACGAGTCGTCATCGCCCCCAACGGGGATCGCAACACGACGCGCGGAGTGCGGCGGCTGCCGCGGCGCAGGTCGTCATCGCCCCCAACGGGGATCGCAACTCGGACGGCAGCGACAGCGAGCCGCTGTTGACCGTGAGTCGTCATCGCCCCCAACGGGGATCGCAACCAGGACTGCGTGCACTGCGAGTGCTGCCACTGCACCAGTCGTCATCGCCCCCAACGGGGATCGCAACACGGACAGCCGTTCGGCCTTCGCGCTGGCGAGGGCGTCGTCATCGCCCCCAACGGGGATCGCAACATCGTCGCCGACGCGCAAGGGCGGACCCGGACACGGTCGTCATCGCCCCCAACGGGGATCGCAACAAACCAGGGCCGGTCCGCTGGGACGATCCCGCGTCGTCATCGCCCCCAACGGGGATCGCAACGCTGACGGCCGCGAGGGTTGTAGATCGGCGGGGTCTGGTCGTCATCGCCCCCAACGGGGATCGCAACGTCCACCCGCCCCCTCTGCTACGCCCAGGGCCCAGGGGTCGTCATCGCCCCCAACGGGGATCGCAACCTGACCCGACGATTGTTGGCGCCAAGGTGGGCGCGGCGTCGTCATCGCCCCCAACGGGGATCGCAACGCGTCGCCTCGACCTTGAAGCCGGCGCGCTCGACGGAGGTCGTCATCGCCCCCAACGGGGATCGCAACATGTACGCGAGCAGGTCGGCGCGTCGTACGAGCCGCGTCGTCATCGCCCCCAACGGGGATCGCAACACTTCAAGGCGGTGCAGTCGTGACGTACGTCCGGTCGTCATCGCCCCCAACGGGGATCGCAACACGGACCGCGCGTCGGCCATCGATGGGAGCGCGGTGGTCGTCATCGCCCCCAACGGGGATCGCAACCAGCCGAGGGTGTAGCACTGCTCGGGGATGATCACGTCGTCATCGCCCCAACGGGGATCGCAACGTGTATGGGTGTTCTCATGTGGTCCCCTCTGCAAAGTCGTCATCGCCCCCAACGGGGATCGCAACCGGACGCCGCCGCTGCGCCGGCGGCTCGTGACCTCGCCCGTCGTCATCGCCCCCAACGGGGATCGCAACACGAGCTGTCCGGCGCCCGTGGGGATCTTCTTGAGGTCGTCATCGCCCCCAACGGGGATCGCAACGGCCGCGACAGCGACGCCCTGCGCCCACGCCAGCCCGACTAGTCGTCATCACCCCCAACGGGGATCGCAACGTCCAGGTCCACAGTGGGACGGTGGCCGGGGCGGGTGTCGTCATCGCCCCCAACGGGGATCGCAACTTGATGAGCTTGACCGCGACCTTCAGGTCACCGCCGGCGTGTCGTCATCGCCCCCAACGGGGATCGCAACAGCGCGTCGAGGATGCCGACTCGCTCGGCGGCAGTCGTCATCGCCCCCAACGGGGATCGCAACCTGGTCCACCCGCCGTGCGGTGGTTACCTGCCCGACGTCGTCATCGCCCCCAACGGGGATCGCAACGCGGCTCGCCACCGGTCACCGCGATGATCGGCAGCGTGTCGTCATCGCCCCCAACGGGGATCGCAACCGGCAGGCGGGGGCTGGGATCGCTTTGACGATCAACACGTCGTCATCGCCCCCAACGGGGATCGCAACACCAGCAGCGCCGCGCCGGTCAGGTTCGGCATGCTCTGGTCGTCATCGCCCCCAACGGGGATCGCAACGGCTGCGCGGGTTCCGGGGTCGGCTCGGGGGTCGGTCGTCATCGCCCCCAACGGGGATCGCAACCTGGACGACCTGACGATCGTGACGTCGCCGTGGTACCCGTCGTCATCGCCCCCAACGGGGATCGCAACATGTGCAGACCGTTCTGGTTGGCGTAACTGTATGCAGGTCGTCATCGCCCCCAACGGGGATCGCAACAGGTGTGGCTGGACATCACCCGCGAGGCCCTGACCGCGTCGTCATCGCCCCCAACGGGGATCGCAACATCACCACCCGGTCGTACGGATAGCTCTCGAACCACAGGGTCGTCATCGCCCCCAACGGGGATCGCAACCGCATGGCGTCCGCCGCCGTGCAGACGAGCGGTGGGGTCGTCATCGCCCCCAACGGGGATCGCAACCGGCGTATCCGTGCGTGTAGACGACAACGACAGTGTCGTCATCGCCCCCAACGGGGATCGCAACGTCGCGGTGTACACCGTGTCCTTGCCGGCCTGGAGGTCGTCATCGCCCCCAACGGGGATCGCAACAGGATGTCGCGCCGATCGTAGTCCGGGGACCACTGGGTCGTCATCGCCCCCAACGGGGATCGCAACAGGCAGCGGACGTCGACGAGTCGCTCGTTGTCGTCGGTCGTCATCGCCCCCAACGGGGATCGCAACACGATGGACCGCCGGTTGGCGTTCGCCTCGACCGGGAGTCGTCATCGCCCCCAACGGGGATCGCAACTAGAACCCCTGCCCCATTCCTGCACGACGCGCCTCCTGTCGTCATCGCCCCCAACGGGGATCGCAACACCGTTTAGGTGCCGGTCGCGCTGACGGTCACGGTCGTCATCGCCCCCAACGGGGATCGCAACAGCACGAAGTAGCGGGCGTCGGGCTTTTCGCGGCCGGTCGTCATCGCCCCCAACGGGGATCGCAACACGGCTGGTGGGCGATCCACCACTGCGGGATGTGGGTCGTCATCGCCCCCAACGGGGATCGCAACATGCCGAACGGAACGACGGGCTTCGCGGTCCGCCGCGTCGTCATCGCCCCCAACGGGGATCGCAACTTGTCCTTCCCGTTGACGATGCTCATGAATGCCGGTCGTCATCGCCCCCAACGGGGATCGCAACCGCAAGAGGTCGGCGAGCTGCCGATGCAGCGCCCGAGTCGTCATCGCCCCCAACGGGGATCGCAACAGCCCAGCGCAAGCGCAGCTACAACGCCGAGGACGCGTCGTCATCGCCCCCAACGGGGATCGCAACTGCACGAGACGCCGCCGACCAACTACCAGGGCGGTCGTCATCGCCCCCAACGGGATCGCAACGTGGAGCGGGTGGGGTACCGGCTGGCGTGCCTGCGTCGTCATCGCCCCCAACGGGGATCGCAACAGATCGTGGAGGCCTGACCGTGGCGACCGCACTCGACGTCGTCATCGCCCCCAACGGGGATCGCAACACTCGGAGTGGGTTTCCGGCCGGCGGGTGTTGCTCTCAGTCGTCATCGCCCCCAACGGGGATCGCAACACGCGGTCGGACAGGCGGTTCTCGATCTGGCGAAGCGTCGTCATCGCCCCCAACGGGGATCGCAACTGCACCACAACCAGTCTCGGCGGCCAGGTCAGCGCCGCGGGTCGTCATCGCCCCCAACGGGGACCGCAACGCGTACGCCTGCGCGGCCGTGATCGGGCTGACGTACAGTCGTCATCGCCCCCAACGGGGATCGCAACAGGTGGATGTTCGCGGGCAGCTTCAGGTCTTCCAGTCGTCATCGCCCCCAACGGGGATCGCAACTTGACGCGGGGGCCGGATGCGGCGTGGAAACACGAGTACGACGCGAACGCACATGATCTTGACCCATTCAGGGTTGCTGACGTTGACCGGTTCCATGAAGGACCACCAGAGTCCCCGGTGGTGCGAAGGGCGGAACGAGTCGTGGGTCGACGGCAGCTGGAGTGCCACCGTGAATGCGTCGTCCGGACGTGTCAGGTCGTAGACGGCGCCGAGTGAGTCCGGGACGGCCACCAGGTCAGACACGGCGAACAGCACTTCAGCGGCAACCACGCACGACATCGTGCCGGGAACCCGCCGCATGTGCCAAGTCGAATAGATGTGTCGTTGCGCCGCAGATGCCGCGGCCCTCGATCGCCGGCAACGGCCGAACGCATGGAGGTCGCGATGGATGACAGCAGGGCGCGGGTTCAGTGCGGTGGCACCGGTCCGCGATCCATCGCAGCATCCTCCGGTGCCACCTCCCCAGCACCCAGATCGGCACCGGCAATGTCGCCAGCGGGCGCAGAGGCGACAACATCCGCGGCCATCGCGACCGGCGGTCCCACGACCTGGTGGATGGGCCTCCACTTCGGGCCGAGTTCCTGCCCGAGGGCCGGCGGTTCCAGCGTCCGGTCGTCTGCCAGCAGCTCAGCCACGAAAACCTGCGCCTGGATGCGGAACGTCGTCTCGGTGACCACGACCGGCGCTTCGAGGAGGCTTTCGTCGATGGGCACCAGGCCGTTGCGGTGCTGAATTCGGGTGAAGTGCAGGGTCGCGATGGTCAGCATCATGATCTGCGCGATCAGCGGCACCGCAGCCCGGAATCGCTCCACAACGCCGAACGAGCGGGTCGGCGCGAGCCGCTCGGTGTCGTTGTGGATCAAGTCGCCGTAGATCCAGGCGAACCCGAGGACGTTGTCGGCGAGCCGTTCGGACACGCCCGACCCCGCAACCGATCGCTCCAGTGAGTAGCCCCGCACGTCCTGCCCCTTGGGCTTGATCTTGGCCCATTCCGCCCGCAGGCCTTTCAGGTCGTCCATGACGTCCTGCGGCGCGGACGCCGCGCGCAGGAGGTAGCCGAGCGCGCTGGTGACCTTCGCGTGGAAGGTCGGATCCTCGTTGAGAATCAGCGGCCGCACCCGGGCCGCTGCCGACTCGACCACCTCCTCCGGCGGCAACTGTTGGATAATGGTCGTCACGCCCGTCACCCGGTCGAGCACGGCAGGGAAGGTCATGCTCGCCAGCCGCAGCAGGGCGTCGCGGTCCTCCGCGAGAGAGTGCGCCTCGACCCGGCGGGCCCGCGGCACGAACGCGGCCAGGGCGGCATGCGCGTTCCGCTCGGCCTGATCTCCGTCAGTCACAATCCGTAGTCTACGGAGCGCGGCAACCGCAATACGGAACGACAGCCCTATGGGCTCAATTACGCGCCCGAGGAATCGACCCCGCGCCGATCGATCCAGCAAGCAAGACGGCGTCCCCGTAACAGCAATCTACGAACAATTGACCTGCACTCCATCGTAGTTGGAGTACGCACAGGCGTACGTCTTGCGCATGTAATCCATGGATTTGGGTTCACTCGCCGCTTGGACCCACCCTCGACGACAGACGGTTTGACCTGTGTTTACATCAGCAGCGAAGGCTTCTCGGACCACCTTCTAGCGATATACCCAGTTGATTCAGCGTATCGAAATTGCTAGACTTTGCGCATGGACACGTGCTTCGGGCACGTATCTCACAAATGGGGGATAACGTCCCCCCTTCGACACGTGCGAACCGCTCTGCAGGCCCCGAACGGTCGCTGACTATGATGTTGAAGGGTCCCCTCGCAGGTCGTCTTGCGCGTGCGGGTCGATGTGCTCGAAGTGTTCGCGAACTGCCGTCAGCAGCGGCGTGACTTTGGTGCTGCGCAAAGGCTGGCCGTTGTCGCGGAGTGCGGCTGCGAAGGTGTCTCTGGTGATCGGGTTGCCGGTGGCCCGCAACTGCTGATACGCGTGTGCTGCGGGTTCGAGCAACGGCTGCAGGTCGGGCGGTAGCGACGCTGGGCCGTCACGGGTCGGTGTCACCACGGCGCGGGATTGGTCTGGTTGTCCGTACCGATCAGCGGCCCGGGATCGTCCGCTGGGCCGTCCTTTAGGTAGGGGCCTGTCCCGCGATGCGGCAGCGGTTCTCGAGGCGTCCGCGTCGCCGGGCGCCTGGGTTGCTGAACGCTGGTCGCCTGCGTCTGTCATCGCCCCGGCAAAGGGGCCGCCGATGCGTTGTTGCGTGGGAGCGGTCGGGGACTCGGCGCTGATCGTGCGGACCTGGGAAGCGATGTCGAGCAGGCTGAGGGTGAGGACGGCGACGAGGCCGTCGACGCTGATCGGGAGCAGGTACACGACCTGCCAGCTTTCGCCGTAGCGTTCGGCGACGCCGACCATGTGCAGGTAGCTGGTGACACCGGCGATGACGGCGATGGCGACTGTCGCGACGATACGGATGCCGCCGAGAAGGCGGTGGCGGATCGGGACGCGGGTCATGACTTCGATCGCGGCGTACAGGGCGAGAGGCGACCAGGCGGCGATGCTGCGCGCGACGGGGTCCGGCGCGGCGTGCAAGACGTTGGCGGCCATGCTGACAGCGAGCGCCACGCCGAGCGCGGCCCGCAGCGTCCATTGCATCAGCCGCAGCCGTCGCAGCAGCGTGGCGTCACGGTCCGGTGGAGGTGCCTGGACGGCGGGTTCCACGGTGCCGGTCATGCTGCACCGCTGAGGTCGACCGCGTCGCCGAGTGCCGCGTGCACGACGGTCAAGGTGGCGGCTTCGGGTTGTTCGGTGATGTCGGCCAGTGCGGTCCGCAGCTGGTCGTACCGATGACGTGCTTCGTCAAGGGCGCCGAGGCCCGCATATGCGTCGATCGCGGCGCGGGCCAGTGGTTCGCTGTACGGGTCGATGTCGGCGGCGGCGTCGAGCAGCACGGCCGCCTCGGTCGGATCGGTCGCGGCCACGGCCGCGGCCAGCTTCTGACGGACGGCGATGCCGTGTCGGCGGCATTGTTCCCGTGCTGCTTCGATCCACGGGTAGGTGGCATTGCCGGCGAGGTCGCCGGTGTGCAGGGCGACGGCTGTCCGCAGGTGTGTCTCCCGGTCGGGTGCGGACGGGTTGTCGTGGGTGAGGGTCTGGTCGAGTTGCCAGAGGTCGACGTGGAGGAGGTCGGCGTTGAGCAGGTACCGGCCGCCGGGGTTGTCGACGGCTTGGGCGCTGCCGTCGCCGGCTGCTCTGCGTACGGTGCGGCGCAGGTTCGACACTTCGGTGGAGAGTCGTTCGGCGGCGCGGGTGACGGTGGCGTCGGGCCACAGTGCTTCCATGATGTCGGGGAGTTCTGCGCCGCTGCGGTGGACGGCGAGGTAGGTGAGCAGTTCCTTGGCTCGTCCGCGGAGTCCGGGGACGGGCCGGCCGCGCCGGTCGAGGACGCCGACGTCGCCGATGACCCGCACGTGGACCCCCTCCGGCGTAGGTTGGGCCGCTGCGGCGGCGGCTGTGGGCGCCTGTGCAGGGTGCGGCGGGCGTCGACGTGCGCCGGGTGGGGGTTCGTCGATGAGGATGGCGTCGATGTCGTAGTCGTGGCCGGGTATGACCGTGGCCGTGATCCGGGCCTGTTGGGCGGCGTCGGCGTGCGTGATCAGCACGGTCTGCGGCAGCGCTTCGATGTCGCGGATGTCGGCGTAGCTGTCGGCGTCGTGTTCGGCGACGAGCCGGGCCCTGTGCAGTACCTCTGCTTCGAGGGCGTCGATGGCATCGTTGACGGTTGCTGTGATGGTGAGCGCCGCGCCGCGTGCCGGTACCTCCTGGTCGGGTAGCAGGTGCTGCAGCGTCGCTCGGGGGATGATCACGCTGGGCGCCGGGTCTGCGCCGAGGGCCGCGTCGACGAGCTGGCGAGCAGTGTCCTGCGGGTCCGGCGCTGCTGCGGGTGCTGTGGTGTAGTCGACGTTCGGTGAGGGCGCCGCTGGGACGGCGGGCGGGTCGGCCGGCGCCGGTGCTGCGGTGGCAGCGGCTGGCCGGGGTTCGGTCGGGTGGGGTTCGGTCGGGTGGGTACGTGAGCGGCGACGGCGCAGCAGCAGTGCGAGGGCGACCGGTGAGCCGAGCACCGCGAGCCAGGGCAGCAGGTCGGTGAGGCGGTGCCCTGAGGTGGTGGTGCCAGCGGACGGTGGTGCGGCCTCGGTGTCGACCGAAGCGGACGGTGCTGTGGGCGGGGCGGTGGTGGCGGGTGGCGCAAGGACCGTCGGTGGAGCGGTGGTGGCCGGGGGCGGCTGCACTGTGGTGGCCGGTGGTGTGACGGCGGGGCTGGGGATCTTCAGCCGCCAGCCGGGGTAGATCACGTCGGGGTTGGTGAGGGTACCGCCGACGTTGGCGAAACGGGTGCCGCGGTTGAGGGTGTAGATCTCCGGCCACCGCTTGGCGTCGCCGAGCTCGGTCCTCGCGATGCGGGACAGCGCATCGCCGCGTTTGACGACGTAGATGACGGGCTCGGACTCCGCCGGTGCGGCGAGCGTGCTGGCCATTGGGACGACGAGCGGGCTCATGGTGCCTGTGGTCGTCGGCTGGCTCACCGTGTCGTGCAGCTGCAGTGTGGACGTCGACGCCGGCGTCGGGCCGGCCGCTGCGACCCCTGGTTGCAGGGCTGTGCCCAGCAGTCCCGCCGCCGCGGCGACCGCCCGGTGCAGCGGCATCGGTAGCCGCACCCGCGCGATCCTCCCCCCGCGGAGCACTGCGACGGTGTCGGCGATCGTCGCGTACAGCAGCCAGCACCAGAACATCCAGGCGGCGGTGACCGCGGCAAGGATCAGCAGCGGGCCGTTGAGCGGCTGCCCGGCTGACTCGACCCAGTCGACGGTGTCCCAGCAGGCGTCCGTCACCTGCCACAGCAAATAGGGAAGCGCGGCGAGGCACGCGAGGCCGGCGAGCGCGGTCAGTCCGCCGAGCAGCGCCCGGAAGAGGGCACGGCGGGGGAACACCGTTGATCGAGCCGCATGCATCGGGACCTCCATCGCGGACCACGCGCCGGGTGACCTCAGGACCTGAGGACCGTCCTGGCAAGCTTCGACGAGCCGCGCGCCTGGCGGAACGGATCCGCAGGTCACGCGCCGTCACAGCGGGTCACACGGGATCACACCGGGCCGCATCGGGTCGCATCGGGTCGGTCGGTGGCGGTCAGCCGATCCAGTGGGGCGCGTTGTCCTGGACGCCGACCTGTCCGTCGACGTCAAACTCGACGGTCGTGCTCGCGTCGGTCCACCGGCGGGGTTCGACGACGTCGACGCTCCACTGGTACCGCACGACCGCGACTCCCGGTGACGTCGTCCGCACGGAGACGGTGGAGTGGTCGTCGACGTGCACCGTGATCACCGGCAGCCGTTCGACGGTCCAGGTCGGTGACTTCTTGAACGGGGTCCGCGCGTCGTGCCCGAACGGGCATGTGTCCGCGAGGTTCCGCCACTGCGGCGGGATCGGGTGGAACTCCTGCTGCCCGGCGCAGTAGGTGATCCTGTCCGTGATCTGCTGTTCGATCTGCGGCTGCAGGTCCGGCCGGAGCGTCGGCGTGATCACCGTCGGCGCCGGGTCGATGCCGCCGGCGATGACGACCGTGGCCGTCGACACGGCGAACAGCGCGTCGCCGTCGACGGCGACGGTGTAGGCACCCGGTGGAGCGAACAGGTCCGGCTCGGTGCCTCCGGACATCTTGTCGACCGGGTTCGCCGCCAGGGTCACGCCGGCGACGTGGATGCGTTCGCTGGCCGCGGTGCGGACGTCGATCCGCGCACCGGGCAGTCTGCTGATGCTCCACCGGTGGCCGAGCAGTCCGCTGCGGTAGCGGGTTGCCTGGACGTTCTCCTCGGCGGTGGCACCGTTGACGGTGTACCGGACCCGGATGCTGCGGTGGTCGTCGTCGCTGGTGCGGCCGGACACGATGTCGAACTGTTCCGGTGCCTGGTATCCGGTGGTGAGTCCGTCCGCGCTGCACAGTGGGCTGCGTTCGCACCAGCCGAGCCGGTCGAGTTGCTGCCCGTCGTGCACGGTCAGCGCCGCGAACACGGCACGGACGATGCTTTCGGGTGAGTCGGTCGGCCCGATCCCGGAGCAGCGGACCGCGACGCCGGCAACCAGGAGCATCGCGACGGCACCCGCCACGGACCGGATGCCGCGGCGGCGACGGTTGCCGGTGCCACCATCGACGGGCCGCAGCACGCGAGGGGCGGGCGCGGTTGCCGGCAGCATCGGGTAGCCGGTCGAGTCGTACTGGATCAGTGTCGGTGCTGCGGCCGGTGTACCGGTCATCGCGGGTTCCGTTCTGCTGCGGCGGATTCGGTCACGCCGGGGTCGGTCGTGGTGAGCTCGTCGAACAGCAGCGTCGTCGCCGGCTGCGGTGCAAGCTGTCGCAGCAGCGTGTCGTAGGCGCGGTGGACGCCGTCGAGGTCGCCGGCGACGGCGTGGCGGCGCAGCACCGCCCGCACGACAGCTTCGTTGTCCGGGGCGATTCGCAGTGCCCGGTGCAGCAGGGCGAGTGCGGCGCCGTGGTCGGGTTCGGCGTCGGCCAGGTAGGTGAGGACGTCGATGCGGTGCCGGGCGGTCGATTCCCGTACCGGGTCCAGCCATGCGCTGGCCTGTCCCTCGGCGAGTTCACCACGGTCGAGACCGGCCGCTTCGTGCAGCAGCTCACGGCGAACGCTCTGGGTGGGAACGCTGTCGGCCGTGTCGAGCAGGTCGTGGAAGCGCCACAGGTCGACGTCGACGTGGGCCGGGTCGAGCCGGTACCCGCTGCCGCCGGTGAGGACGGTGTACCGCTGCACGACGTCGCTTCCGGCGGCGGACCGGAGTTCCTGCCGCAGTTCGTGCACGGTCGTCGCGAGCCGCCGCGACACGGTGTGGGCCGGTTGACCGGGCCACAGTGCCGCGGCGAGGTCATCGCCCGTGGCGCCGCCGCGGTGGACGGCGAGCAGGATCAGCAGGTGCAGGCCGGCGGTCCGCCGCACCGAGACCGGGGTCCCGGCGACGTCGCCGGTGCGCACTGCGATGTGGACCGGTCCGAGCACCGCGATCTGCAGTTGCCGCGTCCTGGCAGCCGCGGCGACGGGTTCGAGCGCAAGCGGCTGCGGTACCGGCTGCGGAGGTTCGACCTGCGGGGGTGAGAGCTCGGCTGAGGGGTGGCGGTGGAGTCCGGCGAGGATGATCGCTGCAGCCGCCGCGTCGAGCACTGCGAGCCGGACGGCAGCTGCCGAGACGGTGCCGTCAGTGCGGACGTCCCACGACGGCAGTGACGGGTCGGCGGCGACCGCGACGACGGTCACCCCATCCGGGCCAGGTTCGAGGTGTCCGTCCCGGCCCCCGACGGCCAGCACCTGCCGCCCGGCCTCGGCCAGCTCCACGCAGGTCGCCGCCGCCGTGTGCCGGCCGTCGACGACGTGCAGTCCGGGCACGTCGACGACCATGGCACCGAACAACGACCGCAGGTCACCCGCCGCGATCACCGCTGCCGGTCCGGAATCCGAGCCGGCGGCGGCCAGCACGGCCACCAGCAGGCCACGCACGGCGCTCGCCGCACCGGCGCCGCTGAGGCGGACTCCCCCGGCCGGCAGGTCCGTCAGATCCAGCCAGCCCGTGACGGCGCCGCCGACGGTGACGCCGATCGTGACGCGACCGTCCACACCGGACGGTGCCGGCAGCGGGGTCAGATCGGGGTCGTCGCGCCACGCGCCACGCGGCGGCCGCGGCTGGTACATGCGGCGGCGCTGCGACCAGATCACCGCAGCGACAGCTCCCGCGGCGACCGCCGGCAACGGCAGCCAGCCGGAGGCGCCGACGTCAACGCCCTGTGCCGGTGCCCCGGCCCGCGCCGTCCGCGGTCCGGCGGAGTGCGGGGACGTCGCGGCGGGACTGTTCCCGGCCGCCGGCCGGGCGTCCACGGCGGCGTGGACGGCGAAGCCGTCCAGCAGCAGGCCGACCGCGCCCACGACCGCGCCCACCGACGCGTGCAGCGGCGCCGGAGGGCGCAACCGTCGCCGGTCGGGGCGACGGACCCGGTCCACTGCCCCGAGGACTCCGCCGACCAGCAGCCAGCCCCAGAACATCCAAGCGCCCGCCAGGGCGAGCAGGACGACCGTCGCCGCGGACAGCGGCTCGTCGACCAGCGCCGCCAGGTCGGGCGGGTCCGCGAGGACCCGCCGGGTCAACGCCAGCAGCAGCCAGGGCATCCCAGCGATGACCAGGACGACCACAGCGACGCCGGCAACGGCACGCAGCAGTTGCCGCACCAGCCAGCCACCGCTGCTCACCGCGGCGGTTCCGACCGTGACACGGCGACGCTCCCCGGTTCGAGGGCGTCCTGCGGTCTGGGCGCACTCAGCACGGCGCCACCTACCGCCGCCAGAACCCGCCACACCCACCACCCGGCGACCACGATCCCGACCGTCACCGCGATCAGCCCCGCCGACTTCGACGTCAACGTGGCAGCGGTCAGCAACGCCAGCGGGGTCGCCGTCAGCACCCGGATCCAGGCACGGCGGGCCACCAGCAACGCGACCGCCACCCCCAGCAGCGCCCCACCGACCCGGCCGATCTGGCCGAAACTCTCCGTCGACCCCGCGTCGTGATCCAGCCACCACGCCAGCGGCCACAACGCGGACGGCGAACCCGTCACACCGAACCCGATCAGGAACTCACCCACGCCGATCAGCACGATCACCGTGACCGGGAACCGGAACCACTGCGGCCACGACCGCTCCACCAGCGCCGGCCGGATGATCACCGTCAGCCCGGCCACGGCGACGGCGACCGTCACCGACGTCGCGGCCAGCACCGACCAGCGCAGCAGCGGGCCCGCCGGCACCTCGAAGAACCCGACCGCGATGATCGCGTACCCGACCGCGACCGCAAGACCGAGCACCGCCGACGCGGCCAGCGCCACCCCGTAAAGTCGCCGCCACAACCGCTCGTCCTGCAGGTCCATGTACCGGGCCACATGCAGCCAGGACGCGCCCGCCGCGGTCGCGACGACGGCGAGCACCGCCGCGGCACACAGCCCGCCCCAGTGCGCCAGGAGCCAGCCGTCGTCGATCGAATGCGGCGGACCGTACCGTTTCGTGCCGGTCATGAACTGAGCGAACAACGCCACCGAACCGGCCGCCGCCAGCACCGCACCGGCCGCGTCCCGCCCACTCGGCAACGCCGGCACGTCCTCGGCCGGCACCGGCTGCTGCACCGCGCCGAGCACCGCCGCCGCCTCCGGCTGCAGCACCGTCACAGGCCGTACCCCAACCGCGTCACCGAACGCGTCGGCGATGACCGGCAGCCGTGCTCCCCCGCCGACGCACACCATCAGCCCGAGCTGCCCACGAGCCACATCTGCCGCCTCAACCGCCTGCACGGCCGCAGCGACAGCACCATCCAGCACACCGGCGGCCGCCTGCCGCAACTGCGGCACTCCGAAGACGACCGGCTGCCCGCCCTGGCCGGGCACGAGCACCGTCGGGGCCGCCGACAGTGCCTCCTTCGCCAGCCGGGCAGACACCACCGTGTCGGCGGCGACCAGGTCCGCCGTGCCACCGGCCTGCGGCGGCGACAGCCAGGCGGCGACCGCCGCGTCCATCGCGTCCCCGCCCCCGGAAGCGGCACCGACGCTGGCGAGCACGTCGAAGCCATCGCCGGTCCGCGTCAGCACCGTCGCGGAGAACCCCGCACCCAGGTCGCAGACGGCGAAGACCGCCTGCTCGGGCAGGTCGACGCCGCCGGCGAGCAGATGCCAGCCGACCGCGACCGGCGCGGCGATCAGCTCGGCCTCACCGGCGCCGGCCCGCTGCAACGCGGCACGCAGCAATGCCCGGCGACGCGGCCCCCACGATCCCGCAATCACGACGCGGACCGTCCCAACCTGCGATCCGGCGGCCTGCGCAGCGGCGGCGAGCGCAACCTGCAACAGCGCCGCGACCAGGTTCGCGGTCTCGACCACGACACCGCCGGCGTCCACAGTGTCAGCCGACAGCCGGCCCATCGGATCGGCGACCAAACCCTCGGGGTGCTGCTGCGCCCGACGAACCGCAGCACCACCCGTGACCAGGGTGCCGTCCTGCTCGACGAGGACTGCGGACGGCATCCACAGGTCCCGGTCGAAACAGACGAGGTGCACCACGCCGTCCGGCCCGGCGTACGCAACCTTCATCCGCGACGCACCGATGTCAACGGCAACGATCACCCCGGAACGTGAATGCATTGATGCATTCTTACGTATCGAATACCGGTTGTGTGACCCGCCCGTCACTCCACGCCTCGGTCGTGCCCTTGAACAGCCGGCGTCCGGATGGCCCCGCAACGCGATGGGCAACCGGCCTGCTCCGCTCCTGGAGGAGTTTGGTGGCTGTCAGACCAGCTCGGCCAGAGCGTGCCGTACCGCTTCAGCGCGGTCGATCGACATCAGAATCTCACGCCCGTGCAGCGGCTCCGTCAGGTGCCACGGCTGCCTGTCGACCAGTTCCAGCATCACGAGTTCGATGTGCTCATCCGAGCCGTCCGGGTCGGCCACCTTGCTGAGGTAGAGCCCGACAGGCGGATCGCTGGTCTTCACCACGATCGGCTCGGACCGATGGAGTCCGTCGCCGTCAGCGACGTAAGAGGACGTCTGATTCAGGTCTTTTGTGAGGTATATTGTTTTATAAAATAAGTGGGAAGAGCTATTCATTACGAGCTTGAACAGCACCCAGTAGTGCCGGACCAGGCCCCAGCTCGTCCCCAGCGACTGCACGACCCCTGTCACGAGGCTCGCCACGCCGAGCGGCACCAGGGTCCACCAGCCGACCGGCTCCAGCACGCGGGGCGCGGGGACCGCCGACGATCCCCGCGCCCTGTCGTGCCGTTCAGCCGGTCAGCTGGCGTACACCTCGAACTCCAGCAGCGAGTAGCCCCACGCCGTGGCACGGGTCGTGCCGTTGATGCGCACGTAGCGGCCGGTCGCGGCGAGCGCGGTGTTGTCGTCGACGCCACCGTCCCCGCCGGTCACCGAGCGCACCGTCGTCCAGTTCGTCCCGTCGGCGGACGTCTGGATCTGGTACGCCGAGCCGTACGCGGCCTCCCACGTGAGCTTCACCCGGCCGATCGCATAGGACTGGCCGAGGTCCACGCGGATCCACTGTGGATCGGCGAAGGCGCTCCCCCACCGCGTCGTCAGCGAGCCGTCGAACGCGCCCGACGCCGGGGTCCCGGCGTTCTCGACGCTCGACGCCGTGGCCGGCTTGTTCAGCGCGAGGTTGGTGGCGGGCGGTTGGGTGACCGTGCCGCCGTACACCTCGAACTCGAACAACGAGTAGCCGTACGCGGTGCCGCGGGCGGTGCCGTTGATGCGCACGTAGCGGCCCGTCCCGGTCAGCCCGGTGTTGTCGTCGACGCCACCGTTCTCGCCGGCCACCGACTTGATGGTGGTCCAGGTCGTCCCGTCGGCCGAGGTCTGGATCTGGTACGCCGAACCGTACGCCGCCTCCCAGGTGAGCTTCACCCGGTTGATGGAGTACGACTGGCCGAGGTCGACGCGGATCCACTGTGGATCGGAGAACGTGCTCGCCCACCGGGTGGTCAGCGAGCCGTCGACCGCCGCCGACGCCGGGGTCCCGGCGTTCTCGGTGCTCGACGCCGTGACCGGCTTGTTCAACGCCAGGTTCGACGACGGCGGTTGCGTGGTGCCGGAGTTGAACGTGAAGTCGTCGATGTCGAACAACGACCCCGCCCCGCCGGTGAACACCAGGTACAGCGCAGATGTGCCGGCCGGTGGGCTGATCGTCCCGGTGACGTCGGCCCAGGTCTCCCAGCCGCCGGTCGGGGCGACCTGCACGGTGCCGGCCACCGGGCCGGTCGGCGAGCCGGTCCGCACGGTGATGGTGCCGCCGGTGCCGGCCGAGGCGACCCGCGCCTTGATGCTGTTGACGCCGGCCAGGTTGTACGTGTTGAAGGAGATCCAGTCGCCGTTCTCGATGTACCCGACGGCGTTGCCGCCGTGCGCGCTGGCCTTGGCGGCGAGCTGGACGCCGTTCATGGTGTTGTAGTGCTCGGCCTGCCGGGTCCGCGGCTGCAGCTGGTGCTGGTCCTGGACCGCGGTGCCGCTGACCGGGGTGTACACGGCGGCCATGACCCCGAAGATGTTCGAGCTGGGGTCGTGTTCACCGTCCACTGTGGTCTGGATCGACCCGGTGCAGCCGTTCTTGCTGGTGATCGGGTGACCGTGGCTGTCGTGGCCCAGGACGTAGTTGACCACGACCCGGTTGCAGTCGATGGTGCCGGCGTTCGGGTCGGTGACCCTCACCTCGAACGGCACCAGGTCCCCGAACTGGAACACCGAGCCGTCTGCCGGGGTGATGAGCTGGATCGTCGGCCGGCCGACCCCGACGACGACACTGGCCGTCGCGGTCCTGCCCCCGGTGTCCCGCACCGTCAGCGTCGCGGTGTACTCGCCGTTCGTGGGGTACGTGAACGTCGGGTTGGCCGCGGTGGAGTCGGTGCTGCCGTTGGTGGTGAAGTCCCAGGCGTACGTGATCGCATCGCCGTCCGGGTCGTTGCTGCCGGCCGAGCTGAACTGCACGGTCAGCGGCGCCGCACCGGAGGACGGGGTCGCGGCGGCCTGGGCGATCGGTGACCGGTTGCCGCCGCTGTTGTACTCGATGCGGTAGAGCGCCGAGTTGGCGTCGCCGCCGAACCAGGTGGTGCCGTAGTCGAGCACGTACAGGGCGCCGTCCGGCCCGAACTCCATGTCCATGATCGCGGTTCCGGTCCACGGGATCGAGTCGATCGCGCCGGCCGTGCCGTTGGCGTTGATGGTGGCCGCCTTGATCCAGCGGCTGGTGAACTCACCGAGGAAGGCCTTCCCGTTGTACGAGGCCGGGAACTTCACGTCCGAGACCAGGTTCGGGTTGAAGTTGTAGACCGGGCCCGCCATGGGGCCACCGCCACCCAGCTCCGGCCGCCAGGGGCCCTGACCGCCGTACGGCAACCAGGCGGCCTGCGACGCCGGCAGGGTGGTGATGCCGGTGTTGTTCCGCGAGTTGTTCGTCGGCCCACCGGCGCAGTTGTACTGACCGGCCGACGGACCCGTCGGGAACGTGTACTCGTGGTACGGGGTGTTGTAGTTGGAGCAGTACGGCCAGCCGAAGAAGCCCGGCTGGGTGATCCGCTCGAACGAGACCGTTCCCGCCGGCCCGCGGTTCGGGTCGGCGGAGCCGGCGTCGGGGCCGTAGTCACCGAGGTAGACGACCCCGGTTGCCTTGTCGACGCTCATCCGGAACGGGTTGCGGAAGCCCATGGCGTACACCTCGGGCTTGGTGTTCGGCGTGCCGGGGGCGAACATGTTGCCGGCCGGGACGGTGTAGCCGCCGGTCGCGCCGGGCTTGATCCGCAGGACCTTGCCGCGCAGGTCGTTGCTGTTGCCCGAGGTGCGCTGCGCGTCGTAGGCGGGGTTGCGGTCGGTCCGCTCGTCCAGCGGCGCGTAGCCACCGGAGTCGAACGGGTTGCTGTCGTCGCCGGTGGACAGGTACAGGTTGCCGGCGGCGTCGAAGTCGATGTCACCGCCGACGTGGCAGCACAGGCCACGGCTGGTCGGCACGTCGAGGATCGTCACCATCGAGTTCGGGTCGATCGTGTAGTCGTCCCGCACGGTGAACCGGGCCAGCTTGTTGGAGCCGTTGAACGGGGCGAACTGCGCCGCCGTGCCGGTGGACGGGGCGTCACCGCCGGGCGTGCTGAGCGGTGGCGCGTAGTAGGCGTACACCCATTTGTTGGTGGCGAAGTTCGGGTCGGCCTTGATGCTCTGCAGACCCTCCTCGTCGTGGGTGTAGACCTGCAGCGTCAGGGCGACCTTCGTGTTGCCGTTGACGTCGGTGTACCGGACGACGCCGTCGCGCGAGGTGTGCAGCACGCCCCGGTTCGGCAGGACGGTGAGGCCCATCGGCTCACCGGTCTCCGCCACGCCCTTGGCCAGGTTCACCTGGTTGAACGTGCCGGCGGCGGACTGCACGGAGCAGTTGCCGAGGTTCTGCGCGGCGTACTTGATGCCGCCGAGCAGGTGGGTGCGGAAGTTCGCCTCGGTGTAGCTCTCCTGGGTGTGGCCGAGGCCGGTGTACCAGGAGCGCCCGCCGTCATACGCGCGGCACCACGAGATGGGGTGGTCGCCGTTCATGGTGCCGCCGGTGTACGTGGCCTCGTTGAGGTTCGCGAGGACGTGCACCTGCGAGCGCGGGTTGGTGCGATAGTTGTACAGCTCGTCGGTGCGGTTCCAGTTCGCCGGGATGCCCGCGTTGGACGGGTGCGCGGTGTCCTCGATGCGCACCGTCACCGGCTGGATGGCCGGGTGGCTGGCGAAGTAGGCACCCACGAGGTTGCCGTACCACGGCCAGTCGTATTCGGTGTCGGAGGCGGCGTGCACCCCGACGTAGCCGCCGCCGGCGCGGATGTAGCGCTCGAACGCGGCCTGCTGGTTGGCGTCGAGCACGTCGGCCGTCGTCGACAGCCAGATGACCGCCTTGAAGCGGGCCAGGTTCGTGTCGTTGAACTGCGTCGCGTCCTCGGTCGCCTCGACCGTGAAGTTGTTCTGCGTGCCCAGTTGCTGGATCGCGGTGATCCCTGCCGGGATCGCGTCGTGCCGGTACCCCGCGGTCTTGCTGAAGATCAGCACCGAGAAGTCGGCCGCGAACGCCGGGGCGATGTTGAAGCCTGCCGCGGCCAGCACGAGGGCGACGCAGAGCAGCACTCTGCGGAACATGATCGGTTGCACCTCTCCTACGGAAGAAAGCAGCGAACGACGTGCGCCGATCACGTCCGATCGTTGGCCGCGGTCTGGTGACCCCGCGGTCGGGCCCCGGTGGTAGGCGGGCACGGCGGTGCGCCGCCCGCGCCGGCGGGTGGATGTGGGATGTCGCGCGGGCTTCGATGCCACGCGGATGTGCGGCGTCGCGCGCCTCGCCGAAGGTCGCGCGGTGCCGTTCGGCAGCCCGGCACCGTTGGCGGCGGCATCCGGGCATTTCAGGGGCGGGGGGCGGGGGCGGGGTCTCCTTCCACCTCGACCAGCAACTCCAGAGAGCGCTCTCTCATCGAGGTGCCGACCAGTTAAGCAGACTCCCCACCCGCTGGCAACGGTCTCAGCATCGACCATCATTTATCCAGGCAAAGCGGCTATACGATCCACGTGCGTGACTACGGCCCACCGAACCGCCCGGAGACCGAAGGGCACCTGAGCGTGATGACGGCCGTCGCGTCCGACGCCGCCGGGCGAGGACTACAGCGACCGGGCGCGGGAGAGTTCGGCGACGGACCACGCCTGGAAGGGGCACCCGGTGGCGGTTCGGAGGCGGCGATTGCTTGAGGGATCGCTCAGCCATTGCCTCGGGCGGCGCTGAGGTGGCGGGACAGGACCAGGACGGAGGTGACCGCCTGGCCACGTCCCCGGCCGTCTCACCCGGCCCATCCGGCCACCCGGCAGGCTCCACTGATCCGGCGAGGCCGCCACGTCCCGGTCGCGGTGCTGCAGCAGCACGTCAACGCTGCTACACCGCGCAGGGGCGGGCCAAACGAGAGGCGGTGCGGCGGCCTGCGGCGCTGCCGTGAGCGTCGCGATCGCCCTCGAGACCCTACGCGATCGCGGGAGGAAAGGCTGAGTAAAGGCCTGGTCATGCGGCTGGGGTGACGTTCTGTCGCCCTGGATGCTGGTGGTGTGGTCGCATGAGCAATCCGGAGCGGGAGCGGGTGGAGTCGTTCGGGCGGCCGGAGGACGGGCTCGCCGATGCCACCCCGTGGTACCGGTGGGGACCGTACCTCAGTGAGCGCGCCTGGGGCACGGTCCGCGAGGACTACAGCGGCGACGGCACCGCGTGGGAGGCATTCCCGCACGAGCACGCCCGGTCCAGGGCGTACCGGTGGAGCGAGGACGGCCTGGCGGGCATCAGCGACGCGGAGCAACGGCTGTGCTTCGGCCTCGGGCTGTGGAACGGTCGCGACCCGATCCTCAAGGAACGCATCTTCGGCCTCACCGGCAATGAGGGCAACCACGGCGAGGACGCCAAGGAGTACTGGTGGTACCTCGACGCGGTGCCGAGCCACGCCTGGCTGCGCTGGCGCTACCACTACCCGCAGCGGGCGTTCCCCTACGGGCGGCTCGTCGGTGAGAACCGGCAGCGCTCGCGGGAGGAACCGGAGTTCGAGCTGCTCGACACCGGCGTGTTCGACGAGGACCGGTTCTGGATCGTGGAGGCCGACTACGCCAAGGCCGACCCCGACGACCTGCGCATCCGGCTGCGGATCACCAACCCCGGGCCGGAGGCGGAGACGCTGCACGTGCTCCCGACCGTGTGGTTCCGAAACACCTGGTCGTGGGAGGGCGGCGGCTCGAAGCCGCGGCTCGCCGCGAAGGACGGCTCGATCGGCATCGAGCACGAGGGCCTGGGATCGATGGTGCTGCAGGCCGCGCCAGGGCCCGACGGATCGTTGCCGCGGCAGGTGTACTGCGAAAACGAGACCAACGCCGAACGGCTCTTCGGGGCGTCGTCGGACACGCCGTTTCCGAAGGACGGCATCAACGACCACGTGGTGCACGGCGCCGCGACCGTGAACCCGGCCCAGGAGGGCACGAAGGCGGCTTTCTGGTACGAGTGCACCGTCCAGCCCGGCGAGACGGTGGAACTGTCGCTGCGGCTGGCCCCGAAGGCGGACAAGCGCGCGTTCGGGCCGGGCTTCGAGAAGGTCCTCAAGCAGCGCCGGGCCGAGGCCGACACGTTCTACGCCGCGCTGACGCCCGCCGGTACCAGCGCCGAAGACGCCATGATCATGCGGCAGGGATTCGCCGGCATGATCTGGGGCAAGCAGTTCTATAACTACGACGTCGCTCGATGGCTCGCCGGCGATCCCGCGCAACCGCCGCCCCCGCCCGGACGGCAGCACGGCCGCAACGCCGGCTGGCGGCACCTGGACGCCTCCGACATCATGTCGATGCCGGACCCGTGGGAGTATCCGTGGTTCGCCGCGTGGGACTCGGCCTTCCACGCGGTCGCGCTCGCCCGCATCGACCCGGCGTTCGCGAAGTACCAGCTCGTCCTGCTGTGCCGGGAATGGTTCCAGCACCCCAACGGCGCGATCCCCGCCTACGAGTGGGCGTTCGAGGACCTCAACCCGCCGGTGCAGGCGTGGGCCGCCCTGCAGGTGTACAACGTCGACGGCCGTCGCGACCTCGCGTTCCTCACCCGGGTCTTCTCGAAACTGGTCCTGAACTTCACCTGGTGGGTCAACCGCGAGGACGCCCAGGGCCGCAACCTGTTCGAGGGCGGGTTCCTGGGCCTGGACAACATCGGCCCGATCGACCGTTCGCATCTGCCGCCGGGGTACCGGCTGGAGCAGTCCGACGCGACGGCCTGGATGGCGTTCTACTGCCTCAACCTGCTCGAGATGGCCAGGGAGCTCGCGGCGCACAACCCGGCGCTGGACGACCTCGTCGTCAAGTTCCTCGAACACTTCGCCCTCATCTCCGAGGCGATGCACGGCAACGATCTGTGGGACGAGCAGGACGGGTTCTACTACGACATGCTGCGCGCGCCCGACGGCACCAGCGAGCCGCTGCGGGTGCGGTCGATGGTCGGCATCATCCCGCTGTTCGCCACGAAGGCACTGTCGCAGGAGGACTTCGCCCGCGTCCGCCGGCTGTGCAAGAGCTTCGCCGCGATGCCCGAGCACCAGGTGCTCGGCGAGACCGACGGGATGATCGGCGTCGGCGTCGCCGCGCACGGCCGGGCCCGCCGCATCCTGCCGCACCTGTTCGACGAGGAGAGTTTCCTTTCGCCGTACGGGCTGCGCGCCCTCTCGAAATGGCACGCCTCGAATCCCTTCCGCATGGAGCTGCCCGGCTGGACGGCGACGGTCGGCTACGAGCCCGCGGAGTCCAGCACCGGCATGTTCGGCGGCAACTCCAACTGGCGCGGTCCACTGTGGATCCCGTTGAACTACCTCGTCGTGCGCACCCTGGAGGACTACCACGCCAACCTCGGCGACGCCGTGAAGATCGAATACCCGACCGGTTCCGGGCGGCAGTGCACCGCCGGCGAGATCGCCGAGGACCTCCGGCAGCGGATGCTGTCGCTGTACCGGCGGGGCCCGGACGGCCGCAGGCCGGCGTTCGGGGGGATCGACCGGTTCCAGCACGACCGGCACTGGCGGGACAACCTGCTGTTCTACGAGTACTTCCACGCCGACAACGGCGCCGGCCTCGGCGCCACGCACCAGACCGGCTGGACCGGCCTCCTGGCGGAGCTCGTCGCGCGCCCCGCGGTGGCCCGATGATCACGTTCGGCCGTCAGGTGTGCGGCTCGCTCGAATCGGCGGCCGGCCGCGAGTGGCTGGTCACCGACGGGCTCGGCGGTTACGCGATGGGCACCGTCGCCGGGCTGCGCACCCGCCGGTACCACGGGCTGCTCGTGGTCGCCTCGCCCGGCGCGGCATCCCGCCGGCTCGGCCTCGCCGCCCTCGACCCCGTCGTGCGGATCGGCGACCGGGTGGTCCGGCTCGCCACCGGCGAGTGGGCCGGCGGCGCCGTCGACCCGGCCGGGCACGTGCACCTCGCCGAGTTCCGCCTTTCCGACGGCGTACCGTCATGGCGCTGGGACCTCGGCGACGTGGTGCTGGAGCGGGAGATCGCGATGGCCCACGGCCGGCCCGCGGTCGGCGTGGTGTTCCGGGTCCTGCGCGCGCCGCACCCGATCGACCTGGACCTCACCCCGTTGTGCACGTGGCGGGACGCGCACGGCGAGCGCAACGCCTACGGCGCACCGCAGATCACCCCGGTCGCGGGCGGCTTCGAGTTCGAGGGCGCCTACCGGGTGACCGGCCCGTCGTGGCAGCCGGGCGGTGACTGGTTCCGCGGTGTGTACGCCCGTGAGGAGGCCGCCCGTGGGCTGAACCCGGTCGAGGACCTCTTCGCCGCCGGTCGCTTCACCGCCACGCTCGCGCCGGGCGCCACCACATCCGTGACCGCCTCCGTCGGTGCGGAACCGTCGTCGGGCGCCGGCATCGTCGCCGATGCCCGCAAGCGCGCCCGATCGCTCGGCCGGCTCGCCGGTGCGACCGACGCCGCCGGCCGGCAGCTGGCGGTCGCCGCCGACCAGTTCGTCATCGACACGCCCACGGGCCCGTCGGCCGTCGCCGGCTACCCGTGGTTCGGCGAATGGTCCCGCGACCTGATGACGTCCTTCGAAGGCCTGTTCCTCACCACGGGCCGCCACGACGAGGCCCGCCGCGTCCTGCTCCGCGCCGGCGCGACCGTGTCCGACGGGATGCTCGCCAACACCGCCGACACCGGCACGCTGGAGTACAACACCGCCGACGCCGCGCTGTGGTTCCTGCACGCCGCCGGGAGATACGTCGCGGTGACCGGCGACCTGGACATCGTGGCCGCGCTCGCCGACCCCATGCACGAGGTCCTCGACCACCACCTCCGCGGCACCCGCTACGGCATCGCCGCCGACCCGGCCGACGCCCTCCTCACCCAGGGCAAGCCCGGCTTCGCCCTCACCTGGATGGACGCCCGCGTCGACGGCGTCCCCGTCACCGACCGCCACGGCAAACCCGTCGAGATCAACGCCCTGTGGATCGCGGGTCTGGCGGGCACCGCCGCGCTGTTCGACCGCATCGCCCGCCGCAACGACTGGGCGTCCGTCGCGTCCCGCGCGGCGGCGTCGTTCTCGCTCCGCTTCCCCCGTCCCGACGGCCTCGGCCTCTACGACGTCGTCGACGGCCCCGCGGGCGACGACCCGTCGATCCGCCCCAACCAGCTCCTGGCGGCGGCGCTGCCATCAGTACCGGCGGCGGATCCACGCATCGTCGAACTCTGCCGCGCCACGCTGCTCACGTCCCTCGGCCCGCGCTCGCTGGCCCCCGGCTCACCGGGCTACCGCGGCGTGCACCGCGGCGGCTCGTCCGACCGCGACCACGCGTACCACCAGGGCACCGTGTGGCCATGGCTCATCGGCCCCTTCATGGACGCCGCCCGCCGCGTCGGCGCCGACACCACCGGCGTCCTGGACGGCCTCGAACTCCACCTCAGCGAATGGGGCCTCGGCTCGGTCTCCGAAACCACCGACGGCGACGCCCCCCACACCGCCACCGGCTGCCCCTTCCAGGCCTGGTCCGTCGCCGAGCTCTTCCGCGTCCGCTCGCTCCAGCACACGGACCCGGCACCCGCGATGCCGGGGAAGCGGTCGACCTGACCGTCCTGCCGGATCCTTCCGGCAGCGGCGACCGGATGCGGCAAGCGGTCGCGCCGGAAGACGGTATGGGCGGGTTCGATGCGGCGCGGTGTCGAGGTCGCCGTGTCCACGGTCGACGTCGTCGAGGTCCGGCAGGGCCAGGCCCCGCCGAGCGGGTCGTCGACCTCGCGGAACACCTGGAGCAGCGGCCGCAGTCGCCGTACACGCGGCCGAACCGGCGCAGGGTCTGAGCATTGCCGTGGCGGTCGCCGAGTGACTCGAAGATCGACGGCTTGCACCGCTCCGGTCGGAATCAGGCCAGCTGCGCCACCGCCTGCGCCAACCCGGCAACACACTCATGACGCAGCAGGATCGTGCGGTCATGGACCGGCTCGGCCAGGAACCACGCGCCCACGATGGGAAGTTCCAGAGCGGCAAGTTCGATGTATTCGTCGCTTCCGTCCGCCTCGGCGAACCTGTGAACGCACAGCCCGATAGCCGGATCACCGGTCGTCACGACCAGTGGCGCCGAACGATGCCATTGTTCATGATGTCGAATGTCATCGCCCTCGACGCCGTACGCCGTGCACGCCGTGCGAACGCACCAATCCGGGTGCGCCTGAACATCCATCTCGTGCTCCTTGCCCTGCAAATCGCGACGGTTGCGCCGGACGCACCAGAACAGCTATGACTGATGCAGATCCGACTGCGGATTGTGCATGCAAGTTATCCCTGAGTAGGTTCCACGCTGTTACCAAGTGGTTCCGGCGGTTTCGTCGCGCGAGGACCAGAGTGTCTGGGAGGCAGGCGTGAGATCACCTAGAGTTGCGACCGAGCCCATCGGTGAACGGCTACGGGTGCTGCGGCTGCAACGCAACTGGTCCATCCGTCATGCCGCGGCTCTCGCCGGCATCAGCCACGTGCAGTGGGGCAGGCTCGAGCGGGGTGAGCGCAGCGCGGACAACCGTTTCATGCTCGCCGCGCTCGCCAAGGCCCTCAATGTGCCGCTTGCGGAACTCACCGGCACCGGAGCCATCGGCTCCGACCATGGGGCGACCGAGGCGAAAACTGCTGTCTACCACATACTGCAGGCCGCCATCGAGGCAGATCTTGAAGATCCACCGTCCACGACAGAACTGCCGCTTGCGCCTCTCTTGCAGCGGCTCGACCTCGTCATCGATCTCCGACTCAAATGTGACTACACCGGCGCGGCGAAGCTGATTCCAGCGCTCCTGCGCGATCTGCACGCCGCCGCGTTCGGTGATGAGAGACCGGGCGCTCGAAGCGCTCGTTCTTGCTCAGGACACCGCGTCGTTCGTCATCAGGTATCTGGGTGACCCCGCATCGGCCGTCATGATCGCAGATCGCGGGCGGCAGGCCGCGACGTATCTGCAGGATCCCGTCATGCTCGGCCTTGCAGCATGGTCGCAGGCCCACGCCGCGAGTGGCTGCGGGTTGTACGCCCGTGCGCTCAGGATCGCCGAACGCGCCAGAACCGACCTCGAACCCCATACCGGCAGGCCACATGGCCAGGAGATGCTCGGTCAGCTCTACATGATGACCGGATTCACCAAATGGGCGCTCGGTGATACCGCGGCAGCTGAGGCCGCGATCGCAGAGGCGGAGCGAATTTCCCGAGTCACCGGCCAGTCCCGGGCACTTGGGCTGAACTTCGGGCCCACCGCCATTGATGTTTGGCGAGTCAGCATGAATGCCGACGTCGGCGATCCGCGCGCAGCGGTCCAGATCGCCCGTGACATCGATCCGACGGGCATAGCGGCGGTGTCACGTTCAAGGCAGGCGGCGTTCTACGTCGACACGGCTCGTGCGCTCAGCAACCTCAACAAGGACACCGAGGCGCTACGGATGCTGCTCAATGCTGAACGCCTCGCACCGCAACGCGTACGGCTGTCGCCTCTCGTCACGGAAACAGTGCGCCACTTGTTGGAGCAGTCTCGGCGTAAAGCCGGGTGGACTGAACTGAGAGCGTTGTGCGAGAGGGTCGGGGTGCGGCCATGACGGGCGAGGTGAGCGTCGTCTACGCCAACGAACAACCGCCCGACGCATGGGACGCGTCGTTGTTCATCGCGGGTCCCATGCCACGAACGACGACTGTCCCATCGTGGCGCCCCGCGGCGCTCAGCGCCATTGAAGCTGCCTGGTCCGGTGCCGGACGCCTGGTGGTATTCGTCCCCGAGCCGCGCGACGGCAAGCCGCTGAAGTACGACCACCACACGTGGGAGGACCGCTGGCTGGCCATCGTCGACGTGATCGTCTTCTGGGTTCCCAGGGACATGCAGCATCTTCCGGGACTGACAACGAATGTGGAGTTCGGCCGCTGGGAGTCCAGTGGCCGGGTGGTCCTCGGCGCCCCGGCCGGTGCCGCCCATGTCGGGTATCTCAGAGAATGCGCCAAGCGCAACAACGCACCGGTGACCGAGACCCTGGACGAGGTTGCGGCGGCCGCCATGGCGCTGATCGGCAGCGGATCGCACCGTTGCGGCTCCGAACGGCAGTTTCCTCTGCCGGTGTGGAGCGATCCCGTCCTCCAGGGCTGGCTGGCGGCCCGCCGCCAGGTGGGTCAGACGTTGACTTCGGCGCGGGTCCTCTGGCTCCAACGCGGCGAAGACGGCGCTCCTGCCCGTTGGGTGCTCAACGCTCGTTTCGAGCCCTGCGACCAGGGGCCGCCGTCCAACGAGTTCATCGCGTTCGGTGACGTCGGTCGCCCGTGCTGAACGCAGGTCGTGGGTCACTTCTTCCAGAAGAAGACCAGGGTGTAGCCGTCGGGGTCGGGGAGTTCGAACTCGATCATGCCGGACCGCTTCGCCGGGGCGGTGGTGGGTTTGAGGCCAAGTTCCTGGACGCCGTCGTAGAAGGCCTGGATGTCTTCCACCTTGATGTACAGGTGGCTGCCGGCGTGCGTGACCGCGCCGTCCTCCTGTGGGCGGAAGGTGATCCAGAACCAGTTCACGTAGGCGGTCAGCTGGGCCGGCTCGCGCTTGAGGCGGAAGCCCAGTTTCTCGTAGAACGCGGCGGTCTCGTCCAGGTCCTTGACGTGGCAGACCACGCCCGAGATGCTGCTCATCTTCATTGTCCGCTCCCTTCGCTGTGGGGGTCTTCATCGGTACTGACGTGGCCCGCGGCGGCGATGTGACGGGTGCCGGGGGCGGATTCTCGACACCGCGGCTCGTGCTGACGCCGTTGTGCGTCGCCGACGCCGACGTGATGGTCGGCGTGCTGGGCGCGCAGGAGCTGCACGAGTTCATCGGCGGGCGGCCGGCCGACCTGTTCGAGCTGCGGCGACGGTACGAGCGGATGACCGCCGGACCGGGCGACCCCGACGAGGTGTGGCTGAACTGGATCATGCGCCGCGCCGAGGACGGCGTTGCGGTCGGGACGGTGCAGGCCACCGTGACCCGCGACGCCGCCGAGGTCGCCTGGGTCGTCGGCGTGCCGTGGCAGGGGCGCGGCTACGCCGCTGAGGCCGCCGCGGCGCTCGTGGACCGGCTGTTCGCGCAGGGGGTGCACGCCGTCACCGCGAGCATCCACCCGGAGCATCACGCGTCGGCGGCGGTCGCGGCGAAGGCCGGCCTCGTCGCGACGGATCGGGTGGTCGACGGCGAGCGGATCTGGCAGATCACCCGAGGTCCGAATTCCTCCGTTTTGCGGTAGTCGGGGTGATTTTCGGGCGATCATTTCCGTGTGAGCCAGGAAACGGGAGGGCCTGACGACGATCACGTGGTCCACGTCGGGCGGCAGCCGATCTACGACCGCGACGGCGTCGTGATCGCGCACGAGCTGCTGTTCCGCGCCGGGGCGACCGCCGCCACCGCCTCCCGCCGCGACGCGCACGCCACCGCCCGGGTGCTGGTCGCCGCGTTCACGGAGTTCGGGCTGGAGGAGATCGCCGACGGGCACGTCTGCTTCATCAACCTGACCCGCGATTTCCTCACCGGGCACCTGCCGCTGCCGTTCGACTGCAGCCAGGCGGTCCTGGAGGTGCTGGAGACGACCGACGTCGACGAGGACGTCCTGGCCGGGGTGACCTCGCTCGCAGAGCAGGGGTACACCATCGCCCTCGACGACTTCGTGGTCGGCGCCAGTCACGAGCGGCTGCTCGACGTCGCCACGTACGTGAAGATCGACATGCTGGACGTGGCCGAGGAGGACGTCCGCGCGACGGTCACCACCTGCCGGCTGCACGCGCACCTGCAGCTCATCGCGGAGCGCCTCGAAACACCGGAGGCGCTGGACCTGGCGATGTCGCTGGGCTTCGAGTTCTTCCAGGGTCACGTCCTGGGCCGCCCGCACGTCAGCTCGGCCGTGGCGCTCGCGCCGTCGCGCCTCACCCGGCTGCGGATCATGGCCGCGCTCAGCGCCGACGACGTCGACATCGACGGGCTCGTCGCCACGGTCGGCCAGGACGCGGCCCTCAGCCTGCGGCTGCTGCGCGCCACGAACGCGGCGTCGTTCGGCCTCAACCGGACCGTGTCGTCGATCCGCGACGCGGTCGTGGCGCTGGGCCTGACCCGGCTGCGGCAGTGGGTCACGCTCATGGTCGTCGCCGACATCACCGAGGCCGATCCGGAGCAGCTGAGCCAGTTGCTGATCCGCGCCCGCTGCTGCCAGTTGCTGGCCGAGGCCGCGGCGCTGCCCGGCGAGCCCGCCTACATCGGCGGGCTGCTGTCGGCCGTCGCGGACCTGTTCGGCGAGCCGACCGACCGGATTCTCAACGGCGTGCCCCTGGACCGGACCCTGACCGACGCGCTCGTCACCGGCAGCGGGCCGCTCGGCGACGTGCTCACCGCAGTCCGCGCCTACACCGCGCCGGCCGCGGAACCCGCCGGGCACCCGCCCGCCGATCCTGGCGCGCTCGCGGCGCACTACCTGGCGGCCGTGCGCTGGACGAACGCCACCCTGGCCGACCTGTCCACCGAACTGCGCGAGCCCGCCCCGGACCGCGCCGCAGAGCACCGCGTCGCGCAGGACCGCTGAGGCCGGCGCGGCTGCGCGATGTGCGGCCTCGGCGAGCTCCTCAGCGACCGTGGCCGGCCGAAGGAGGCCGACCGCCGGCTCCGCGGCGCCGCCGACGCCGGCGCCGTCCGCGCCATGTCCGCCTCGGCGACCTCCTGACGTAGGCCATGAGCCGTCAGGTGTGGACGGGGACGCCGAGGGCGTCGAGGAACTCGCGGGCCCAGTGGTCGACGTCGTGGGCCTGGACGTGGGCGCGCATGCGGCGCATCCGGGCGGTGCGGTCGTCGGGTGAGGCGTCGAGGGCGGCGACCATGGCGCGTTTGAGGTCCTCGACGTCGTGCGGGTTGACGAGGAACGCGTCGTCGAGCTCGGCGGCCGCGCCGGTGAACTCGCTGAGGACCATGGCGCCGAGCTCGTCGCGGCGGGCGGCGACGAACTCCTTCGCCACGAGGTTCATGCCGTCGCGCAGCGGGGTGACGAGCATGACGTCGGTGGCGAGGTAGAGGGCCACGAGCTCCTCGCGCGAGCGGGACTGGAAGAGGTAGTGCACGGGCACCTTGCCGACGGCGCCGTGCTCGCCGTTGATCCGGCCGACCTCCCGTTCGACGCGTTCGCGCAGCTGCTGGTACTGCGCGACCCGCATCCGGCTGGGGGTGGCGACCTGCACGAGGACGACCTCGTCGTTGGAGACGGCCTCCTCGGCGAGCAGCTCGCCGAACGCCTCGACGCGCTGCTCGATGCCCTTGGTGTAGTCGAGCCGGTCGACGCCGAGCAGCAGCCGCCGGTCGCCGCCGAGCTCGGCGCGCAGCCGGTCGGCCTCCCGCTGCGCGCCCGGCGAGGCGGCGATGCGGTCGATCTCGGCGACGTCGATCGAGATGGGGAAGGCGCGTGCGACGACGGTGCGGTCCTCGTACACCACCGAATCCTCCTGCGGCGAGAGGCCGAGGATCCTGGCCGTCAGCTGCAGGAAGTTCTGCGCGGCGAGGGGCCGCTGGAACCCGACCAGGTCGGCGCCGAGCAGCCCGCGCAGCAGTTCGGCCCGGCGGGGCAGCTGCATGAACAGCTCCACCGGCGGAAACGGGATGTGCAGGAAGAACCCGATGCGCAGGTCGGGCCGCAGCGCGCGCAGCATCGCCGGGACGAGCAGCAGCTGGTAGTCGTGCACCCACACCGCCGCGCCTTCGGCGGCCACCGCGGCGGTGGCCTCGGCGAAGCGACGGTTGACCGCCTCGTAGGCCTGCCGCCATTCCCGCTTGTGCACCGGCGGCTCGACGAGATCGTGGAACAGGGGCCAGATCGTCGAGTTGGACTGGCCCTCGTAGTAGCGGTCGATGTCTTCGGAGCTCAGCGGCACCGGCTGCAGCTGGATCCCGTCGACCGCGGCGGGTCCGGTGTCGTCGTCGGGTGCGCCGGTCCAGCCGACCCAGGCACCACCGGAGGCGCGCACGATCGGCTCGAGGGCGCTGACCAGCCCGCCCGGGCTGCGGGTCCACTGCGCTTCGCCGTGCTCGTCGGTGGTGCGGTCGACGGGCAGCCGGTTCGCCACCACGACAAAGGAGTATCCGTCAGCCACACCCCCGGGTTACCCACCGGCGCCGGGACAAACCAAAGGGTGTGGCCGCCGCGGAGCAGGTCAGCCGAGGTACTTCTCCCACGGGCCCGTGATGGCCAGGGTGATGCCGGGGACCTGGATGTTGACGAACAGGACCTTGCCGTCCGGGGAGAACGTCGGGCCGGTGAACTCCGAGTAGGTCGGCGCGCCGTTGGACGTGCCGTTGCTGAGCATGTTGCGGGCGATGGCGTAGGTGGGGCCGCCGGGGACGGAGCTGAGCACGTGCGAGGCGCGCACGCCGTCCTCGGCGAGCACGAGGGTGCCCCACGGGGTGACCGTGACGTTGTCGGGGCCGTCGAAGGTCAGGTCGGCGTACTTCGGCGCCGGGCCCTCGCCCTCGGCGGCCGCGTTGTGCGGGAAGTAGGTGACCAGCGTGATGGTCTGGTCGTCGTAGTTGTAGAACCAGACCATGCCGTCGTGCCTGGTCGCGTCGGCGGGCAGGTCGTTGGCGCCGAAGGCGAAGCTGTTGACGATGTAGCAGCCCTTGCGGGTGCTCCAGACGCCCTCGAACTTCTTGCCGCGGGTGACGGTGCCGTCGGCGAACTGGGTGCGGATGGACTTCGTGGTCGCCTCCCGGTCCGGGACCTCGATCCAGGTCACCTTGAACGGCCGGCCGAGCTGCGCGGAGGTGAGGTAGGCGACGTCGGGCAGGATGCCGCCGTCGTCGAGGCGGATCTGCATCGCCTCGAGCTTGCCCGCGGTGTCGCTGAGCGTGTCGGCGATGCCGGGGCCGAGCCGCTTGCCGTCGGTGGAGCTCCACCGGTAGAACAGGCCGTTGGGGCCGCTGGCGTCCTCCGACAGGTACACGTGCCGCAGGTCAGGGTCGACGGCGAGGGCCTCGTGGTCGTAGCGGCCGAACGCCTTGATCGGCTTGGGCAGCTGCTGCTTCGACCCGCTCTGGAAGACCTCGAAGACGTAGCCGTGGTTCTTCTGGTACGTGCCGGTCTGGCCGCCCGCGGTCCAGGTGGCGCCCGCGTTGATGGTGGTCTCCTCGCAGGTCAGCCACGTGCCCCACGGGGTCACGCCGCCGGCGCAGTTGCGGACGGTGCCGGAGATGCCGACCCACTCGCCGGTCCGGCGGCCGCGGCCGTCGGTGGTGATGACGGTGCAGCCACCCGAGTTGACCGCGCCCGGGTCGTAGACGGTGCCTTCGACGTGGGGCACGCCGTAGACGGACAGGTGCGGGGTCAGCTCATGGTTCTGGATCACCGTCAGCCGGTTGTGGCCGTCGGCGACGACGCCGGTGCCGTCGTGGTAGCCGGGCGTCTTGCCCTGCCCGCCCGACAGCTCCGTGCTGCCCTCGCGGGTGACGATCGTGTAGGAGAAGCCCTCGGGCAGCGCGAGGATGCCGTTCGGGTCGTCCTTCAGCGGGGGGAACGGGCGGCCGCCCGAGCCGCCGCCGGGGCGGCCCGGCTCGTGCGCGGCGGCCGGCTCGGCGAGGCTCGGCAACGCGCCGGCGACGGTCAGACCGACCCCTGCCGCGGTGCCACCGGCGAGAACTTGCCGACGGGAAACGGTCATGCTCACATCACTCCCTGGATGATGAACACATACGTGGTCATCCATGAGCGTCTGAGACGCCGGTGAATATCCGGCAAACGTGGGGCGTCCGGCTCACGCTGAGCTGACGTCAGCGTCCCCACGACCTCGCAAGGCGGTGCGCGTGACCTGATGCACCACCGCCGTGAGGGGGACGGCGACGGCCGCGCCGGCGATCCCGCCGGTGAGCGCCCCGGCGGTGACCGCGACCAGGACGACCGCGGGGTGCAGGCGCAGCGCCTTGCCCATGATGAGCGGCTCGAGGACGTTGCCCTCGACCTGCTGGACGATGATGACGGCGGCGAGCACGAGCAGCGCGTCGACCGGTCCGCCGGCGGCGAGGGCGACCAGGGTCGCGACGCCCCCGGCGACGGTCGCGCCGATGACCGGCACGAACGCCGCGACGAACGTCAGCACGGTCAGCGGCAGCGCCAAGGGGACGCCGATGATGAACAGCGCGGCGCCGATACCGACGGCATCGATGGCGGCGACGGCGACGGTGCCGCGCGCATACCGGGACAGCGCCCGCCAGCCGTTGCCGGCGGCCTCGCTCCACCGGTCGCGGCTGTGCTCCGGCAGCCGGTCCCGCGCCCGACCCGCGATCGCCGGGCCGTCCTTGAGCAGGAAGAACACGAGGATCAGCGCGAGCACCGCCGAGCCGAACGCTTCGACGGCGCCCATCGCGTACGCCGCGGCGTTCGGCGCGACGGCCTTGCGGACCCGCTCGCCGCCCTGCTCGACGGCGGCGTCGAGCTGTCGGTCGCTGACGCCGAACGTGCTCGCGATCCAGTCACGGGTGCGCTCCCAGCCCTGGCCGAGCTCGTCGGGCAGCTCGCCGGCCTGGGCGGCGACCGCCTGCCACATCAGCAGCACCGGCACGACCAGCACGACCAGCAGCACGAACACGCCGGCGAGCGCGCCGACCGCCCGCGGTGCGCCACGGCGGCACAGGAAATCGGTGACCGGCTGGAGCAGGGCGGTGAGCAGCAGCGCGACGACCACCGCGAGGGTCAGCGGCGCGACCAGCACCGCGAGACGCAGCGCCAGGTACACCGCCGCGGCGACCACCAGGGCGCAGCCCGCCGCGGCGGCGGCGAACCGCAGCGACCAGGGCAGTGCCCGCCAAACTCCCGTGCCACGATCCGGCGTCATGGCCGGCTCTGTACCCGAGCGGGTTCCGCGGCACACACCGCTGTCGCTCCGACGGCCCCGTGGCCCGCTACAGCCGCGCTGGAGTCTCGCTGGAGGGCGCTTCCGGGACGGGTCATGCCCGCGTACGGTGACCGCGTGCCCGCCCTCGAGATGGTCCTGCCCGGTCCCGTCGAGCCCGAGGGCCTGCTGGCGCAACGCAAGCCGGTGCCCCGGCCGGCGCCACACGAGGCGCTCGTCGAGGTCGAGGCGGCCGGGATGTCCTTCGACGACATGCTGATGCGGCGCGGCGCCTGCCTCGACCGCCGCACGTATCCGATGGTGCCCGGCCGCGACCTGGCCGGTGTGGTGACCGCGGTGGGCGGCGCCGCCGACCCTTCGCTCGTCGGCCGGCGCGTCGCCGCCGTCGTGCCCGGCGGGGCGTGGGCCACGCACGTCACCGTCGCCGTCGACGCGCTCACGCCGGTGCCAGGGACGCTCGGCCCGGTCGAGGCCGTCGCCCTGGCCTATCCGGGGGTGCTCGCCTCGCATCTGCTGCACGACGTCGCCGGCGTCCGGCCCGGGCAGGTCGTCGTCGTGCCCGGCGCGCCCGGCTGGGCCGGCACGACGCTGGTGCAGCTCGCCCTGCAGGCCGGCGCGCGGGTCATCGGCATCTCCAGCACCCGGCAGCTGGCCGGGACCACGGACCTCGACTTCGCCCCCGTCGACCACTGGACCGAGGACGTCACCGCGCGGGTGCTGCAGCTCGCGCCCGGCGGTGCCGACGCCGTCTTCGACAACATCGGCGGACCCAACCTCGCCGACTCGTGGGAGCAGCTCAACGCGTCGGGGATCCTGGTCTCGTACGGCAACAACGCGACGCGGGACACGGTCGTCGACCAGGCCGCCCTGCGGGACCGGTTCGGCGCGTGGACGGCCGCGTCGCCGGGCCGGCGGGCGGTCACCGCCGGCCTGTTCGCGGACGGCCCGCCGGCGAACACCGTCCTCAGTGGACTGTTCGCGGCAGCGGCCGAGGGCCGGCTGCGGCCGTACGTCGCCGCGACCCACCCGCTGGCGGACGCCGCGGCGGCGCTGCGCGAGTTCGAGGCCGGCGGTCAGGTCGGCCGGGTCGTGCTGACCGTTCAACGCCGCGACCGGTGACGCCCTGCCAGCCGCAACGGTGGTTCAGTCCCACCAGACGCGCCACACCGGCTCCCCGCCGAGGCTGACGGCCAAGTCCGTCAGCGTGTCCGCGAAGTAGTTGTCGTACGCGCCGTCGTTGTACACCGTGTACTCCATGGCGAGCCTCAGGGCCGCGGGCCGGTCCAGCGGCGGGTGGCGCACCGTGAACTCGGCGCTGTCCGTCGTCATCGCGACCAGCTCGGCGCCGTAGCGGGCGTGGAAGTACCGCAGGATCGCCGCGTGCTCCGCCGGCGACGGGTACCCGTTCCAGCCGCCGTGCCGCAGCACGAGCGGGACCTGCCACGGCGCCGCGGCGGGGACCAGCGCGACCACCACCTCGTCGTAGTGGGCCACCTCGAAGCCGGGCGGCTCCGGCCGGGCCCGCCACTCCCCCTCACCGCGCAGTTCGGCGCGGACGGTGTCGGCGTGCGCGCCGTAGATCCTGAGCCGGGACGCGATGCGGTCGGCCAGGAGCGCCGCGCCGTCGAACCGCAGGCCCGCCTCATCAAGCGGGCACGGATGCAGTTCCTCGGGGGCGGCCGCCGGCATCAGCAGCGGCCACAGCCCGGTGCCGGCGTGCTGCGCACGGAGCCGGAGCCACCACAGCAGGCCGTCGTCGCCGGCGGGGAAGCCCCACACCGGTACACCCGCCGCCGTCGTCATCAGGAGCCGGAGCGAAGCCATGATCGGCAAGATACCGCCCACGACGCGGCGAGGAGGCCCCCGGCGACCGCGCACAGCAGCCGCGCGCCGGTGGTGTGGGCCTGCGCCGCACCGGGCAGGAACGGTGTGACCGCGACCAGGGGCAGCGTGACGGCGGCGGCGACGGTCCAGAACAGCACCGGCCGGCGGTTGCGCGGTGGCGGGTCGCCGTGCCAGAAGCGCAGCAGCCGCCGGCGGCCGATGTGCGCGACGACAGCGGCGAACCCGAGCGCGCCGAGCGCGTGCATGACGTACTCGGACCACGGGAGCAGGAACTCCACCCGGTCCAGGGCGAGGTGGCTGGCGGCACCGAGCAGCGCCGACGACACGGTGACCGGCCAGGCGGGCCACCGGCCGAGCGCGCCGAAAGCGGCGAGGCCCGGCAGGTGCGCGGCGAGGACCGGCGCCGCCCGGCGGGTCAGCCACACGACGGCGACGGTGACCGGCAGGCACCAGACGACGAGCCCGGGCAGCTGGTGCGACAGCGGCCAGACCGGCAGGCCCGAGCCGTCCAGCGCGTACGCGAGGTCCGGTGCCGTCGAGCCGGCGACGAGCGCGACGCCGTCGAACCAGCGTGGCCGCCACACCTTCAGCGGCAGCACGGCGGCGGGGTGGGACGGGAACGTCAGGGGCACCGGGGCAACGCTAACGACGGCCCGTGGGGGTCGGGTGCCGCCGTTGTGGAGATTCGGGGAGGATGGCCACCATGACGAGCATCGCCGAGGCGCCGCTGTGCCAGGCGCGCAACTCCGCCGCGTTCTGGGCCGCGACCGGTGTCGCGCGTGGCCACGAGGTGATCCGCCGCCCCGGGTATCTCGCCGTCGCCGGCGACGAGCGCGCGGGCCTGCGCATCGTGATCCAGCGGGCCGGCCTCGACGCGGGTGAGGTCGCCGAGATCACCGAGCTGGCGGGCGGCGCCCCGGGGCCCGTGGACATCGAGGACCCGTTCAGCGCGACCGACCTGGCCCATCTCGGCCTGCGCACCTGGCAGATGCCGGTCATGCTGCGCCCGCCCGCCCCGGTGGACGCGCCGGCGATGGCGGTGACCCGGGTCCGCGACGAGACGGACCTGCACGCGGCGGAGCGGGCCGTGATCGGCGGGTTCGAGCTGACCCGCTTCGAGCCGCACCGCGGCGGCGAGCTCTTCCCGGCGGCGCTGATCGAGCAGCCCGGCGTCGAGGTGTACGTCGCGCGGCTCGACGGCGAGGTCGCCGGGGCGTGCGTCACGGTCGTCGACGACGGGCTCGGCAGCCACTACTGGGTCGGGACCCCGCCCGCGTTCCGGTCCCGTGGCGTCGGCCGGGCCGTGATGCTCGGCTCCCTCGCGCCGCTGGCGGAGCTGCCGGTGACGCTCACGGCGTCGCGGCTCGGCGTGCCACTGTACGAGTCCCTGGGCTTCACCGCGGCTGCGCCGTCGACGTGGCGGTCGTCGACACGCTGAGATACCACCACGACTCGCCGAGCGCGGCGGCCTGCTCGTCGGTGGGACGGTGCCCGTCCGGCAGCCGCACCGCCATCGCCCCGGTGCGCCGCACGATGTCCCGCAGCTCCCGCACCGCCGGCAGCCGGCCGAGCTCCTCCACGGTCGGTGCGCCGCCCATGAGGATGCCGCTGCCCAGGGTGTACCAGAGCGCGATCAGCCGCACGTCACCGGCGCTCTCGGCGGCCCTGGCCACGGCGAGGACCGCGTCGATCAGCGCCACCGGGCGCGGTGCGGCGGCGTCCGGCCCGGTCAGCAGCCCCGCCTCGACCATCCGCCGCCACAGGTCGGTGCCGACGTCGCAGTACACCAGCGGCGCAACGACATAGCCGTCCTCGAGCTCGGTGTCGTAGCCGTCGAAGTCCTCGGCGTCCTCGTCGAACGTGCGCAACGCTGTGAACTCCGTCAGCCCGTCGAAGAAGTCCCGCCGCAGCGCGAAGTCGGGGTGCCGCTCGATCGGGAACGCGTACACGAACCGGCGCCGCAGCAGCAGGTCGATGTCCTGGAAGTAGGTGATCCCGCCGTCGAGGCCGCGCTGGAACGCGAACAGCGCCGCGAACCAGTCCCGCGGCCGGTCGTCGTCCGCCGGGTGGTGGGCGTCCAGGAGGCGCACCGAGTCCCACACCATCTCCTCGAACATCCTCGCAACGATGCCACATCCGTGATGGTCCGGGCGGTGCTGTCCCCGGCGTGAACGGCCGAAAGTGTCATACGTGTCCTCTACAGTTGCCCGGTGCATGTCGCAGACAGTCATGACCTGATCAAGGTCCACGGGGCCCGGGAAAACAATCTGAAGGACGTCAGCGTCGACATCCCCAAGCGCCGTCTGACGGTGTTCACCGGGGTGTCGGGGTCGGGCAAGAGCTCGCTGGTGTTCGGCACGATCGCCGCGGAGTCGCAGCGGCTCATCAACGAGACCTACAGCGCGTTCGTGCAGGGGTTCATGCCGAGCCAGGGGCGGCCCGACGTCGACCTGCTCGAAGGGCTCACCACGGCGATCATCGTCGACCAGGAGCGGATGGGGGCCAATTCCCGGTCCACGGTCGGCACCGCCACCGACGCCAACGCCATGCTGCGGATCGTGTTCAGCCGCCTCGGCGTGCCGAGCGCGGGACCGTCGTCCCACTACAGCTTCAACGTGCCCGCCGGCGCGTGCCCCCGCTGCGAGGGCATGGGCACCAACAACGACATCGACCTCGACGAGCTGTTCGATCGGGACAAGTCGCTGTCCGAAGGCGCGATCACGATCCCGGGTTACAGCGTCGACGGGTGGCTGGTGCGGATCTTCGCCGCGTCCGGGTTCGTCGACGCCGACAAGCCGATCCGTGACTACACCGACCAGGAGATGCACGACTTCCTGTATAAGGAGCCGGTCAAAGTCAAGATCGACTCCATCAACATGACCTATGAGGGGCTCGTGCCCCGGGTGCAGAAGGGGTTCCTGCAGAAGGACAAGGAGGCGCTGCAGCCGCACCTGCGGGCGTTCGTGGAGCGGGCCGTCACGTTCACGGCGTGCCCCGAGTGCGGCGGCACCCGGCTCAACAAGGCCGCGCTCGACTCCCGCATCGACGGCATCAACATCGCCGACGCGTGCGCGATGCAGATCAGCGACCTCGCCGACTGGGTCCGCGGCATCAAGGACCGGGCGGTCGCACCGCTGCTGGCGACGCTGCAGCAGACGCTGGACTCGTTCGTGGAGATCGGCCTGGGATATCTGTCCCTCGACCGGCCGTCCGGCACGCTGTCCGGCGGCGAGGCGCAGCGCACGAAGATGATCCGGCACCTCGGGTCGAGCCTGACCGACGTGTCGTACATCTTCGACGAGCCGACCGTCGGGCTGCACCCGCACGACATCCAGCGGATGAACGGGCTGCTCGTCCGGCTGCGCGACAAGGGCAACACGGTCCTCGTCGTGGAGCACAAGCCCGAGACGATCGCGATCGCCGACCACGTCGTCGACCTGGGCCCCGGCGCGGGCGGCGCGGGCGGCACCGTCTGCTTCGAGGGCACCGTGTCCGGGCTGCGGGCCAGCGGGACGCTCACCGGGCGCCACCTCGACTACCGGGCTTCCTTGAAGTCCGATCCGCGCAAACCGGCCGGTGCGCTGCCGATCCGCAACGCGACCCGGCACAACCTGCAGGACGTGAGCGTCGACGTGCCGCTCGGGGTGCTGGTCGTCGTCACCGGCGTCGCGGGGTCGGGGAAGAGCTCGCTCATCCACGGCTCGGTGCCCAAGGGCGCCGGCGTCGTCTCCGTCGACCAGACCGCGATCCGCGGGTCCCGCCGCAGCAACCCGGCGACGTATACCGGCCTGCTCGACCCGATCCGGACCGCCTTCGCCAAAACCAACGGCGTGAAGCCCGCCCTCTTCAGCGCCAACTCGGCCGGCGCCTGCCCCAACTGCAACGGCAACGGCGTCATCTACACCGACCTGGCCATGATGGCCGGCGTCGCCACCGTCTGCGAGGAATGCGAAGGCAAACGCTTCCAGGCGGCCGTCCTCGAATACAAGCTCGGCGGCAGGAACATCAGCGAGGTCCTCGCGATGTCCGTGACCGAGGCCGAGGCGTTCTTCGCCGCCGGCCACGCGAAGTCGGCGCCCGCGCACGCGATCCTGCACCGCATGGCCGACGTCGGCCTGGGGTATGTCACCCTCGGCCAGCCGCTCACCACCCTGTCCGGCGGCGAGCGCCAGCGGCTCAAACTGGCCATCCACATGGCGGAGAAGGGCGGCGTCTACGTCCTGGACGAGCCCACGACGGGCCTGCACCTCGCCGACGTCGAGCAGCTGCTGAAGCTCCTCGACCGCCTCGTCGACTCCGGCAAGTCCGTCATCGTCATCGAGCACCACCTGGCCGTCATGGCCCGCGCCGACTGGATCATCGACCTCGGCCCGGGCGCCGGCCACGACGGCGGCCGCCTCGTCTTCGAAGGCACGCCCGCCGCCCTGGTGGCCGCCCGCTCCACCCTCACCGGCGAGCACCTCGCCGCCTACGTGGGCGCATAGCCGGCGATCGGTCGATGTCCGGGGGCCGTCGCGACGAGCGGTGCAACCGCTGCCGCCGCGCCGGGCTCCGGGCTCCGGGCTCCGGGCTCCGGGCACGGGGTCAGCGCCGCGACGGACACAGCCGCGCCGGGCATGTCCCGACGCGGACAGCCCAGCGCGGACAGGATCCGGGTGTGCGGGTGGTGGTTACCCTGTGTGCGGCGGTCGGCGGGCTTGGGGGATGTTCGTGGAGCTGGATCTCAGTGCGCGTGCGGGTGAGGTGCTCGACGCCGAGATCGTGGTGCCGCCGAACGCGGGGCGGTGGGCGGCCGTGAGGTTGTTCGCGGCGGCGACGTTCTACGCGATCTTCGACGACCAGGGCGACAGCCCGTCCACGCCCACACTGGACGGGTTTCTGGTGGTCACGCGGCGGGACACCGGGGAGACGGTGCTCCAGGTGGACCTGTCGCTGCGCCCGGCCGTGGACGAGCCCGACATCGACTATCTGGGATACGTGCGGCGGCAGTTCGACGAGCTCACCGCCGGCGAGTTCCTCGACAAGTGGGGCGTGGCAGCCTAGGAACGGCCGGCGCGGGAAAGCGCGGTTGAGGCCTGGGCGGCCAGCGCGGGCACGAGGTCGGCGGCCGACGGCAGATCGGTGATCAGGTCGACGCCCTCCCCCGCCCAGACGGGCAGCGGCGTGACGGCGCCGCTGGCCACGTCCTGCTGATAGTCCCGCAGCGCTGCGGGAGAGGCGGCGAGCTCGTCCTCCCGCCCACGCCACGCGAGGGCGCCACCGGCGGAGCCACCCATCGGCGCGAGGGCGATCGGGTGCCGGACCCCGGCGAGACGCGTGAACGGCGTCGACAGCATCCCCGCACGGTACTGTCGCCGCCATGCTGTTCGTGTACCGGTCGCCGTACGAGGGCCCGCTCAGCAAACGCGTCCGGCGGTTCCCGGACATGAGCGTGCTGGACTGGTTCCGCGGCGGGTGGGACTGCGGCGACCCGTACGACTGGGTCGACGAGCAGCTCGGCGGTCGCGTGTACGGGCTGGCGTCCATCTTCAGGGAGACGCGGGAGCACGGGAAGTCCCGCCCCGGGACGCTCGACGAGCTGCGGGAGCTGCTGCACGAGCACCTGTACGTCGAGGGCGGCCCCGACTTCATCCGCTTCGACGAGCGCGGGCTGCGGGCCCGTACCGACGACGACGAGGTCGAGATGGCCTACTTCTTCGTCGACAGTGCGAGCGAGGAGAGCGACCGGCTCGCCTTCCTTCTGCACGACTGGCCGCTGCCCGGGAACGCGGCCGGGGAGGCGCCGTTCGTCTCGGACTGCCCGGTGACGGTGGTCGCGCCGGCGGGCCCGGGCAAGGCGACGACGTACGCGGTGCTGCTCACCCACTACGACGGCGAGACCCTGGCGTGGCAGCCGCCGTTCGCGTTCCCCGGCATCGACCTGCCCGCGCTGCCCGGCCACCTGCGCGCCGCGCCGCCGGACGACGCCGTCTGGCCGCCGGAGCTGCTCGTCCTGCGGGCCCTCGTCGCCCCGGGCGACTACACGATCGAGCCGGCGCTGCGCCGGTGCAACCTGTGGCCCGGCTTCAACCTCAACGACACGCCGTGGCCGCGCGGCATGCCGGAGGCGCACGCCGACGTCCACCGTGAGGCCACCGAGCTGATCGCGGTCGGCGAGTGGACCCACGACCGGAACCCCGAGGCGTCGCTGCTGCGGTGCGACGAGCACCTCGCGCAGCTGGCGATGCACTGCAACGAGCCGTTCGGCTTCCAGCAGTGGTTCCTGTTCGACTCCGTGTGGGCGGCGTCGCATCCGGTACTGGCCGCTGCGCTACTGCGGTACGCCGGGCACTGGGACCCGTTCGGCTGACGGCTGTGGCACCCTGTCTGGGTGCTGATCGTCATGTGTGGCCTGCAAGGGACCGGGAAGAGCACGATCGCCGCACAGCTGGGTCTCCAGCTGCCGGCGCCGGTGCTGCCCGTCGACCCGGTCGAGCTCGCGATGTGGGCCGCCGGCATCGACCGGGACCAGCCGACGGGCCTCGCCGCGTTCGTCGTCATCGGCGCCCTCGCCGGCAACATGCTCAGGCTCGGCCAGACCGTCATCGTCGACGCCGTCAACGACGCGGAGGTCGCCCGCCAGCAGTGGCGCGACCTGGCCGCCCGGCACGAGGTCACGCTGCGCTTCGTCGAGGTCGTCTGCTCCGACGAGGCCCTGCACCGCCGCCGCCTCGCCGGACGCGCCGACAACGACATCGCCGGCGCCGCCGAGCCGACCTGGGAGTCGGTCGAGGCCCGCCGGGAGGGCTTCACCGGCTGGACCGACGAGCGCCTCGTCCTCGACGCCGTCGACGACGTCCCCGGCAACGTCGCCCGCGCCCTGGCCTACGTCGGGCAGGGCTGAGCCACGTGCCGGACGGCGACGACGCGGCCGCTGCGTGGCGCTTCGAGCTGACGCGGCGGCCGGGCCCACGCTGCGGGACCCCGGGCCCGACGACCTGCGGCAGGCGCTCCTGTCGGACATCCAGGACGTCGTGAAGGGGGTCACCGGGTTCCTCACCGGCGACCCGGCGATCCTGTCGCGTTTCGCGTGGCGGCCGTACGCGCTCTGACCCGCGCCCGGCCGTCGGCCGGCTGAAATCGGTCGTGGAGATCTCCGCGCTTGTGCACGATGCGGGGATGAGTGGAGCGCCCGAAGGGTTCACCTACCGTGTCCGCAAGAGCGGCGACATCGAGATGCTGCACCACGGCCGGCCCGCGGGGGTGCTCCGCGGCGCGGCGGCGGCCCGCTTCCTGGTCGACGTGGACAACCAGGATCCGCAGGAACTGATGGCCCGGCTGACCGGCAACTACAGGCACGGCAACGAGCGGACCGCCCGCGACCATCCACGCAACCGGCGCAGGTGAGCGGCGACCGCGGCGCCACGGGCTCTGACCCGCCGGAGGTCGGCTGAGCCGGGTCGGGGCGGGCCGCGTTCAGGGCCCGCGCCGCCGGAGGACTCCGCCGGCATCTGACGTCAGCGGACCGGGGAACCCGCCCTGCGAGAAGCCTGTCATTCCGAGGCCGCCCGCAGGTCGCCGATGATGCCCGCGAGGACCGCCGCCGGGTCCGGGGTCCTGGTCAGCGCGCGGCCGATGACGACGTGCGAGGCGCCGGCCCGCACCGCCGCCACCGGGTGCGCGGGACGCGCGTGGTCGGTGTCCCCGGGCCCGCCGGGCAGCGTGACGCCGGGCGTGACGATCAGCTGGCCGGGGCCGAGCAGCCGGCGCAGCGCGGCCGCCTCGTGGGGTGCGGCGACGACGCCGTGGCAGCCCGCGCGCCGGGCAAGCAGCGCGAGGCGCGCCGACTGCTCCCCGGTCGTGGCGCCGACGCCGACCTCCGCGAGGTCCGCCGCGGTGAGGCTGGTGACGACGGTCAGGGCGACGATCCGCAGCCGGGGGAACTCGGCGGCGGCCCGCACCGCGGCCTCGAGAATCCTGGCACCGGCGGTCGCGTGCACGCTCACCATCGTCGCGCCGTGGCGGCCGGCCGCGCGTACCGCGGCGGCGACCGACGACGGGATCTCGAAGAGCTTCAGGTCGAAGAAGACGTCCTTGCCGGCGTCCGCGAGCCCGGCGGCCAACGCCGGACCGGCCGCCGTCAGCAGCTCCAGCCCGACCTTGTAGGACCGCGCGGCCTCCCCGAGCCGCTCGACGACCGCCGCGGCGGCCTCCGCGGTGTCGAAGTCGAGCGCGACGATGACACGACGGGACAGATCCATGGCCGTCATCCTGGCATGATCGTCGGCATGAGCGACCGGTTCCTCACGCACCTGCCCATCGGCGGGCCGTCCACGCCGTTCGACGGCAGCGGCATCCCGGGGTGGGACACGTTCCCGTTCGACGGCGACCTGCGGGTGCGCTCGCTCGACCCGCCGGAGCTGCCCGAGCCGCCGCGCAACGGCGAGGACGGCCCCGGGTCGTGCGCGATCTGCCGGGAAGGACCGGCGAAGGCGGTCTGGGCCGACGAGCACTGGATGCTGCGGCACGCCGGCGGGCCCAGCGCGATACCCGTCGTGGTGCTGCTGTGCCCGATCGGCCACTACGACCTGGGCGACCTGCCGCCGGAGCGGGCCGCGGAGATCGGGCCGATGCTGCAACGCGTCGAGCGGGCCATCATGTCCGTCGGCGGCATCGCCAGGGTCCACGCGTCGAAGATCGGTGACGGCGCGGCGCACCTGCACCTGTGGTTCATGGGCCGCCCGGCCGGCCTCACCCAGCTGCGCGGCAGCTGCCTGGTCCTGTGGGACGACGTGCTGCCCAAGCAGGACGAGTCCCAGTGGCGCGCGGTCCTTTCAGAGGTCGCGGCCGCCCTCGCCGTCGACGGCGGCAAGGTGTACTGACGGATCACAGCCGTTCGACGACCCGGAAGCGTTGCAGGACGGCCGTCGTGTCGTCGTCGACGGTGAACGCCGGGTCGTCGAGCCAGCCCCGGTAGTCCTCCCCGTGCCAGAACTCCTCGTGCCCCGCCCGCCAGGCGGCGACGGTGTCGTGGCCCTCGCCCTCGTCGCGGGCGTGCCGGGCGTCGACGTCGCCGAGGCGGCGGAGCTCGACGTAGGTCAGCTCGATCACCGCGACCGGGCGGTCGTCCGAGTCGACCACGGCCGCGCGGTCGCCCTCGGCGGGCAGCGGATCGCCGTCGAGCACCCAGTCCTGGACCAGGCCGGTCGTCGTCGTCTTCGTCCCGTCGAGGACCGCGGCGACCAGCGCGTCGCGCAGCGGTCCCGGGAACCCGAACTGAAACGCAGGAAGGTCGGTCACGCCGCAACCTTAGCCGCGGATATCGTCTGGGTGTGGGTGGTCGTTCGTACATGCTGGCGACGCGGATGCCGATGTCGCGGACCGGGTTCGACGCGTGGCTGGGCACGCCGCCGCCGGGCCTCGACGTCATCGGCAACCCGGCGGACATGTGGACCGGCTGGGACAACGACGGCGACGGCGCCCGGTTCACCGCCCGGCACCCGGTCGACGCGCTGATCGAGGAGCTCCGCCCGGTCGAGGCCGCGTTCCTCGCCGCCGCCCAGTTCGAGACCGACGACGGCTGGGACCCGACGGACGTGCTCGATCCGGCGATCCGCGCCTCCGCGGGTCGCTGACGGCGTCAGCCGCGGCGGACGGCCAGGACGGCGACGTCGTCGGTGGGAGCGGTGTTGTCCAGCAGCGTCATCGCCGCGTTGCAGGTCGCGTCGGCTGAGGCCGCCGCGGCCAGGACCGTGACCATCCGCCGCAGGCCGGGCGTGATCCCGCGGGCCTTCCGCTCCACCAGGCCGTCGGTGTACAGGAAAAGACCCTGACCCGGCTCCAGCGGCATGCGCGTGTTGTGGCGGCCGGCGTCGCGGTACGCACCGAGGGGCAGGTCGGGACGGATCGTGAGCAGCGTGCTCGGCTCGTCCGGGCGCATCATCACCGGAGGCAGGTGGCCCGCGTTGGACAGCGTCACCGTGTCGAGCCCCGGGCCGAGGACGGCGTAGACGGCGGTGGCCATCGCGTCCGGCTCGAAGCGCTGCACCTTCCGGTCGAGCCGGGTCAGCACGTCCGCCGGGTCGTCGGTCTCCATCGCATACGCCCGCAGCGCACTGCGGATGCGGCCCATGACCACCGCGGCGTGCAGGCCGCTGCCGGCGACGTCGCCGATGACGATACCGACGTGACCGGAGGGCAGGTCGAACACGTCATACCAGTCGCCGCCGACGCCGACCTGCGCGCCGGGCACGTAGCGGACCGCCACGTCCAGGCCCGGGACCGTGGGCGGCCGGGCCGGCAGCAGGCTGCGCTGCAGGGCGACGGCGGCGGCACGGTCCAGGTGCGACCGGCGCGCCTCGGTGGCGAGCCCGGCCCGGTCGGCGACCAGCTGTAACAGCTCGATGTCGTCGGCGGTGAACGACCGCGGCCGCAGGGTGCCGATGTGCAGCACGCCGACGACCCGGCCGCTGCTGAGCATCGGCACACCGAGGAGCGAGGCGGTCCGCGCCGGCACCAGTGCCCCGTCGAAGTCGGTGGCGCCGTCGCCGGCGCGGTCGTAGCGCTCGACGGCGACCGGCTCGCCGCGCACGGCGACGGCGCCGGCGAGCCCGTGACCGACGGGCACCCGCACCTCGTGCCGCGGCTCCCGGTCGAGGCCCGCGGTGGCGGTGGCGACGAGCTCCGTGCCGTCCTGGTCGAGCAGCAGCACCGCGGCGCTGTCGGCGCGCAGGATGTCCAGGGTCCGCTCGAGCAGCTCGTGGAGCAGGTCCTCGAGGCCGAGCTGCGACAGGGCGGCATCGGTCACCGCCTGCAGGCGGCGGACCTTCTCCTCGCTGTCCGCCAACGCCTTCCCACCGCGCCTCGGCACCCTGTCCCTGCCTCTCGCACGTTCCGTCCGGTCGCCCCGGACGCTCAGTGTCGCATCAGTGCCCGCGCCGCCCGGCCCGTGCCTCAGCCGGTCAGGTGCGCCAGGACACCGGTCATGTCGAGCACGTCGTGCACGACCCCGGCGGGATTGGCGATCCGGAACCGCCGGGCCCGCTCGTCGGCCAGCCGCCTGCCCTTGAGCAGCGCGTTGATGCCGGCGGAGTCGATGAACGTCACGGCGGCGAGATCCACCACCACGACCTCGGCGCCGCTGTCGAGCGCGGCGGCCACCGCACGCTCCAGGTCGGTGACGGTCGCCATGTCCACGTCGCCGGCGATGCTGACCGTGCACGTCCCTGCGTCACGGGTCGTGGACAACGACAACGTCATGAGCCCTCCCAGCCGGCGCGAAACGACAACTCCCTGCTGACCATATATGGTGACTCGACGAGGGCGCGATGACGGCGTCGGCGGTTTCCGACCGCCTGCGAAGCCGCCGCGGGCAACGCACGATGTTGTGGATGTGACATGCGGGACGACCCTGACACACCCCAGGTGCTGGTGGCGCTGCCCCCGGTGACGGTGTCCGGCGTCGCCGAGGTCCGGCGCCGGGTGACCGAGGCCGCGCGCGAGGTCGGCCTGTCACCCGATCGGGCGGACGGTTTCACCGTCGCCGTCAACGAGATCGTCATCAACGCGGTCGAGCACGGCGGCGGGACGGCCGCCGTGACCCTGATCCTGCAGGCGCGCAGGCTCGTCGTCGAGGTGCTCGACACCGGCACCGAGCCGTGGCAGCCCTACCTGCCGGCCACCGCTCCCCCACCCGACCAGATCAACGGCCGCGGCCTGTGGCTCGCCACGAAACTCTCCGACGAACTCACCGTCGACTCCCGCGCCACCGGCCGCCTGGTCCGCCTGACCGCCTCCGCCTGACCGCCCCCGGTCAGGCCTTCCCGGCCCGGCGGCGGGCCCATATGGCGAGGCCGGCCCCGGCGACCAGGATCGCGGTCACGGCGACCACCCGCCACCAGGCGATCGGGGCACCCCGGCCGGATTTCGAGGCACCGGCCGCCGTTCCGGCCGCCGTTCCGGCCACCGCGGGTGCGGACTGCACCGTCAGGGTGGCGGTGTTGTTGCCGGTGTCAGGGTCCTCGACGTCCGGGTCGACGGGCCCGCGGTACTCCACCCGGCCGTAGCCGCCGGGCACGGTCCGAAGGATCGTGAAGGACAGCTTCCAGGTATGGGACCGGCCGCTCGCCAGTACCGGCGCGGCGCACTGCGTCGTCTGCTGGACGGGCTCACCGTTGGGGTTCGGTGCCGGCAGGGCCAAGGCGGACGGCTCGCAGCCGTCAGGGTAACCGGCGATCTCGGTGCCCGCCGGAGACTCCAGATAGACGGTCCCGGCCGCGCCGCCGTCGAAGGGGCCGCCGTTGCGGATCGTCACCGACGCGGTGGCGACCTCACCGACGAGACCGACGACAGGGCCGGCCGACACGGCGATGTCGGCGCCCTTGTCGGCACTGCTGATCACGTGCAGGTCGAAGGACGCCTCGGCGTTGGTGTAGTCGCCGACGGGCCGGTCCGCCGGCACGATCCAGTAGCCCTGCGAATCGTCGTCGGTCCTGTCGCCCATCCGGAAGGTGAACGGGGTGCCCTCGTAGTGCCCGCCGGGTCTGATCCGCTCGTCCACCCGGCAGCGGATCCGGATCACTTCGCCGTAGATGCTTCCTTCGCAGCCGGGGACGTCGACGCTGAACGGGGGCGTCGCGTCGAGCTCGAGGAAGAAGCCGCCGGCGGTCCGGTCGCCCCAGTTGGTGAACTCGACCGGCAGCGGCACCGGACCCGCGAACTCGACGTCCATGGTGGTTCTTTCGCGGGTGGGGACCAGGTCCGCGCCGTGACCGATGCGCACCCTGGTGGTGGCCGGTGTGGTGCCGCCGGCGACGGTGGTGCGGATCGTGCCCGAGGCGCCGTCGACGGCGCCGCGCCCGGCCCGCAGGACCAGCCTGACCTCGAGCGTCTCGGGCACGGGGCAGGTCAGCGCCCGGCCGTCGCGGGTGCAGTCGCCAGGCGGGGTCACGGTCGCCACATCGCCGAGTTCGGTGAGGTCGAACAGCACGGTGCCCCCGGCGTGGGCGGTGGAGACCTTCGCCGTCGCGACCCGGCCCGGCGACTTCGCGGTCATACCCGGCGTCAGCCAGGTGTCGTACATGTAGACGCCGTCGCCGGGTTGCGCGTGCACCGGCGCCGCCACGAACCCGGGAACGAGGGCCAGCCCGGCACAGAGTGCGATCCGCGCGCCTGCCTTCACGGGCGGTGACCCTACCCGCAACGGCCGTGCCGCGAGGCCCCGTCGTCAGACGCCCGCCTTGCGGTGCTGCTTGGTGCGGTACATCGCGGCGTCGGCGGCGCGGAGGAGGCGGTCCGGGTCGCCGGCGGGGCCGGTGGCGACGCCCACGCTGGCGCCGATGCGCAGGAGCACGCCGTCGAGGTCGACGGGGGTGGACAGGGCGGCCACGATCTGCGCGGTGAGGGCGTCGACGCGGTCCGGGTCGGCGGGCAGCACCGCGAACTCGTCGCCGCCGAGGCGGGCGGCCAGGTCGCCGGGGTGCAGCAGGGCGGTGAGCCGGTCCGCGACGGTGGTCAGGACGTGGTCGCCGGCGTGGTGGCCGTGGCCGTCGTTGATCTCCTTGAAGCCGTCGAGGTCGATGACGAGCACGCCGGTCCGGGCGTCGCCGCGGCGCTGCAGGTGCTCGCCGAGCAGAGCGCGGTTGGCGAGGCCGGTCAGGCTGTCGTGGGTCGCCTGGCGGCGCAGCTTGTCCTGCAGGGCGCGGGCCTCGGTGATGTCGCGGGCGTTGTACACCACGCCGCGCACGCTCGGGTGGTTGCGCAGGTCCGCGCCGACCACGTCGAGCCAGCGGTAGCTGCCGTCGGCGTGCCGGAGCCGGACCTGCACCGAGGCGGCGGAGGACCCGTCGGAGAAGGCCGCGAAGGCGTCGAACGCGGGCACGTCGGACGGGTGGACGCGTTGCCGCAGCACAGCGCCGAGTGCCTGCGACGGGTCCTCGCCGAGGACGCGGATCGCGGCGGGGCTCGCGTAGGTGACGGTGTCGTCGGCGCCGACGACGAGGGTGACGTCGGAGGCGTGCTGGACCAGGGAGCTGAACCATTCCTTCTGGCTGCGCAGGTCGAGCATGCTGCGGTCCAGGTCGGTCAGGAGCCGGTCGTTGTCGTGGAACGCGGCGAGCTGCCGGGTCAGCACGAGCCCGGTGATGACCACGACGCCGGCGGTCACGCCCCAGATCCGCACGTCGGGGCGGACCTCGACGAGGGCGGCGACGAGCAGGATCTGGGTGGCGATGACCGCCAGGTAGGGCATCAGGCTGAAGCGGCGCCGCGTGCCGCCGGTCCAGGCGCCGTCGCGGCGGAGGGTCTGCAGCTCCTGCAGCCGCAGGCTGAACGCGACCAGGATGCAGGGGATGAGCTGGGCGACGCTCATGAGGGCCGGGTTCGACGCGCCGGTGAGGACGGTGGCGACGGACGCGCCGACGGCGGTGCCGGCCGTGCCGATGCTGCCGGCGATGCCGGCGGCCATGGTGAACGGCGCGGTGTCGCTGAGGACGAGCTTCAGCACACCGAAGACGATGACCAGCATGACCGCCGAGATGGCGGCCGCGGTGAGGCGGTCCACGACGTTGCCGGCGCCCAGTCGCGCGCCGATCGAGAAGTACCAGAGGAACACCGCGACACCGGCCAGGACGGTGACGGCGTCCAGCCACAGCCGCAGCCGCTGCCTGCCGGCGGCGCCGAGCGGGTGGACGAGCATCGTGACGACCATGACGGTCATGCCGAACACGACCAGGCCGGCCTGCACGATGCTGACCTCGGTCGTCTCGGGGTGCCGCAGCACCAGGAAGGACTGGTAGCCGTCCCCGACGGCACAGCACAGGGCGGTGATCGCCATCGACCGCCAGAACCGGCGCGCGGACGGCTCGGTGACGAGCAGCATGAGCCGCCGGGCGAACCACACGAGCGAGACGTCCAGGCCCGTCTGGATCAGCCAGGAGGACCTGCTGTCACCCGGCCCGGCCAGGAACCACAGCACGACGGCGACGGTCAGCAGACCGAAGCCGAGGAGGACAGGGTCCCGTTTGAGTGGCGCCACGACGGACCATCGGCCACCGCGGAAGTCGCATGAGCGGTCACACCGTGGGGCACCCCGGCAGCACCCAGACGAGACGGGCCGGATACAGCGTCTCCGCGGTCTCCAGGGCCGCCTCGGCGGAGCCGAACACGGCCACCTCGAGGCTGCCGTCGGCGAGGAACCAGCTGGTCACGGCCCTGTCGGCGAGCTGGTGCCCCCAGGCGACGACGCACGGGTGGCCGTCGTCCTCGGGATCGGCGACGATCCCGAACAGCGACGGCGCCTCCCGCAGCAGCAGCCGGTCACCATCAGTCACGCGAACCCCTCTCATGCGCAGATGCACGTGCAGATGCATCCTATGGCGCGCAGTCGCAGGTGGAACGGGTCGGACGACAGATGAAGTAGTCTCATCACCCCGCGAAGCAGGCGCTTGAGTAACGAAGCCCGGGTCCTCCCGCAGGCGGCGGGAGGACCCCGTGACAACGGCTCAGCGCTGCGGCTTGTAGGTCGCGGCGGAGAAGTCCGCGGGTCGGCCGCCGCCGGTCATGTCCTGCACCCACAGGCCGAAGAACGCGCCGGTGAAACCCCACGCCCGGGGCACGCCGTTGTCGGACTCCTGGGCGTACTCGTCGGACAGGATGCTGGCGTCGAACGGGCCCCACTCGACGTCGCCGTACGAGGCGCGCAGCACCCCGCCGTCGAGGTCGAGCCGCAGCCGGACCGGACCGGCGACGGGGACGGCCGGGCCGTGCGCGAGCACCCTGCCGCGGTCGCTGGACAGCACGTCGACGAACGCGCCCGAGACCTCGTCGAACCCGACCCGCAACAGGAACCAGTTGCGGCTGTTGTAGTACGCCGTGATCCCGGCCATCTGCTGGAAGTGCGCCGGCGCGAACTCCACCGTCGCCTCGAACGTCGCCCGGGTGTGCTGGACCCGGCGGGCGACGAGGCTCTCCCCCGACGTGGCGCCCGGCGAGCGGCCGCCGTGGATGCGCAGGTGCCTGGGGCGCGCGTGGGTGGACACCCACGTGTTGTCCGCCGGGCGGCGCAGCGTGCTCCACTGCTGGCCGAGCACCGGCCCGGTGAAGTCGTCGGTCTCCGGCTCGTCCGGCCACGGGTGCGCCGGCAGGTCGGGGCCCTGGACGACGTCGTGCGGGACGCCGCCGTCGATGCGCGGCCAGCCGTCGGCGGTCCAGGTGACCCGCTGGATCGCGGTCTCCCGGCCCAGGACGCAGCGCCCGCGGGGGCTGAGCGGCCGGCCGGTGAGGTGGGCGAAGAACCACTCGCCGTCCGGGGTCTCCACGAGGCTGCCGTGGCCGGCCTTCTGCAGCGCCAGGTCGGGACGGTGCACGGCGGTGATGAGCGGGCCCGCCGGGTCCGACTCGTAGGGGCCGAACAGGTCCCGGGACCGGGCGACCGTCGCCTGGTGGAACCATTCGGTGCCGCCCTCGGCGGTGACCAGGTAGTACCAGCCGTCCCGCTGGTACAGGTGCGGTCCCTCGGTCATACCGGCGGCGGTGCCCGTGTAGAGGTCGACCGGGTCGCCCACGAGCTTGCGGGCGTTACGGTCGTACTCCTGGGCGATGATGCCGTTGGCCCAGGCGTGGCCCGGTCGCCAGTCCGTCCGGTTCGACAGCAGCCAACTGCGCCCGTCACCACCGAGATCGTGGAACATCGACGGGTCGAAGCCCTGCGCGTGCAACGGGATCGGCGCCGACCACGGCCCGTCGATCGCCGGCGCGGTCACCAGGTAGTTCGGGGTGTCCCAGAAGCCGGAGTAGGACTTCACGTCGGTGAAGACGAGATGGAACAGCCCGTCCACATAGGACAGGCAGGGCGCCCAGACGCCGCCGGAGTCGGGGTTGCCGGTCATGTCGAGCAGCCGGACGCTGTCCAGCGCACCACCGATCGGCCGCCAGTGCACCAGGTCCTTCGAGTGGTGCAGGCGCACGCCCGGGTACCACTCGAAGGTCGACGTGGCGAGATAGTAGTCGGTGCCGACCCGCAGGATCGACGGGTCTGGGTGAAAACCGGGCAGGACCGGGTTTCGGATGGAGCCGGCAGTCATTGGTCGTCCCTCGTGAGAGTGTTACTTGCCGAAGCCCGCGGCGAGCCCGCTGAGCAGATGACGGCGGCCGAACAGGTACAGCGCCAGGACCGGCAGCGCGGACAGCACGACCGCGGCCATCAGGCCGGGCACGTTCGTCCCGTACTGGCTCTGGAAGTTCCACAGGCCCAGCGGCAGCACCCGCTGCTCGTCGCTCTGCGTCAGCACCAGCGGGAACAGGAACCCGTTCCAGGCGCCGAGCCCGACGAAGATGCCGACGCTGACCAGGCCCGGCCGGGCCAGCGGCAGCACCAGCCGGCCGAAGATCCGCCCGGCGGTGGCACCGTCGACCGTCATCGCCTCGTACAGCTCGTTCGGGATGTCGCGCAACGTGCTGGTGAGCACGACGATCGCGATCGGCAGGGAGAACGCCGCGGTCGGCAGCACGATCGCCAGCAGGGTGTCGTACATCTGCAGGCGGGTGATGATCAGGTAGATCGGCACGATGACCGCCTGCGCCGGCACGGCGAGGCCGAGCAGGAACACGTTGAACATGGAGCGGACCGTGCGGTTCGGGTTGCGCACGATGGCGTACGCGGCCGGCAGCGCGACCGCGAGCACCAGCGTCACCGTGCCGAACGCGACGATGAGACTGTTGGTGAGGTAGCTGGTGAACCCGAGGTCCCACAGCGACGTGAAGTTGGACAACGTCGGGCTGGTCGGCAGGTCCAGCGGGCCCTGCCCGATGTACTGGTCCGGCGTGCGGAAGCCGGTGACGACCACGAAGTACACCGGGACCGCGACGATCAGCAGCCATACCGTCGCGGCGACCCCGGCCGGGACGTTCGGCCGGCCACGCCGGCGGGGGCCGGGCGGCGGCAACGATACCGACGGCCGGCTGCGGTGCGCCGGCCGGCGGGCGAGGTCGAGGCTCATCAGGCACCTTCCCGGTCGCTGGCCATCCGGTGGTAGCCGGTGAGCCTGACGACGACAACCGACAGGGCGGTGCCGAGCGTGACGAGCAGGACGGCCAGGACGCTGGCGTAGCCCATGTCGAAGCCGACGAAGCCCTTGATGTACATGTGCAGGGGCAGGACCCGCGTCGCGGTGCCGGGCCCGCCGTTGGTCATCAGCAGGATCATCTCGAAGTACGTGAGCGAGCCGACGAGGATGAGCACCGAGGAGGCGATGATCGTGTTGCGCAGCTGCGGCAGCGTGATGGAGAAGAACTGCCGCACCCCCGTCGCGCCGTCCAACTGCGCCGCCTCGTAGAGCGACACCGGGATCTGCCTGGTCGCCGATTGGTACAGCAGGGTGTGGAACGGCACGAACTGCCACGCGATCACGAACGCGATGACGTAGAGCGCTTTCTCCGGCGAGCCGAGGAAATTGCCGTCCGGCACGCCGAGGTACTTGCCGTAGTCGGCGGCGAGCCCGAAGTTCGGGTCGAGCAGCGACACGAACGTTACCGAGATCGCCGCGGTGGACAGCAGCAGCGGCAGGAAGAACAGTGTCGACAGCACCGCCCGGCTGCGCTGCGGCCCGGCCGCCCACACGCCGATGAGCAGCGCGAGCGGCGTCTGGCCGAGCCACGACACGACGGTCAGCAGCAGGGTCTTGCCGATGCCGTTGAACAGTTCCGCGTCGTCGGCGAGCGCCGCCCAGTTGCTCAGGCCCGCCCAGACCGGGTCACCGAGCCCGTTCCACGTCGTGAAGCTGAGGTAGACGACCGCGAAGACCGGCAGGATGCCGAACGCGGCGAAGAACAGGACCGCCGGCGCGGCCCAGATGATTCCGGGCCGCGCCGCCGCTTTGGACGTTGTCACTTCGCCTTGGCCATGTTGGCCACGAAGGCGTCGGGCGTGATCTGCCCGAGGAAGAGCTTCTGCAGGTTCGTGAGCAGCTCGGTGCTCACCGACGGGGTGAGCGCCTGGTCCCAGGACTGGGTGAAGCTGGGCGCGTTGGCGACGAGGTCGTAGGTGAAGCCGGTGAAGTCGGCGTTGGGCTTGGACTTCAGGGTGTTCTCGACGCCCTTGATGGCGGGTACCTGACCGGCGTCGATGAGGCCGTTGACGTACTGGTCGGACGCGAGCGCCTTGGTCAGGAAGTCGATCGAGGCGTCCTTGCTCTTCGACGCGGCGTTGACCGAGTAGTAGTTGCTCGGGTTGCCCACGACGGACTTCGGGTCGCCGGCGCCGCCCTCGTACGCGGGGAACGCGGTGAAGCCGAGCTTGCCGTTCTTGATGAAGTCCGGGTTGGCGTCCTTCTGCACCGAGAAGTCCCAGGTGCCCATGAGGTGCATGGCGGCCTTGCCGGTCGCGAAGAGCTTCGAGGCGCCCTGGTTGTCGTAGTTGACGCTGGCGAAGTTCGTGCCGAACGCGCCGCGCTTCACCAGGGTCTGGATCTCACCGAGGGCCTTGACGACGGCCGGGTCCTGCCAGGCGCCCTCCTTGCCGGCGGCGATGTCGGCGAACTTGTCGGCGCCGCCGATGCGGTCCAGCAGGTACTCCAGCCACATCAGCTCGGTCCAGCCCTGCGAGCCGGCGAGGGCGATCGGGGTGATGCCCTTGGCCTTGAACGTGTCGACCAGGCTGAGCAGGTCGGCGTAGGTCTTCGGCGGCTGCACACCGGCGGCGGCGAAGACGTCCTTGTTGATGAACAGCACGACCGGGAGCACGCCGAGCATCGGCAGGCCGTACTGCTTGCCACCGACCTTGCCGACGTCCAGGACGCTGGGCAGGAACTTGTCCTTCAGCTGCGGGTTCTTGGCGAGGGCGTCGTCGAGCGGGGCGACCTGGTTGGCCTTGACGAACTCGGCCAGGTTGCCGCCGCCCCAGTTGAAGAAGACGTCCGGCGCGGCGGGCGAGCCCATCGCGACCTGGAGCTTCTGCTTGTAGGCGTCGTTGACATACGTGACCAGCTCGATCTTGCTGTTGTTGGCCTTGTTGTACGCGTCGATGCTGGCCGTCGCGATCGGGTTGACCGCGGCGTCCTGCAGGGCCCAGACGGAGACCTTGCTGGGCTCGCCGGGCTTCGAGGTGCCCGGGCCGGAGCTTCCACAGGCGGCGCTCACCATCACAGCGGCGGTGGTGAGGATGCCCGCGGCGAGGCGGAGGTGCACTGAACGGCGCATGCGCCGTACCGTCCTTCCATCAGAACATTCGCCAGCATTTCCGAATATTTCGGGAAATGTTTCGGAATGGGGGTGTGGGGTGTACGGTGCCGATCACAAGCCACGCCCCGCAGGTTCGACAATCGTTTTCGAAACACAGGTGCCCCATGACGATGAAAACCGGGCCGACCATGGCGGAGATCGCCCAGGAGGCCGGCGTCGCCATCTCGACCGTGTCCAAGGTGCTCAACGGCCACACCGACGTCGCCGCGAAGACCCGCGAAACCATCGAACGGCTCATGTCCGAGCGCGGCTACCAGCGGCCGCGGGCGGCGAAGAACGGCCGCCGGCGCCGCAACGACCTCGTCGATCTCGTCATCAACGAGCTCGACAGCGTGTGGGGGCTGTCGATCCTCACCGGCGTCGAGGAGGTCGTCGAGGAGGCCGGACTGGCGCTCGTCGTCTCCGCCGTGCACAATCGGCAGTCGCTGACCCGCCGCTGGGTCGAGTCGCTGCTGGCCCGCGGCTCCGAGGGCGCGATCCTGGTGCTGTCCGAGCTCGCCGAGCGCCAGCACGACGACCTGACCCGCCGGAACCTGCCGTTCGTCATCGTCGACGCCGTCAACCAGCCGCCGCCCGGCACGCCCGCGATCGGCGCCACCAACTTCGCCGGCGGCTACAGCGCCGCCGAGCACCTCGCCGCCCTCGGCCACCGGCGCATCGCCGCGATCGGCGGCCACGAGCAGTTCCAGTGCACCCGCGCCCGCATCGCCGGCTACCGGGCCGCCCTGGAGTCCGCTGGGCTGCCGGTGGACCGGCGGCTCATCCGGTACGGCAACTTCCACCACGACGGTGGACTGCACGCCGCGCAGGCGCTGCTCGAACTACCCGACCCGCCGACGGCCATCTTCGCCGGCAGCGACCAGCAGGCGACCGGGGTCTACGAGGCGGTCCGCCGCGCCGGGCTCACCATCCCCGGCGACATCAGCGTGGTCGGCTTCGACGACCTGAACTTCGCGCAGTGGACCGCGCCGCCGCTCACCACCGTGCGTCAGCCGCTGCACGAAATGGGCGTCGTCGCCGCCCGCACGCTGCTGCGGATCGTCAACGGCGAGCGCCTCGAGTCGACCCGCATCGAGCTGGCCACGGACCTCGTGGTCCGGGAGAGCACGGCGCCGCCGCGGGCCCACTGAGGACCCACGGCGGCGGCTGTACAACGGTCAGCGGACCGTCCACTGCTGGTTCGGCAGGCCCAGGCAGTCCCAGATGATGATCGGGGTGCCGTTGGCCGTGCCGCGCCCGGACGCGTCCAGGCAGCGGCCGGACGGCGGGTTGAAGATCGAGCCGTCGGAGCGGATCACCCAGTGCTGGGCGGTGTTGCCGTAGCAGGTCCACAGCTGGACCTTCGAGCCGTTGGCGGTCGCCGCCTGGTCGATGTCCAGGCACTTGCCCGACTGCGGGTTCACCAGGGCGTTCCCGTCCTGCCGCCACTGCTGGGCGCCGTTGTTGAGGCAGTCCCACAGCTGCACCACCGCGCCGTCGGTCGTGCGACCGCCGGACACGTCGAGGCACCGGTTCGACCCGACCCCGACGATCGTGCGCACCGGCGCCTGCCCGCCACGGATCAGGAACAGGTTGTCGGCGACGTTGAAGTTGTTCGCCAGGTACGAGCCGGGCGCCGGGGCCGTCGAGTAGTAGTCGTCGTGGTTGCAGTCCAGGCGGTTCTCGTGGTTGCGGTCGCCGCACACGTAGCGCATCGGCGGGTGGAACGGGTCGTCGGAGTAGCACATGACGTCGTACTCGTCGGTGCAGTGCGCGCCGCCCGACGCGTTCGGCGCGTTGTTGTTGACCGCGCCGAGGTTGTGCCCGAGCTCGTGCGAGGCGACGGCGGCGTTCCAGCAGCCGTTGTCGGACCGCCCGTACTCCGGGCCGAAGTTCGAGCGGTTGTCGTCGCTCTTGCGGGTGTCGCCGGCGAAGCCACCGATGCCGCAGTACACGCCCGCGTCGGTGAGCATCATGTACTTGCGGTCGGTGCGGTTGTAGCCGAGCGCACGGACCGCGTTGACGCTGGCGCCGAACTCGCCGAGCGCCGAGTCGGCGACCCGCACGTTGCGCACCACCGGGCGGCACTGGCCGTTGACGTTCTCGGTGACGAAGCGGACGTGCCGCTCGCCGCCGGTCTCGCGGGCGCTCTCGTTGTAGATGACGTCGACGCCCTCACCGATCTGGCGGAACGTCTCCAGGTACTGGCCGTAGCGGTCGGTGTTGCCGTGCACGTACAGGATCTCCACGCGCCTGCCGGAGACCCCGTCGCCCTCGCAGACCGGCAAAGCGGCCACCGCGGCGGAGGCGGCGGCCACCTGCCTGCTGACGCTGAGGCCGAACGGTGGCGCGTCGGGGCCGTGGGTGCACATGACCGGGTTGACGCCGGTGACGCGCAGCCCGCCGACGCACGGCCCGGTCCTGTCCGCGACCAGGCCACGGTGGACCAGGCCGCGGGCCGCGTCGTCGGACGGTTGTGCGATGGCACGGGCGTCGGCGCCGAACACCGAAACCTGCCCGGCCGTTTCGGTCGCAACGTGCGCGCCGACGGCGCCGCTCTGGCTGACAAGGGCCATGAGCAGGGCGGCGCCGGCGACGAGGAGCGGCCGCCGTTGGCGGACGGTTGCCTTCATCGAGCCTCCTTGTGGATGGGCCCCCAAGGTAGGTTTCCGCCGGCCGAGGCACCGAGCGGTTTCGATGTTTTTCGGTTGTTTACATGCGGTCTTCCACGACGCAGGGTCCGGCGGCGGTGGGCACCCCTGCTCACCGCCGCCGGGTTCGGGCGTGGCAGCCGACGCCGACGGCCACCACGGGTCTTTCCTGCGGGTTACGACCTCAGCGGACGGTCCACAGCTGGTTCGGCAGGCCCAGGCAGTCCCAGATGATCATCGGGGTGCCGTTGGCCGTGCCGCGGCCGGACGCGTCGAGGCAGCGGCCGGACGGCGGGTTGTAGATCGAGCCGTCGGCACGGATCACCCACTGCTGGGCCGTGTTGCCGTAGCACGTCCACAGCTGGACCTTCGTGCCGTTCGCGGTCAGCGCCCGGTCGATGTCGAGGCACTTGCCCGACTGCGGGTTGACCAGGGCGTTGCCCTCCTGCCGCCACTGCTGGGCGCCGTTGTTGAGGCAGTCCCACAGCTGCACCACCGCGCCGTCGGTCGTGCGACCGCCGGACACGTCGAGGCACCGGTTCGAGCCGACCCCGACGATCGTGCGCGCCGCCGGCGGCTGCGTGCCGCCCCAGTTGGCGCCGCGGCCGGTCAGGGTGCCGTTGACGAACAGCGAGTTCTGCAGCTCCCGCTTGAAGCCCGCCTGGATGCTGGCGTTGTCCTGGATGCGGCTGTTGCCCCAGTACCCGTCGGAGCAGCCCGGCTGACCGGAGGACGCGCCCGGCGGGCAGGCGAACTGGGCGATGGCCTCCCAGTTGCTGTTGATGTACGCCGCGCCGCGCAGCACGTCGGCGTTGGTGTTGATGTAGTTGAAGTATTCGTTGTACCAGGTGCCGAGCTTCGACCAGTCGCCGCCGAGGGAGACCCGGTTGTTGACGTTGGTGCAGCTCGCGTCGAGCTGCGCGGTGCGGTACGCCTGCGGGGTCGACTCCGAGATCATCGCCGGCTTGTTGTGGCTGCGGGCGAAGTTGAGCACCCGGTCGTAGAGGACCTTCGGGCTGCTGGTCGGGTTGTCGCAGGCCCACTGGTACTGGCGGTAGTTGGCGTCCCAGTAGAAGGTGCTCAGCGCGACCCAGTCCACGACGTCGTCACCGGGGTACCAGTCGGCGAGGTGATTGGCGTTGCTGAAGTCGAACTTGTACTGCGCGTCGCCGTCCTTCGCGTAGCTGGCGCTCTGCCACACGGTGGCCACGTTCGTGGCGCCGAGGGCGTCGATGCGCTGCTTCACCACGCGGAACGCGGCCTTGTAGAAGTCGTAGTTGTAGCAGTTCCACGGGCCGTCGAACTCGTAGCCGACCCGCAGGTAGACCGCCCGGTTGGTGTTGCGCAGGTAGACGATCAGGTTGTCGAGGTTCTGCCGGTACTGCGCGCCGAGCGCCCCCGCGATGTCCGCGTCCTGCCGGCCGATGATGGCCCGCAGCGGCTGGTTCTGGCAGCCGGGGTTGTCGGCGAGGTACAGCCCGACGGCGAGCGCGGCGCCGGGGTACTCCGACAGCGTCTGGTTGAAGTTGAAGATGTTGCCGTTCAGGTTGCACGTGGCGGTCAGGCCGTTGCACGCGTTCGGGGAGATGTTGGTGTACAGCGTGACGCCGCCCGGGCGGGGGAAGGACGCGTCGACGTCGAGCACCTGTTGCTTGTACGCGGTCAGGTCGGGGGTGGTCTGACCGGCGAGGAACATGACCTTGCCGTTGGGCGGGAGGTTGCGGCCGGCCACCGCACTGGCGGTCTGCGTGGTCACGGCGGTGATGACGGGCACGGCGACGGCGGTCGCCACAAAGATGCCCAAGCCGATCAGGAGTCTTCGGGACATTTGGCGGATTTCCCTTTCGTTCTTACCGGGGGGGTGTCTGTTTCGGTTACGCGAGGCGGAAGATCTGGTTGGACTGGCCGGCACTGCACGTCCACAGCTGCAGGCGGGTGCCGTTGCCGGTCCCCCATGCGGTCGCGTCGAGGCACTTGCCGGAGGCGGGGTTGTAGAACGAGCCGTCGGCCCGCGGCTGCCACTGCTGGGCGCTGTTGTTCAGGCAGGACCACAGCTGCACGAGGGTGCCGTCGGCGGTGCCGGCGCCCGCGGCGTCGAGGCACTTGCCCGACTGCGGGTTGACCCACGTGTCGCCCTGGCGACGCCACTGCTGGGCGCCGTTGCCGAGGCAGTCCCACAGCTGGACGGCGGCGCCGTCGGTGGTGCGGCCGCCGCTGACGTCGACGCACCGGTTGGAACCCTGGCCGATGATCCGGTTGACGGTGCCGGTGCTGCCGCCGCCGCAGGTGGTGACGAAGCCGCGGTCGGTCAGGCCCTGGCAGAAGGAGGCCTTCGCGGCGCCGTACCGGGACAACCGCCCGTCGACGAACCAGGTCGAGTTCACGGGGAAGTCGAAACTTCCGTCCTGAATCCCGTCCCAGCCGTACCGGAAGTCCAGATCGATGTAGACGGCGGCCTTGATGACGTCACGCAGGTCGTAGCTGCCCGGCAGGTTCGGGATCGGGCCGCTGTAGTTCATCAGGCCGAACAGCCGCTTGACCCACATGTCGCCGCGGGTCTCCTCCATGCCGGCGGTGTCGCCGCCGTTGTCGGTGAAGTTCATCATCCCGGACTCCGACACGATCATCGGCTTGCCGTGGTCCTTGCTGAACTTCATCATCTTGAGCACATTGCCGTCGTAGTCCCAGTTCTTCCAGATCGCTGCCTGGTTTCCGGACGAGTCGGTGCCGATGTAGGCGTTGCGGCACTGCAGGGCGGCGGTGTCGTAGTTCTGCGGCGGCGTCCCGTTGTAGAGGTAGCCGTTGTCGTAGATCGGCATGCACAGCTCGTGGGCGAAGACGGACACGCCGACCCAGTCGGTGACGGCGTCGCCGGGGTACATCTGCTCGTACTCACCGCGGACCGGATGGAACACGTAGGTCACGTTGTCCTGCCGCTTCGCACCTTCGATCAGCGACCGGATACGGGCGAACGCGTTCTTGTACGAACTGCACGAAGCGTCGGTGCAGTGGTAGAAGGAGGACACCTCATAGTCGAGGCGCAGGAAGAACTTCGCGTTCGGGTACTGGTTGATGAACGCGATGAGCTGGTTGAACTGCGCGGCGTAACCGCCGGCGGCAAGCTCGGCGGTGACCGCCCGGGACCGGGCCGCCTTCGTGTTCTCGTCGCCGCCGTTGAAGCCGGGCGGGTTGTCCTTCCACGACACGCCGACCTGGATCATCCTGCCCTGCTGGGCGAGGAAGGTCGCGTAGTCGCGGTGCCCTGAGTTGACCCAGGTGCCGGACTTCACCTCGTAGTAGACGGAACCGCCGCTGGGCGCGGCGGCGAATGACGTGTAGTCGTCCCACGACACTTTCGTGGACTGGCCGGCGAACATCAGCCGCCCACCGGCGGGCGCGAAGGTCGAAGCGCCGGCCGGCGCCGGTGCGGACAGCACCAGCAGCGGCGCGATCAGCGCCAGGACGGCGAGGAATCGTCGCAACATGCCGACACCGTATGGACCCGAACCGATGATCCCGAAGCCGTTTCGAAACGTGTCGTTCACAGTATCGACACGACACCGGATGACCCGGGACATCGATGCCGATTGTTCGCGAAAAGTGGAACCGTCGGTCATCGCTGATCTACGGTGCGTGCGTCCAGAACCAGGGGTTCCGCCAAACCCAGCGAGGAGCACATGTTGCCACGCATCCGCGCCATACTCGCCGCCGCTGTGATCGGTCTCGCCGGCACCGCGATCGGTCTCGTGCACACGACCAGTGCGCACGCCGACACGGTGATCTGCGAGAAGTTCGGCTCGACCGCCGTCCAGGGCGGCAAGTACTACGTCCAGAACAACAACTGGGGTGACGACACCACCCAGTGCATCAATGTGACCGCGAACGGTTTCCAGCTGACCCGTTCGGATCACAACAAGCCGACCAACGGCGCACCCGGGTCATACCCGTCGATCTTCGCCGGGTGCCACTACACACTGTGCACGTCCGGCAGCGGCATGCCGATGCGGGTGTCCGACGCGACGTTCCAGAACGTGACGACCAGCGTGTCGATGACGTACGCCGGTGGTCAGTGGGACGCCGCCTACGACGTCTGGTTCGACCCGACGCCGCGCACCGACGGCCAGAACACCGGCGCGGAGCTCATGGTGTGGCTCAACCACGCCGGCGCTCCTCAGCCGGTCGGTGGGCGGGTCGCCACCGTGAACCTCGCCGGCGGCACGTGGGACGTGTGGTTCGGCAACATCGGCTGGAACGTCGTGTCGTACGTGCGCACCGCCGGCACCGGCTCGATCAGCTTCGCGGTCCGCGACTTCTACAACGACATGCTGGCCCGCGGGTACGCGCAGAACTCGTGGTACATGACCAGCGTGCAGGCCGGGTTCGAGCCGTGGCAGGGCGGCGCCGGGATGGCCGTCACCAACTTCAGCTACAGCACCACCGGCGGCAACACCGGTGGCGGGCAGACGATCGTCGGGCAGGGCTCCGGCCGGTGCGTCGACGTCGACGCGCAGGGCACCGCCGACGGCACCAAGGTCCAGCTGTGGGACTGCAACGGCAGCGGCGCGCAGAAGTGGACCCGCAGCGGCAACACGTTCGTCAACCCGCAGTCGGGCAAGTGCCTCGACGTCCGGGGCGCCAGCACCGCCAACGGCGCGCAGGTGTGGCTGTGGACGTGCCTGAACAACTCCGCCCAGCAGTGGGTGGTCAACGGCAACGGCACGATCGTCAACCCCGCGTCGGGCAAGTGCCTCGACGCGACCGGCCGGGGCACCGCCAACGGCACCGGCCTGCAGATCTGGGACTGCTTCGGCGGCGGAGGCACCCAGTCCAACCAGGTCTGGTCGCTGCGCTGATCCAGTAGAATGACGCCCCGCACGCAGCCGCGTGCGGGGCGTCGCGCGCTCAGAACAGGGTGAGCGGCTCGACCGGATCCGGGTCGGGCAGCGGCTCCAACTGCGGCAGCCGCGCACGTACCGCGTCGTGGAACCTGCGGGCGAGCGCCGGCGCGTCAGCGTTGTCGGGGGTGTGCACGAACACGGTCGGTGACCTGCCCTCGCGCAGCCAGCCGGTGACGACGTCCAGCCAGTCCTGCCAGCCCGCCTCGGTGCGCTCGGGGTCGTCGCGGCCGAGGTACCGGACGATCGGGCGAGACGTGAGCGCGGCGGTCCGCAGCGGGACGCGCGGCTTCTTCGTCCACGCGTCGCGCTCGGCGTCGCTGGTCGGCGGGCTGCTGAAGAACGCGGTCGTGTCGAACGGGATCCACTCCGTGTCCGAGGCCATCAGGGCCGTCTCCAGCGTGACGGCGCAGCCGCGGTCGGTGAAGAAGTCCGGGTGGCGGACCTCCACGGCGTACCGCAGCCGCGGCGGCATCCGGCGCAGGAACGCCGCCAGCACCGGCACGTCGGCGGGGCCGAACGAGCCGGGCAACTGGACCCACACCGCGTGGTTACGGGAGCCGAGCGGCTCGATCGCGTCGAGGAACATGCGGACGTCGGCGGCCACATCGGTCAGGCGGCGCTCGTGGGTGACCCGTTTCGGCAGCTTCACCACGAACCGGAAGTCCGGCCCGGTCTGCTGCGCCCACGACACCACCGTGTCCCTGGCCGGCGTGGCGTAGAACGTCGTGTTACCCTCGACGGCGTTGCAGTGACCCGCGTACGCCCTCAGCCGCTCTCCTGGCGGCAGCTGATGCCCTGGCCAGGCCTTGTGCGTCCACATCGCGCACCCCACATGCAGCCGCATCGTGCTTCTGCCCTCACCCTCAGCGCTCGGGCAACGTCGTGGGCAGCGGCACCACCCGGCAGCGCCGCGCGAGAGGGGACTGCGCGAGGACCCCGGCGATCAGCTCGCCCATGTGCGCGGCCGACGGCCCGTACAGGTACAGCGCCGTTTCCCGCGGTCCTTCCCAGTAGGACTGCATGGCGCCCTCGTCGCCGAGCGCCTCCAGCAGCGCCGCTATGAGGTCGTTGACGTCGTTCGTCTCGTACACCTCAGCGGGCAGGTCCGTGCCGTTGAGGTACACCGCCAGGCCCTCGGTGACACCGAAGGTGATCGGCTCGCCGTCGTCCAGCCGGATCCTGGACCCCTTCGGCGCGCCGGCCGCCTCGAGCCCGGCGATCGTCAGCGCCAGGACCGCCTGCCCATCGCCGTCGACCTGGAGGTCGATGTCGCTGTGCAGCGGCTCCCCCTCGGCGGACAGCAGGGTCCCGCCGCCGCCGATCTCGCTGCCCGGCGCCTTCGCGTCCAGGGTCTCCTGCAGCGGGTCCTCGTAGAGGTCGCCGCGGTCCAGCGGGCGCAGCTTCGCGTTGATGGTGATCCACAGGGTGCTCGGCACAGCGGGCACGCTACCGCAACGCTTCGAGGAGCCGCAGGTCCAGCAGGTCGACGTCGCGCGGCTGGTACCCCTGATGGAACGCCACCTGCAGCCGGGCCGAGACGCACGGCACCCGGCGACCGCCGATCGTGCCCGTGGTCAGGTCTCCGCCCGGGTAGTCGAACCAGCCGCCGTCGAGGCCCGCCTGCCGGCCGTCGCCGTCCTCGCCGAACACCACGGGGTGCAGGTCGACGTAGCCTCCGCCGGGCTTCGCCACCTCGACGCGGACGGGCCGCCAGTCGGTCTCGACCGCGTAGCCGAGCGCTTCGAGGGCCTTCAGCGCCTCGGCCTCCCGGCCGGCGTCGACGGCCAGGTCAAGGTCGCGGTGCGGCCTGGTCTGCCTGCCGACGAGTGCGTCGACACCCCAGCCGCCGGAGATCCAGCACGGGCATCCCGCGCTCCGCAGCGCGCCGAGCACAGTGTGGACCTCGGCCACATCCATCGTCGCCCCGCGCACGCCCCCGTCGGCGACCTCTGATGGCGGACCACCCCGCGCATCCTCCTCGGCGGGACCTCGTCGCCCCGCCCACCCTTTGTCAATGTCCTCGACGGCGGGTCACCGCGCTCACGCACCTGCGCGGCGCAACGAAACCCGCGTTCTGGCCGCAGCTCGGGCGGCGTTCGCTGAGGCACCTGCCCCGTCGACCGGGTCACCGAGCCCCTCGACGACCATGCCCGCCACGGGCCTCGTCAGCGGCCGCGGCGGCGGGGCTGGCCGCCGCCGGTCGAGGGGTTGCGGCCGGTGCCGCCCGGCTGCTTGCCCGACGGTCTGCGGGCCGGCGGCTGGCCGGTCGTCTTGCCCGACGGTCTGCGGGCGGGCTGCTGGCCGGTCGTCGAGCCGCCCGGCTGGCGGTCCTGGCGTTTCGGCGGGTCGGCGGAGCGGCCGCGGGTGCTGTTGGCGGTCCTGCCGCGGACGATGCCGATCATCTCCTCGACCAGGTCGGTGTGCCGGTCGCGGACCCACGCGAGCCCCACCGAGGACGTCGGCGCGTCCGTCACCACCCGATAGGTCAGGTCCTTGCGGTGGTGGGCACGGGCGAGGGACTGGGGCACGACCAGGACACCCGCGGAGGACGCGACCCATTCGACCGCCGCCGCCGTCGTCCCGGGACGCTCGGCCAGGACGGCTGCGGGCAGCTCCTGCCAGGTCAGGACGTCGTCGAGCGGGCTCAGGAGCGTCTCGTCGGCGAGGTCGGCGACGGTCAGCTCCTCCCCCGCCGACAGCAGGTGGTCCTTCGGCACGACCACGACCGTCGTCTCCGTGTAGAGCGGGATCGCGTGGAAGGCGGCCGGGTCGACGGGGAGCCGGACCAGGCCCGCGTCGGCGCCGGCGGTCAGCAGCGCGAAAGCCTCGGCGGCCGGGGTGGGCTCCACCAGCAGGTCCACGTCGGGCAGGCGCTCGGACCAGGCGCGGGTCCACTTGTCCACGGTCACCCCGGGAACGACGAGCAGACGGAACGTCGCGGACACGGCACCTCCAACCCTCGACCGGTCCAGGCCAGGGTACCCGCCACCTGTGACACGAAAAGCTCGGGCGATGCGTCCGGCCGTTCACCGGGTCGCTACCCTGTCGCAGTGAGCAAGCCGAAGAAGTCCCAGGTGATGAAGCCCTCCACGGCGGCGCTGAAGCTTGACGTGTATCTGCCCGCGACACCGCAGGAGTTCCAGGACGCGATGGTGTCCCGCGAGGAGCTCGACGAGATGCAGCACAACCCGCCGCAGTGGCTGTCGGACCTGCGTCGCGACGGCCCGCACCCACGCAATGTGGTCGCGGCCCGGCTGCGGGTGTCCAACAGCGGGCTGGCGCGCGGGGGGATCACCGACCCGCTCACGACCGCGCAGATCACCGCACTGGCCGCGGACCCGCCGGAGTGGCTGGTGCGGGAGCGCGAGACCCACGCGGAGAACAAGCGCGAGGAGCGCCGCCTGCAGGAGCAGCGCGAGCAGGCCGCCGCGGCACCCCCGCCGGCCCTCCAGAAAGCCGCTCCCAAGAAGCCCGCTGCGAAGAAGCCCACCGCCAAGAAGCCCGCTCCGAAGAAGGCCGCCCCGAAGAAGGCGCAGCGCCGACGCGGTTAGAGCATCTGTTCGCGCAGGATTTCGGCGTGCCCGCAGTGCTGGGCGAGTTCGCGCAGCACATGCAGGTAGACCCAGCGCAGCGGCAGCGGCCCGCGGCGGTTGCCGGGCAGCAGGTCATCCAGGTCGAGCGGGGCCGTCGCCGAGCGGGACGCCTCGCACGCCTGCCGATACGAGAGCAGCACTGACGCGATCGTGTCCGTGTCGTCGAGGGCGAAGGACTCGTCCGGCGTGGCCGGGATGCCGATCTCGGCACGTGACCGGCCCGTCACCGCCTCGTCGAACCAGACCTTCTCCACGAACGTCACGTGCTTGACGAGGCCGAGCAGCGTCGTGCGGGACGGCACGAGTGAGCGCCGCGCCTGCTCCTCGGTGACGCCGTCCAGGCTTGCGGCGAGCGCGGCGCGGTGCTCGTCGATGAACGTCTCGAACTGGACCCGCAGCGGCGCGTGAAATTCGCTCATCAGGCGATTGTCAGGTCGTACATCGCGGTGACGCGGAAGCCGCGCCCGTCCGTGCCGGTGAAACGCACCCGGTGCGGTCCCGGGTCGAGCGGCTCGACGGTCGCCCACAGCCCCCACACGCGCATGCCGACGGTGCCGCGGCGGCGGGTGACCGGGTTGAGGAGGACGCCGCGCACGTCGAAGAGCTCGTCCGCGTCGATCGCCGCGACCGGATGCGGTTTGTCGTCGACGTACGCCTCGCCGGTGGCCTCGGGCATCGGCGGGATGTACGTGCCGTTCGGGCACCACATGTTGAACGCCGGGAAGAACAGGGGCCGGCCCGCCGGAACGGTGCAGTGGCGTTCGACGGCGCCGCCGAAGCACCCCGCCAGGAACCAGACGTCGCCGGGCTGGCGGCGGTGCGCGTGCCGACCGGTGTCGTCGATGACCGGGTTGCGCAGCGGTCCGCTCGCGGCAACCCACTGCACCCACCGGGCCGCCAGGCCCTCAGGACTGCTGGGCTCGTACGGGAAGATCGTCACACGTCAAGATCATACCCGGCGGGCAGGGCGTCGCGGAGCCGGCCATAGGCCGGGGCGAGGTCACGTCGGCTTCAGCCGATGTACGCGAGCGCGAACCCGATGGTCGGGATCCCGAACACGACCGACAGCACGGCCATCCTGGTGATCGTGGGGCGCCGGGTCAGGACGGCGTACGCCGCCAGCAGGACCGGCGTCATCAGCAGCTGCGGTACGAGCGTGGAGCGCGGCACGAGCACGTCGAACCAGGCACACACCACCGAGATCGCCAGCGCCGACCCCCACAGCACGATGCCGAGCCGGTGCGCGGACCGCGGACCGAACCGCACGGCGAACGTCGTGTCGCCGGCGCCCGTGTCGGCGGCGAGGTCGGTGACGGTGGTCGGCACGTACAGCGCGGCGGCGAACAGCAGGCCGATGAGCCCGAACTGCCACGGGAACTCCCACGGCGGCCGGGTGATCGCCCAGCCCGCCGCCGGTGACACGACCCGACCACGAGCGCGTTGACCGCGACGTCCCAGCCGGGCCGGGTCTTCAGCCGCAGCGGCGGCACGCTGTACGCCCAGCCGAGCAGCAGCACCCCGGCGACGCCGAGGACGAACAGCGGTCCCACGTACAGGGCGGCCGCGACGCAGCTGAGCGCCAGCCACCGGTACCAGAGCCGCAGCCGCCTGGCGGAGACCGCTCCGGTGACCAGTGGTGCCGTCGCCTTGCGTGGGTTGTCGCGGTCGCTGCGCAGGTCCTGCAGGTCGTTCTGGGCGAGGACCGCGCCCCAGACGAGCGGCCCGAGCACGAGCAACGCCATCAGCGCGCGAGTCGTGTCGGCCGGCGCGGGCAGCCACTGGTGGCTCGCCAGCACGGTGCCGAGGTAGGCGGGCACCCAGGACACCGGCCAGAACCATGGCCGGGACACGGCCACGAGCACTGCGGCCGGACGCTCCAACACCGCCGTCATACCTGCATCATCGTCCCGCCCGCCTGTGCCCGCACTGAGAGCCGCGTCATGGACGTGCGTCACTCCAGCAGCGGCTCCGCCCAGGCGGCGTGCGTGAACTGCCACGCGCCGGCGACCAGCTGCCGGACCCGCCGGTCGTGGCGGACGGTGTACCGCAGGCCCTCGATCTCCACCACGCCGCACTCGGGGCCCGGCTGGCCGACCGTCGAGGACTCGACGGTCACCGGCCAGCCGGCCTTCACCGCCTTGTGCTGCCAGACCTCGAACGCCCGCTGCTGGCCGTTCTCCTCGCTCACCTTCGCGATGATCTCGACCGGATCGATCCGTGCCATGTGTGCGCCCCTCGATGCCGAAAGCACCACCGTATGCCGGACCCCTGCCGCCGCGCCCCGCCGGCCTGCCTGACGCTCAGGGTCACGGCAGCTGCGGGTACACCACCCGGACGTCGGCGGCGAGGGCGGCCTTCGCGCCGGTGGCCGTGTCGTCGACCAGGACCTCCAGGTCGCCGCGGGCGATGCCGTCGGCGACGGCGGTCGCGACGAACGCGGGCGGCAGCTTCGGCAGGTCCCAGCGGGCAATCATGTCGGTGTCGGCGGCACCGAGGTGGACGGCGGTGACCTGGGTGCCCTGCTCGGCGAGCTCGAGCCGGACGCCGTTGGTGAGGCTCCACTGCGCCGCCTTCGCCGCGCAGTAGGACGTGGTGTCGAGGAACGTGATCCAGGACAGCGCCGACAGGACGTTGACGATGGCGCCGCCGCCGTTGCCGGCCAGGATCGGGGCGAACGCGCGGATCATCCGCAGCGTGCCGTAGAAGTGGGTGTCCATCTCGAGGCGGATGTCGTCGAGGTCGCCGGTGACGAGGTTGGAGAACGTGGCCACACCGGCGTTGTTGACCAGCAGGTTCACGTCGCCGGCGGCGGCGGCCGCGGACTCGATCGACACGGGGTCGGTCACGTCGAGCGGCAGGACCGTCGCGCCGGGCAGGTCGACAGTGCGCGGGTCGCGGGCGGTCGCATACACGGCCGCGCCCCGGCTCAGCAGCTCCCGGGCGATGTGCAGGCCGAGCCCGCGGTTGGCGCCGGTGACGAGCGCGACGGATCCATCGATGTCCACATTACCTCCTGAGGTCGTCCGGCCACCGTATGGCATCGGCCACCTGCGATGCCTCAGCCGTGCGGACCGCCTCACGCGACCGTGCGTCCGTCTTTCACCACCCCGCGTCACGCGCGGTGCGGTCCGGCGATGGCCATCGCGGTGCCGGTCGCCGTCTCGTATCCGCACGACCTCGGCGAGACCGACCCGGCGGCCGCCGGGCAGGCTGCGGGCGGCGGGCCACAGGACCGCGCGCGGGGCGGGGTTCGCGACGGCGGTCAGCTCGGCGCCCGGTTCGAGGGGACCGAGGTGGCGTCGCACTATGCGGCGACGGCCGTGCCGGATCCGCGTGTCCGGCTACTGGGCCTCGACGTAGTGGTAGAACAGCGGCTCGCCCGTGGCGGAGAACGCCTGCAGCGCCGCGGCGTCACCGGCGGTGAGCGTCCCCGCGACGTAGCCGAGGCCGGTGCCGGGCAAGGGTGCGGTGCGCAGCTGCACGCCCGGCGCGCTGAGCGTCGCGATGTCGCGGTCCAGCACGGACGCGACGAGGACCTGGTCGCCGGCGGGGAACCGGACCACCAGCAGCGACGGCGGGCCGATGAACGTGCCGCCCGTGGCCGGGACCGGGCCGCGCCAGAGGCGGTGCACGTCGCGGTCCCAGTGCTGGTCGCACATCAGCGCCTGGCCGGCGCCGGCGACGCGGACCTGCAGGCACGTCTTCGAGCCGGCCCGCTGCGTGGTGACGCTCCATCCGGTGCCGGCGACGGTGCCCTGCCGGAGCAGCTCGACCGGGCCGTCCGGCGGCCGGGGCCAGTGCAGGTACGCGGTGATCGCCGCGAGCAGCAGCACGACCAGCGCGTCGCGCCGGTCGGGGCGCCACCACGGGCGCGGCGGCTCAGACAACCGGCACCTCCCGGCCGCCGGCGTCCCACAGCTGCACCCGGACGAACACCCGCCGGCCGCCGCGCGGCCGGGGCAGGGCGGGCTCCGCGGCGTGCCGCCGGCCATGGTCCGTGCCCGGTCTCAGCCCTTGACGGCCCCGGAGGTCATGCCGGCGACGATCTGGCGGTTGAAGAACATGAACATCAGCAGCGGCGGGATCGTGATGAGCAGGACGTCCATGAACAGCAGGTGGTACTGGGTGCTGTACTGGCTGGAAAAGTTGTAGAGGGTGAGCTGCACGGTGGCGTTCTGGTCGCCGGGCAGGAAGTACAGCGGATACGTGAAGTCGTTGAACACCGCGACCGACTGGACCACGACGACGGTGACGGCGACCGGGCGCAGCAGTGGCATGACGACGCGGAAGAACAGTCGCAGCGGCCCCGCGCCGTCGATGACCGCGGCCTCGTCCAGCTCCCGCGGGATGGTGGCGATGAACGCCCGGAAGAGCAGGATCGCGAACGACAGCCCGAAGGCGATCTCGATGAGAATGAGTCCTGGCATCGTCTTGAACAGGCCGAGCTTCTGCAGGACCCAGATGGTGGGCACGACGGCGGGCGGGATGATGAGCCCGGACAGGACCAGGAAGTTGACGAGCGGGGACCACCGGCTCGCCCGGCGCTGCAGCACGAAGGCGACCATCGCGGCGAGCACGACCATGCCGGTGACGCTGGCGACGGTGAGGATCGTGCTGTTGATGAACGCGATGATGAGCATGTAGTCGCGGGCCTCGACCACCTCGACGAAGTTGTCGACGAGGCGGAAATTTTCGGGCCAGGAGAAGTCCGGCAACGCCGACTGCTGCCGGTCCTTCAAGGCGTTGACGACGATGAACGCGAACGGCACGACGAAGACGAGGCCGGAGACGAGGATCGCGGCGAGCCCGGCCAGGTGCCGCAACGCTTTGCGTCTCACTGCTGGACCTCCTTGCGGTTGAGGAACCAGGACAGCGGCAGGACGACGGCGGTGACGACGACGAAGAGCACGACGTTGCCGGCGGTGGACAGGCCGTAGAAGCCGGCCTGGTACTGCTTGAAGATCACGGATGCGATGACGTCGGACGTGAAGCCGGGGCCGCCGCGGGTCATCGCCCAGATGAGGTCGAAGGAGCGCAGCCCGCCGATGAGCGACAGGATGACGACGGTGACGGTGGCCGGGCGTGCCAGGGGCAGCACGATGTGGCGGAAGCGCCCGAACGCGCCGGCGCCGTCGACGGAGGCGGCCTCGAAGTACTCCTGCGGGATCGACACGATGCCGGCGATGTAGATGAGCGTGGCGAGGCCGACACCCTTCCACACGTCGACCAGGGCCACCGACAGCAGCGCCCATTGCGGGTCGGTGAGCCAGCCGGGGCCGTCGACGCCGAAGACGGCGAGGAACGCGTTGATGGCACCGTGCTCGGGGTTCATCAGGACGGTGAAGGTGACGCCGACGCCGATGGTGCTGGCCAGGACCGGGAAGAACACCACCGAGCGCAGGTACCCACGGGCGGTGATCTGCGAGGTCAGCAGCACGGCGAGCAGGAGGCCGAGGACGACCTTCAGGCCGGAGGTGACGGTGGCGTAGACGATCGTGTTGGTGAAGCCCTTGACCAGGGCCTCCTCGGCGAAGAACTGCCGGAAGTTGGCCAGGCCGATGAACTCGTGGTCGAACAGGGTCCAGCGGGTGAGGCTGAAGTAGAACGACGCGAACGTCGGCACCAGGAAGAGCGTGCCGTAGACGATCGCGGCCGGCAGGTAGAACCAGTAGGGATACGGGCTCCTGGGACGGTGCTGTTGCGTGGTCGTCATGATCGGCTGGGCCCTCCTCGACCCGGGCCCGTGGCACCGCGCGACGCGGCGCCACGGGCGGGACGGGTCCTACCAGCCGGGCAGGCCGAGCTGCTGCGCCTGCTTCTTCACGTCCTGGTCGTAGAGCGCGGCGCCGTCGGCGGCCTTGCGGATGCCGGAGCCGACCTCGACGGTGATCTGCTCCAGCGACGGGCCCTTCACCGGCGACAGGAACTCCAGCGCCGGGCTGTTGGCGCCCGAGTCGAAGTACGGCTGCATGTCCTTGATGGGCGCGGCCACGTCGGCGGGCAGGGTGCAGCCCTTCACCAGGAACGGGCCGAACGGTGTGGTGGCCTTCGCGATCGTGTCGCAGCCGTCCTTGCTGGCCACGAACGTCAGGAACTTGCGGGCGCCGTCGAGCTTCGCGCCGTTGGTGGTCTTCGGGATGAAGATGCCCGCGGGCTCCCACACGGTGAGCCCGTTCTTGCTCGCGTCGTCACCGGGCAGCGCGAAGAAGCCGACGTCCTTGACCTTGTCCGGGGACTGGCCGACGAGCGTACCGACGGCGAAGGTCAGCATCGGATAGTGCGCTCCGGTGCCGTCGGCGAGGTGCTTGATGCCGGCCTCGAGCTTCGTGGAGGCGAAGTCGGACGTCAGATAGCCCGCGTCGCGCACGTCCTGCAGCTTCTGGAAGCTCTTGAGCGCCGCCGGCGTCGTGGCGAACTTCGCCTTCCCCGCCGTGTACTGCTCGGCGAAGTCGGACTGGGCGGCCGACACGTTGTGGAAGTCCGCCAGGGTGATCACCTGCGACGTCCAGGTGTCCTGGTAGGTCTGGATCACCGGCGCGACCCCGGCCGCCTTGATCTTGCTGTTGTTGGCCATGAAGTCGGCCCACGTCTTCGGCACCTGCAGGCCCAGCCTGGCGTAGACGGCCTTGTTGTAGAGCATGCCGCCACCGGTCGCGCCGCCGAACGGCACGCCGTAGAGCTTCCCGCCGGCGGAGACCGTCGTCTTGAACGTGCCGTCGAGGCTGCCGACGTAGGGCTGGTCGTCGATCGGGGCCAGGTTCTGCTCCGGCTTGAGAGCCTGGAACAGCGAGCCCGAGTTGTACATGAAGACGTCGGTCATGTCGCCGGTCGCCAGCCGGGTCTTGACCAGGTTGTCGCCCTCACCGCCCTGCGGGCGCGTCTCGACCTTGACGGTGACGCCGGTGTTCCTGCCGTTGAACGCGGTCGCGAGCGCCTCGGCGGTCTTCAGGCTGGCGTCGGAGTTGTCCGCCAGGAAGGTGATCGTCGTGCCGGAGCCGCTGTCGCTGGAGCCGAGATCGCCCGCGCTGCAGCCGGTCAGCACCAGGGTGCCGGCGGCGAGCGCCGCCAACGCGCCGATGCGCCGGCGCGGCAGAACTCTCTTCATGATCGTGCCTCCGATTTCGTGGAGCGGGGGGTGTCGTTCGCGTCGGGGGCGAACGGATGGACCACCGGGACGGGGGCGGGGTCGTCCCCGGCGTCCCGGAAGGGGCAGGTGAACGCGTGCTCGCCGGAGCCGACCTCGACGGGGTCCGCGGCGGGCAGTTCGACGGTCGCCGAAACGCCGGGCGGCAGCGTCACGTCGACGTGCAGCAGCCCGCCGGAGCGCCGCCACGCGACCCGGATCCGGCCGTACGGGCTGTCGTGGACGGCCTCGGCGCGGGTCAGCCCGCCGCCGGGGCGGGGGCGGACGGCGACCCTACGGTAGCCGGGCTCCGCCGGGGCGAGCCCGGCGACGCGGCGGTGCAGCCAGTCGGCGATGGCGCCGAACGCGTAGTGGTTGAACGAGGTCATGTCGCCGGGGTTCACGGTGCCGTCGGGCAGCATGCTGTCCCAGCGCTCCCACATGGTCGTGGCGCCCATCGTGATCGGGTACAGCCACGACGGGCACTCGCGCTGCTGCAGCAGGTGGTAGGCGGTGTCGTCGGCACCGACGCTGCTGAGCGCGTCGCAGATGAGCGGGGTGCCGGCGAAGCCGGTGCCGACGTGGTAGCCCTCGGCCCGCACCAGCTCGACGAGCCGGCGGCCGGCCCGCTCCCGCTGCTCGGCCTTGACCAGCAGGCCGGAGGTCAGCGCGAGGGCGTAGGCGGTCTGCGCGTCGCTGGCCAGCCGGCCGCTCGGCGTCACGAACTCGTCGTTGAACGCCTCCACGACGGCGACGGCGTGGGCGTTGTACCGGGCGTGGTCGGCCTCCTCGCCGAGCACCGCGGCGATCCCCGCCAGCCGGCGGGCGCTGTCGGCGTGGGCGGCGGTGGCCACGAGGTGCGGGTCGGTGCGGGCCGCGGCCGGCTGCTCGGGCGGCGCGGCCGGGTCGAGCCAGTCGCCGAACTGGAAGCCGGTGTCCCACAGCCGGTGCTCACCGGACAGGGCGGCGACCTGGTCGACCCATGCCGTCATGCTCGGGTACTGGGCGCGGAGCACATCGGCGTCGCCGAACCGCGCGTGCAGCACGTCCGGGGCGACGACCGCCGCGTCGCCCCAGACGGCGGCCGGCTCGGGCGGGCCGAGCAGTTCCAGCCACGGCACGTAGAACGGCACGGTGCCGTGCTCCGCCTGCTCGGCGGCCAGGTCGGCGAGCCAGGACGTGAGCAGCCCGGCGCAGTCGAACAGGAAGCCGGCGGTCGGCGCGAAGACGGCCAGGTCGCCGGTCCAGCCGAGCCGCTCGTCGCGCTGCGGGCAGTCGGTCGGCACGTCGAGGAAGTTGCCGCGCAGGCTCCACACCACGTTCTCGTGCAGCCGCTCCAGCAGCGGGTCGGAGCAGGAGAACCAGCCGGTCCGGACCATGTCGGTGTGGCACACGACGGCCTCGACGTCGCCGTCGCGCAGGTCGCCGGGCCAGCCGGTCACCTCCGCGTACCGGAACCCGTGCACGGTGAAGCGTGGCTCCCACTCCTCCGTGTCGCCGCCGCGCAGCACGTATTCGTCGCGGGCCTCCGCGTCCCGCAGCGGCCTGACGTACAGCTCCTGATCCTGCAGCACCTCGGCGTGGCGCAGCACGACGGTGTCGCCGGCCTCGCCGCGCACGCGGATGCGGAGCCTGCCGGTCACGTTCTGGCCGAAGTCCAGCACGGTCGCGCCGGACGGCGCGGTGGTGACGGCGACGGGGCGCAGCGTCTCGGTGCGGCGCACCGGCGGTCCGTCCGGCGCGACCAGGCGGGCGGTGTCCAGCGGCACCGCGTCCACCGGGCTCCAGCCGGCGTCGTCGAACCCTGGCGCGGACCAGCCGGGCGGTTCCCGGCGGGCGTCGTGCCGCTCACCGTCGTACAGGCCCGTGGCGGTGACCGGCCCGGACGCCGACCGCCACCGGTCGTCCGAGCCGATCACGTGCGTGGAGCCGTCGGCGCACCGCACCTCGAGCTGCGCGAGCAGCCCCGTGTGGTCGCCGTAGACGGCCCGGCGGCCACCGCGGAACCCGAGCCGCCCCCGGAACCAGCCGTCGGCCAGCCACGCGCCGACGGCGTTCGCGCCCTCGGTGAGGTGCCCGGTCACGTCGAAGGTCTGGTACCGCAGCCGATGGTGATAGCTCGTCCAGCCGGGTGCGAGCACCTCGTCGCCCACGGTGCGGCCGTTGAGCTCGATCTCGTAGACGCCGTGCGCGGTCACGTACAGCCGCGCCGAGACCACGGGCGCGGGCAGGTCGAAGCCCCGGCGCAGCAGCACCGCCGGTGCGTCGGCGTCGTCCGGCACCGGCAGCCGCGCGCCGATCATCGTGGCCGTCCAGTCGCCGGGCCGCAGCAGGCCCGCCTCGACGGCCAGTTCGTCGCTCCACGGCGACGGCTCGTCCGCGCCCACACCCCAGACGCGCACGCGGACGAGCCGTCGCTCCCGGGACGCCAGCGCGGCGGCAGGCCAGGACACCAGCACCTGCTCCGCGGAAGCGACCCGGCCCGAGACGAACTCGGTGTCATCAATGCCATGGACGGCGATCTCGTATCCGGTCTGGACCCATTCCGGTCCCGCCGCTTCGACCCGCCACGACAGCCGCGGGGTGGCGGTGCCGATGCCGATGGGATCGCGGTGATGCTCGGCCCGCAGGCCGGTGACGCGTAGCGACACGAGAACTCCTGAAACGATTCAACAACGGATTCGCCAAGGTTTCGACGACCGGACAGGGCGGGGGTGTGCGCCCGAGCGGTCGGAGTTACTGCCGTGTTTCGTAGAGCGTTCTCCATTGTTCTCACGGTCACAAACACGTGTCAAGGCCAACGTTTGGCGGTTTCGTGTAGATCAGTTTCCGTCGTGGAGCGCCTCCGGAGACCTTCGCTAGACTTTCGGGCGCTGTAACACGTTCTACGAAGGAGACCCGGGGATGGCCGCCGCAGAACCCCAGCCCCGACGGGCCACCATCACCGATGTCGCCCAGCTCGCCCAGGTGTCACCGGCGGCGGTGTCGAAGGTGCTGCGCAACGCCTACGGCGTCAGCCCGGCCATGCAGGAGCGCGTCCGCGCCGCCATGACGGAGCTCGGCTACCGGCCGCACGCCGCCGCCCGCGGCATGCGCGGACAGACCTACACGATCGGCGTCGTCCTGCCCGACCTGCGCAACCCCTTCTTCCCCGAGCTCGTCGAGGGCATCGGCGCGCATCTGGACGGCACCGACTACCAGATGGTCCTCGGCCCCGGCGGCAGCACCGCGGAGTCGCAGGCCCGCATCATCGACGCCCTCACCGACCGGCGCGTCGACGGCCTCATCATGATCGCGCCGGTCCTGTCCCGCAGCCGCCTCGAGGAGACGACCCGGACCGTGCCGATCGTCGTCATCGGCCGGCACGGCAGGTCGACCGACTACGACGCCGTCGTCGACGACGACCTCGTCGGCGCCGGCCTGGTCGTGGACCACCTCGCCGACCTCGGCCACCGCCGTATCGCCCACATCGAGCACCGCGACACCACCCGCGGCATCCCGGCCACCATGCCGCAGACCGTCCGCGCCGAGGGCTACCGGCAGGCGATGCAGCGGCGCGGCCTCGAGGCCGAGATCGACATCGTCGCCAGCACCTACAGCGAGGCCGGCGGCCACGCGGCCGCCGTCGAGCTGCTCGCCCGGCCGGTCCGCCCCACCGCGATCTTCGCCGGCGCCGACGTCGCCGCCATCGGCGTCCTCAACGCCGTCCACGAGGCCGGCCTGCGCATCCCCGACGACATCTCCGTCGCCGGCTACGACAACACCACCATCGCCGCGATGGGGCCCATCTCGCTCACCAGCGTCGACCAGGACGGCAACCTCATGGGCACCAACGCCGCCCGGCTCCTGCTCGAACGCATCGAACGCAAACGCGACCGCGCGGTCCTGCTGTCCTTCTCCCCCACCCTCGTCGCCCGCCGCAGCACCGCCCCGCCACAGACCTGATCATCGCCGGCGCCCGGCCGCGCGCGGTCTGCGATGATCACGTGCGTGGGACTCTTCAAGCGCCGCCCGCTGCCGCCGGTCGTGGCGCCCGCCGCGGTCAACCGGTCGGCGAGGAGGCGGAACACCCGCGGCACCTGGGGCACGGCCCCACGTCCACGTTGCCATCGGGTCAGCGGGTGGGGCGGCCGGTGGCGAGGGTGAGCGGGACCTCGGGGGTGTCCCAGGTGACCGGGCCCTTCTCGTGGAAGGTGCCGTCCTGGAACAGCACGGTGTTGTGGCGGACGATGAGCCGCCACACGTCCTCCTCGTAGTCGCCCTGGGCGAGCAGGACGCCGTCGACGTCGTGGTCGAAGGTGAAGGCGGCGAACTCGTCGGCGTAGACCCGGCCGGCGACCGGCACGCGCAGCTCCGCCTGGAGGGTGGCGCCGGGCCGGAGGAACGTGTCGACGAGGTACAGCATCCAGCGCTCCGAGTCGTAGAACTTCTCCTGGTCCTCGTCGAACTCGATGGCGTCGCCGGCGGCCGTGGGCAGCCACTTGCACCAGGGGTTGGGCTGGCCCGGCGGCGGGCTCGCGTAGTCGATGATGTCGGGCTCGTCGTCCTGGCCGCAGTATCCGCCGGCGCCGACGAAGTAGGGGCTGCCAACTGCTGGCGGTTGAGTGCTCTTCAGTGCTGTTGAGCGCTGTTGAGCGTGTTCGTGGGTGTGGGTTGCCGGAAAAGTGTCGTACCCGCGGTCCATACTGTTCGCGGTGTCGGTCGGGGCGGGGGTGTGGTGGTGGAGACGGTGCAGGCGTACCGGTTCGCGCTGGA
>NZ_JBEXDG010000053.1:0-76510 GCF_040605635.1 Dactylosporangium sp. NPDC005555
CGTCGATGGCGCCACCATCATCGCCGTTCAGGGCACGCTGACCGCTCAAATTGGCTAAGGCCGTGGCTAGTTCGGCCCCGTGCGCGGCAGGCTCGGCTTCGGCGAGACGCCGCCTAAGCTTAGGTCATACGCTTCTGGCCCTGCTAAACCAGTGCTGACCAGCCCGAACGCTTGTCATGATCAGCTTATCCAGGACACTCGGGCTAGACGGACGCGGCCGTCCCGCAGCAACGGCGCCGCGAGCCGGTCGTGTTCGTCGTTCTCGGTCGTGGCGAACCACAGCGGCAGCGGCCCGGCATGCCCATGCCAGCACCGGGCGCCACCGTTGATGACCTGGTCCTGCGCCCATTGGGGCGCTGGGCGCGGATACTCGTCCTGGCTGCCGGGAAGCGCGTCCCTGCCGACGTGCTCGTAGTGGTACATGCCGGCAAAGGCAGCAAGACACCCGTCGTGGTAGTCGACAACCGCGTCAGCGGCGAGCAGCGCCTGCTCGACGACCGTGAGTCCGGCCAACACGGTCGACAGCGCATCCAGCCACGCCGCCGCTTCACCGCCGCCCGCCCGGTAGGCGGTGATCATCCGCTGCAGCTGCCGCAGATCGGCTCTGTCGCCGGTGGCGGGCACCGCATCCGCGGCGGCGCACAACGACGCCGGCAGCTGCGCGTACGGGTCGTCGGCAACCGCGAGCAGACTGGCGATCACCTCTGGGCTCGACGGGGCCCAGTACCGCCGCAGCTCGGCGACGACCTGATCCTGTGGCACCCGCACCGATCGCCGAGCGGTCCACAGCTCCAACATCAGCACGTGCAACCCTCTGACGTCCCACCATCGTGGGCCGGGAACGCCTTGGACGCGGACCCGCCTGACCACGGGTTCGACAAGGTGTTCGACCACACCCTCGGGCAGCCCGCCTACCAGGCCTGACGCGCTGAGCAGCTCCGCTGTGCCCGTCATTGAGTACGCGAGCAGGTCGCGCATCGCGATGTGCGCCAGGGTCATCGCCCGCCACAGCGGATCGTCCAGTTCGGCGGCGAGTTGGAGGCGGTCGGCGTCACCCGGCCACAGGGCGTTTACGACCTCGCGGGAAACCCCGTCGATCCATCGGTTTCGGGCCTCGGTCATCTCGTCCGAACGCATGCAGTTGTCCATTCTGTCCGTCATCACCGAACGGGGGAACTCACAGCTGTGACCTGGGCGGTCACCGACGCCCCGGCAGCGCACCGGTCCGGCGGCGGGGGGCAGCCGACGCTCGGACGCGCCGCGTCGATCCGACGGTACGGCGCCGCCCCGCGCCGGCGGATCACCGTGGCCGTCAACAGTGGCAACCGCTACATCGGATTGGTCGGGCGTCCTACCAGTCTCGGCTTCCGGAGTACTCCCGGTCGTGGTCGATCTCCGAGCGAATGGCTGCTTCAGCCGTCGCTGCGAGGTCGTCGTAGAACGCTCGCTCCGGCGAGCCCGCGCTCAGCGTGGCTGCGACGGCCGCGCTCCGGTTCCGCTGCTCAATGTCCTGAGGAAACGGTTCGCCGACCTTGCCACCCCACCCGCCGCGGACCACGGAGCGGCCGAGCCCGTGCCGGACGGTGCGTTGGCAAGATTCACCGTGCGGTTCGGCCGCTCGGAGGACCCGGATGACGAAGTCAGGGTTGTCCCAGACGAGAGTGCGGTGCGCGTACGACAGCACGAGCCCTACGGCCCTGATTTGCTGCACCGTGCCAGTCGCCATGGCTCGGTCCAGCACGTTCAGGACGTCGTCATCGAACGTTCCAGCCACTGCAGCGAACACGTCGGCCCGGTCAAGACTGCCGTTGCGGTCGATGCCCTCAGCGATCCACTCGAGGGTTTCGTTCAGAAATTCCGCGAAGCGGGTCGTCTCCCGGAACGGGAGAGCATGATCCCAGTGGAAGGGCAAGGCACGGTACCCGGCGGTTGGCGCGTCCCGTTCTACTGCCGTGCGACGCTTCAGCAATTCCAACACTCTCTCGGGGTGCCCTACACAGGTGCGGGCAAGGAAATTCTGAACCTCGTAGTCGTCCAGGTGAGCGAGATCAGCGAGCCCGTCGATGAGTTGTTCACGGTTCGCTTCGCCGAGGTCGTCGTATGACAGGTAGCCGTGCTCGCCGAAGGCGGCGAACACTTCACGGGCGACCGTCGACGATTGCGTGAACGACACCGACAGCGCGAGATCTGCTGCGCCGGCCCGGTCGTACCGCCCGATCCAGCGGACTGCGTCCAGTGCATAGCATCGGATGTTCTCGTCCTCGTGATGCAACAGCCGTCGGAGGGTCGGCTGTTCTTTGACGTGCATCGGTCCCTCCTCACCACGGTACCGGCCGACACCTGCCGCGGTAAGCCGCGTTAAACGGAGGCGGTCACGGTCAATGAGCGTGTTGACGACATCCCAGCCCGCGTCGGCGTCGCTGCGCACCAGTTCAGCCACCGCGCACGGCAGCAGGATCGCCAGCGTCCCGTCTGGTTCATGAAGCACTGTCGCTGCCAGTTCCTGGGCGAGCGACGGCTGATGCCGCAGGAGGACGGAGGCGAAGAGGTCTGGATTCCGGTTGCCGGTCAGCGCGGCATCTTGCTCCGCTTGTATACATCGGGCCAGCTGCTCGAGCAATGCGGTGCTCGACCAGGTCTCCAACACTCGCCTGCTGAGAGCGTCGAGCTTTTCACCTTGTGCCCGCTGCGCCTCGCGGAAGTCTTCCACGTCGTCAGTGAGGCGAGCCCAGCCGTCGTGGAGGGCGACTGCCATGTCGTACTCGACGGTGTCCGGTACGGCGGCGAGGACTTCTTGTGCGGCGACCTTGGTAGGGCCGGCGGCGAAGCGGGCATGCCATTGCAGACTGCGCCGCAGACCGATGGCGACGACAGGATCGACTGGTCGAGTACGGATCACGTCGCGGATCTGGCCCAGCGTCTCGACGAAATCCGGGGTCCACCGCTCTCGCTGATCTGGAGGAACACTGCGTCCGAACTTGAGGTGGGGGTAGACAAGTGCCTTGTGTAGGCTTTCCGCCGCACGAGTCGCCCGCCAACGATCTGACGAGCTCAGTTCATCCCTGAGGACGTCGACGGCCTTCCGACGGACCGGCTCCACGACCGTCGGGTCCAGTAGGTACTGCTTCAGAATTATGGTGAGCCCGTCGGACTCTTGTTCGGTGCTGTCCGTTGCCAGCAACGGCTGCAGGACTTCCAGCGGTGAGACGGCCGGCCGGCTCGGCCCACTGGCACCGATCCATCGCTTCACCGCCCCAACGACCAGCATGTTGAACGACACTGGCTTCCACGGTTTGAATGCGGCAAGTTCCCGCAGGACGTGGATGGGGTGGTCGAAGTCGTTCTGATCGGCCTTGCCGCGTTGTTGGGCCAGGGTCCAAAGCAGGTCGACGGAGTCATCGAAGCGGTCAAAGTCCAGTGCGGATCTCTCCAGGACTGGCGGCAGCATGTCCAGGATCTTGGCTCGGGCCGCCGATCCCTCACCCGCTGCCATGGCACTGCTGTACGCGAGACGGCTGATGTTCCACAGCGCGGACGGCCGGTAGAAGGTGACGTGTTGCAGCCGCCGGAGGATTGCCAGCTGCTCCTGATATTCAGCCACTTCGTAATGTATAACCAGCGCGTCCCACAGGGCGTCCACCAGCGACGGCCGCGGTTCTGATGCCCTGGTGCGGACGTTCCAGTCGACCCGGCTGGCGTTGAGTACCAAATGTAGGAGAGCGTCACCGCTGGTGGCAGGCAGGAGCCGCTCGAGGTAGCCGATGCCGGAGCCGGAGCGGACGTCGGCGATCGCTTGAGTGAGTACGGCGTCGCCAAGCAGGTCCGGCACGATTCGTACTGCATCACCGCGGCGCAGCAGCACGCCAGCACTTTCGAGACCGCGGATCTGGAACATGACCTGGTCGAATGGCCGGCTGGTGACGGCTTCGACCGCGGATCGAAACTCCTGCTGGTTCAGTCGGAACGGCTGCAGGGCCGCCACGGCATGCAGCACTTCGCGCCGGAGGCCGGACTCACCTGCCGGGTCGCTGGTGAGGACCGTAGCGAACCTGTCCATCACCTCGTCGCGCAGCAGGTCATCGGTGCCCACGCGGGCAGCGTCGAGATTGCCGGTACGGATTAGGCTGCCGCCCACCACGATAAGGAGCGGACAGTCGCGGCCGATGGCCGCGAGCCGGCGCGCCACGTCTGGGTCGTGTCCTTCACCGAGCACGACCTCGGCCAAGTCGGTTGCTGCCGTGCCCGTCAGGTCCGGCAATTGCCAGTGCGGCACCTCGGTCGGGTGCAGGCCAGCCGTGCGCAGGTTTCTGTGTAGATACACAAGGCCGTATGGGCGGGCCGACAGCAGGATCCTTGTCCCTGGTCGGACACGGAGAATGCCCGCGATCGTGTTGGCGACACTCGTTGACTCGTGCGCGTCGTCCACAATCACTAGCGTGCGGTCTGATGCGGGCAAGACCTCGATGTCGGCTGGCCGAACCGAGGCCTCTCGGTCAAGGAAACGCACCAGGTAGCCGTGCTCAGCCGCTGCAGCTTCGGCGAAGGCGCGTAGCAGGCGCGACTTGCCGATCCCCCCGCGTCCGCTCAGCAGTGCCACCGGTCGCGGGCCCCTGTTGAGCCAGTCGACCAGATCGCGCAGCTCCACGTCGCGACCCAACAGAGGCCAATTGTGCGAGTACAGGCCAGTGCCCTGGTACGAGTCGAAGAACTGGTCCGCTTCCAGCCAGAGGCCCGGATCTCCACCGCCCAGCACGACCGTGGTCGTGACAGGCGCGTTAACGTCACCTCCGACGGCAACTGAACCCGGCGCGGATGCCATTGCGGGGACAACCGCCGCGCTAGCTGAGCCCTTGTTCCGTTGTCGGAAGATCATGGCTGCGGCCGAGACCTCGGACCGGTGACTCTGGTGGTGATCGGCGCGGTGCTGTCACCGCCGACGGCAACCGACCCGGCCCCACCCGCGTGGACACCGTGGCCCCCAGGGGGAATGGACGCCGGCGGCACGACGCCCGACACATTCGTGCGGATCTCGGCGCCGCTGGTTCCGCCGATTCCCACGGCTCCAGCACCGCCCGCGGTCACTGCCGGAGTCGTTCGGCCGGTTGCGCGGGCTACCCGCCACGTATTCCACGCGAGGAGCAAGCCTGCTGCGCTGACAACCAAGGACGCGCACACGCCAGCGATCGAGATCCATTTCTCGGCACGGTCAAGTCCTTCATCGAGCAGGAATCTGCCTGCGGCTACCGTCCCGACCACACCGGCGACGAACAGGACGGCCGCTGCAGCAACTCGGAATGCTCGTCTCATATCCACATGATGCCCCTCACCTCGCGCGCATGCGGGATCCGTTGCGGCAAGTCATGCCCGCTCACTGTGAGTCTGCCCCGGTCTGAGCGGACACCCGAAACGGGCAGCCGGGGCTCGGACCTCCTGTCCGCATTCGCTTCGTTCAGGGCACACAACCCCTCTCTGACGGACATGCGGCTAGCGGAGAAGACAACGAGCCGGTTGGTGGACGATTACAGAGACAGCGTCCAGATGCGCCGCACGACGGCCGGAAGGTCGACGCCTGCCAGCTCGCTCAGGCGTTGCACCTCGATGGGGGCGACGGCGGCGAGCGGTGTCGTTCGCCCGCCGGGCGGTGCTGCCGGGTTACCGGCTGTAAGGGACAGCGGCGTCCTGGTGCCGGACAGTTCGTATAGTCGCCAGACGCGCGCCTGGGAGTCGGCCAGCACCATCGTGTTGCCGGCGACGGCGATCAGCACAGTGTGCCGCTTGTTGCGCGCGACAGCGGCGGCGTGGCCAGAGGCCCGGCTGAGCTCGGTCACAGCGCGGGCGGCGTTGCGGTAGGCACTGCCGTCGCCTTCCACCCACCACACATTGCCGTCCAGACGGACGGAGATACCGGCGTCGGCGAGGGTGGTGCGGGCCTCGGCATGCGGGTCCTGCTTGGTGCTGCGTGCCAGGAGCACGGTGTCCCAGAGGCCGCGGGCGTTGGCGAGGACGGCGAAGGGCTGGGTAGCTGGGAAGAGGCGTTGCTCGGCCAGCTGGATGTCCGCCTCGGCAACCCACTCGGCGGCGTCGCGCCACGCCTCGGTGGCGAACACGTCGCCGGTCCGGCCTCCGTGCAGCGCGGTGTTGTGCCGCAGGGTGGCCATCGCGACCGCGAGCAGCGCGTAGAGGTGCTCGAATGCCTCCGCGGGCAGCTCGTCGAGGATCTGGTCGTCGGGGACGAGCGACCAGATGAGCCAGCGCAGGTCGCGGCGCCAGTCCTCGTGCTCCTCCTCCCGCCAGACTCCTGCAGCAAGCAGCGTCAGGTACAACGCAACGACCGTCATGCGTAGGTCGGCGGCCGGCAACGTCGACCGGTCGGCCTCCCGGCTGCGCGGCCCGGTCACCGACGCTGCCCACTGAGCGGCGAAGCGCCGATATCGGCGGCGTTCGTCGGGACGCACGGCGGGAGTCTGGCGGGCGGCCGCGTCCTCGTCGAGGTCGTCGAGCACCGACTCGTCCTCGCCCTCGGTGACCTCGCCCTCGTCAATGTCATCGATGGACCAACCGGCAGCCGGTGTGTGCTGTGTGGTTGCCTGACGCGGGAAGATCAGCCCTGACAGGGCTGGTCCGAGCCGACGGTCGCATTCCTCCAGGTAGTCGGCCCACCGGTCTGCGGGCGGTGCGTCTGCACGCCCTGGTCGGTCATGTCCCGGGGAGGCAGGTGTTGGCGCGGCCAGCTCCACGAGCCGGGCGAAGTCCGTGGTGAACCGTTGGGCGATCGACGGGTCGGTGAAGAGCTCGTCGGGCTGGTACGTGTGCGTCAGCCGCGGTACATCTGCGGTGTCGCGACGGGGCCGGCAGCGAACCGCGTCGGTAACGAACACGACCGCCGACTCACGCCGCTCACCATCGACATCGACGAACGCGCGGACCGCGCCGCCGGTCACCTCCAGGGCCAGGAACCGGGCTGTGCGCTGCCCGTGGGGTACCGCGCCCACCTCCTGCCACGTCCCAGGAGCAGCCGATGGCGAGGTTTCGATCACGACCCGCTGTTCAAGAACGACGGCCAGCTCGACAAGAAGTGTGCCGTCGACGAGCGCGCAGCCGAGCAGCACGGGCACCGGACCCGACATCTCTGACGGCTCGGGCTGCACCGACGCCATAGTTCGGAGCTCGGTGTCGGGGTGCGGATCGCCGTCGGGCAGCAGCGGCGTCGCCTGGGGCGCAACGACCGCGAGTTCGCAGTTGCCGCCCTGGACGGTGCTCATCAGCAGGGCTGAAGCGGTGATGTTCGCGCTGCCGGTCATACCCGCGGTAGCGCCGGCGGCGTCCCATTCGATCAGCTTGCCGTGCCGGGCGCGCCCTCGCCCGATGAGCCGGAACTCGTGACGTTCCGTGGACACGGCGGCTCGCACGAGGGCGTCGCCGTTGAACTGGGCGACGGAGGGCTGCACCGCGATCCGCACAGTCCGCGGTCCGGTCCGCTGTATCAGCGCCCGCACCGCATCGGCTTTCTGGTCGTAGAACGGCGCAGCGAGCCGGAGCTCGTCGACCGGCCCGCCGGGAATGCGTTGCAGCAGCGGCTGGTGCAGGTTGCCGAACGCCCGGAACGATGACCACCGCTCGTCGGCCGATGATGGCCGGATCTGGTCCGCGACGTGGCGCAGCGTGTCCGCGATCCAGCTGGCCACCGGCACGACGGTCGGCAGGTCGTGCAGCCATTCCGCCACGTCGATCATGACCTGGGGTCCGGTCTGGCGGGAGCCTCGGGCCGTCACCCACAGCTCGTGGTTGTGTCCCCAGCCGGACATGGTTGGATTGCCCGACCCGACGGCCAGGACGGCGTCGTTGTCGCCGGTGAGCACGACCAGCTTGGGGTGAAAGGCCCGGTCGCAGACCGCGTGGCCGTGCTGATACGCCAGGCCCGCCCGCCGCACGTCCACCGGGTCGTGCACCGCCTGGCCAGCGTCGCCGAGGACCGTGGTACGCGCACCGAGACCGCGAGCGGTCGGGATAGCGAACTTCTCCAGGAAGCCGAGGTCGACGGTGTACCCGATGATGAGCATCTCGCGCAGCGGGGCCCGGTCGACCCGGTCACGCCACCGCTCCAGCAGCGTCAACGGCGACCGGACCGCACTCGTCACCTCGCTCATCCCGGCAACTCCAGCAGCTCGCGCCCATGGCCGGTCACCGGCTGAGCGGGATCTGCGGTGAGCAGCCCGACCTGCGTTGCGATACCAGCCAGTTGCGGGATGCGCAGACCGATGTTGTCCCGGCCCTCTGCGGAGTCCGCGAAGTACATGCCGTTGCGCTCATGCAACCGGCTGAACACCGCGAAGGTGCCGTCTGGGCCGACTGTCACTTTCCGCAGTGCCACCCGACGCGACTGCGCCAACATGTCGTCGACCAACCGACGGCCCAACTCCGCGAGTGGGCGACCGGTGAACTCTCGATGCAGGTTGGCCACCCAATTCGGATCCAGATAGGTCTGCCGCTGCCCGGCGAAGCCGCGCCGAGCGAGGCCGGTCAGCGTGTTCAGACGGCGAGCACCGAGCAGCAGCACCGCGACGTCCGTCGCCGTACCCATGTCTGCTCGCCGGAGCAGGTCCTCCGCCGGAAATGGGTCACCGTCCAGATCGGTCGGCGGCAGGTCCTCAGCGAAGCCGTCGACGGTACCGCCTGGCAGCCGGTCGCTGATCCACTCGTGCAACTGGCGCCGGGACGCGCCACCGCTGCCAACCGCCGCGACGAGGTCCGCCCACAGACGCCGCCACGCACCGACCGAGTGGTGCCGCAGCACCACACCCCGCCACGCCGCCGTCCGCTCCTCCCCGCCCAGCACCGAGTCGTCGCGCGCCGCCGGCCCGTACGCTACCCCGGCAACGAAGGCTTCCAGCCATGTCTTCGCCTGGGGGTGCAGCTGCCAGCAGCGCGCCAGCACCCGCAGGGTGGCCCGCCGGGTGCGGTCGTCGCCGCTCCACGCCGACGGGTCGTGCTGGCCCTGGACCGTTGCCGTAAACACCCCGCGCAAGGCTTCGAGGTCGGGCGTCTGCACCTGCTGCAGCCGCAACGCCTCCAACTCCGCAGACGGCAGGGAGATCCCCTGTCCCCGCTCGCAGGCGTCGAATAGCGGCGCGTACATAGCCAGCACCTGCGCCGGGCAGCGATGCCGACCGGGGCGCAGCGCGCCGCCGTCCATCTCGACTGTGCCCAGCGCGACGCTCGGCCCGTTGTACTGCGACCAGAACCCCCACGACCGCGGCGAGTACGACCGCGCGCCGGCACCGTCGGCCACCTCGAACTCGCCGCCCGGCGGCGGGTGCAGCCTGGCCAGCGCATCCACACCGTGCGTCAACCCGAGCGCGTGATCGGCATCGTCATATTCCTTCGAGACGACTGCCATCCCGACTTCGGCCCGACGAACCAGCCTGCGGCACCCTTCACGGTCCAGGCCGCTCACCTCGGCATGCGCGGCCACAGCCCAGTAGAGGCTGTAATAGCGGGCATAGCGGGTCACCGTCGACACACCCGGCATGAGCATGTCAACGGCCGCCATCACCGGCGCCTCGACAGCAAGTGGATACCGCCCCGACCGGGCCGTTAGCCCCGGCTCACACCAGCTCGGACCATCCACCTCCGAGCGGTCAGCAGGCGACGCTGAAAGCGCATCGGCAGCGGCGGCGATCATGCTGCCATCCTGACGGACAGCACAGGTGCCGAGAAGCCCTCGCCACGGCCTGCAACAACGTCGCGACCAGAGCCGCAGCCAGATCACGTCGTGGCGAACGCCAGAAGCGCTCACGGAAGATCACCGTATGGGCGTACGTGTCACAGATGTGTCGTGACTATCCACAGTGGACTCGAAGCGACCCGTTGCCGTAAAGGGGCCGCTTCCCAGATGAACGTTGATAGGACAAACCCTAAAAGTCCTGCTCAATCTGCATTTGGCCCGATCATCACGGCACTTAGACTGGTCGGCGCAGACCCGTGCGCTAACGTGCCCGAACGAGATCAACAGGCCATCCAGCAGCAGCTTCGCCGAAACAGTACGCGCGTACGTGCAAAACCAAGTGTCATGACGCGACGCAGACATTGACTGCGGTCAACAAAAAAGGCCAGCTGAGCTGGCCTTTCGCGATGTCGGGACGGCGGGATTCGAACCCACGACCCCTTGACCCCCAGCAAAGGCGTCGCCGACGGCGGGCCATGTCGGGCGTGGCAGGCCCTGGCCGATGCCCGGCAGGGTGAGCAGGGTGGCGCCCGGGATCTCGTTGGCCAGGGCTACGCCGTTGCCGTGGGGAAAGAACGGGTCCTCGTCACCGTGGATCACCAGGGTCGGGGCGGTGATCTCGCCGAGTCGCTCCCGCCAGCGCGGTGTGCAGTCGATCGCCGCGAACGTGGTGCCGAGGTGGCTTGCGCGTTGTGCGGCTGCGGTGTGGCCTGCCCGGTCGAAGACCTGGCCCGCGGTGGTCCGCGCGTCCTGCTCGTCGTACCCTCGCGAGCCCAGCAGCAGCCGCGCGGACTCCGCCATGAAGGTGACGACGCTGTCGCGGTCGGTCCAGTCGGGCTCGGGGCGGCTGAACAGCTGCGCCATCGTCGCAGGGTCGTGGTCGGGCAGGTCGGGGTCGACCGGGCCGGGTGCGACAGGGCGGGTGGAGACCAGCGTCAGCTTCGCGACCTGGTCGGGGTGGTCGAGCGCCAGTAGCTGCGCGATGAAGCCGCCCGCCCCCAGGCCGGCCACATGCGCCGGCGCCAGGTTCAGGGCGGCCAGCAGCTCCGACGCGTCGGTCACCAGGTCGCGCAGGTCGTATCCGGGCGCATCCGGGTCCGCGCAGGTGGACCGGCCGGTGTCGCGCAGGTCGTACCGCACCACGTGGTGCCGCTCGGACAGTGCCGCGCACAGCTCGTCCGGCCAGGTCAGCATGGTGATGCCGATCAGCAGTACCGGCGGGGCACCCGCGTCGCCGAGCGTCTCCACGCACAGCTCGACCCCGTTGACCTCGACCATCATGGTCCGCTCCTTTTCGTCGTCTCGGTGTTGGTACGACGGAGCGCCGTGGAACTCATCGGCCGAGGGTGAGCAGTCCGGTGACGACGAGGAGGACCGCGATCAGCAGGAGCACCTTGATGGCCCGGCGACGGGCGCGACGGCGACTGCGCAGTTGCTGGCGTTGGCGGCGGCGGCGTTGACGGTCCGCGACCCGGGCGGCATCCCGTCGCGTGGGGGCGGCGGACCGCTTCGGACCGACCGGCACAGGCTCGTCGAGCACTGGATCCGCCAAGGGCTCGGGCAACGGCTCGGGCAAGGGCGCAGGGCGCGGGGCTGGGACGCGGTAGGTGTCGGCGTCGGCCCGGGCGATCAGCTTCGCGACGCGGAGACTGGCGGTGCGCAGGCGGGCGACCTTCTTCGCGGTCAGCTTCCGGCCCGCGATGAGGCTGCACGCCCGCGCGACGGCGACCACCAGCACCGGGTTGGACACGAGGTCGCGGTGGCCGATGAACAGGGCGGCGACCATGTTGCGGTCCACCCGCAGACCCGGGGCGAGCTCGTGGGCGCGGATGACCTCGGCGATGTGGTGGCGGGTGCTCTTCCGGCCGCCGGGGCGCACCCGGGTGCCGCGGCCCGCGGTCCGGGCAGCCTCCGCGAGGAGCGCGCCGACGAGCGACTCCACCGCCGCGTCGGCCTCCTGCCAACGCGGTGACATTGCCTCGGTCAAAGCGAACGTCTCCCGGTGTGAACCTGAAAAAGGCCACCCGAACCGTACCCGTTCGACGTTCACCGAATTCTGCCCCGGGGTACGACCCGGCCCGATCACCGGCAGTCGTTTCGACACGAACGATGCCGGCGGTGCGAGAATAGATGGATGCTGTTCCGTCGATGGCGTACACCGCAGCGTGCGCAGGACGTCCTCGCGGCCGCGGTGTACGAGGGCAACGCACGCGCACGTGACCGGGTCGAGCGGTGGTGGGCCGCCGGCGGGGACGAGCGCGAGCAGGTGTGGCGCGGCGCGTGGTTCCTGCTCACCGGGGCGTCCTTCAGGTTCGGCAACCACGAGCGGCCGGAGCGGGTCGCGCCGGTGCTGGAGTTCCTGCTCGAGCCTGACCCGACGTCGCCGTACCTGCCGCGGGTCCGGCTGACCGCCTGCCTGCCGCGGACCGCCACCGTGCCGCCGTCCGGCGTGTACCTGGGCGATCCGCACGTGCAGCTGCTCGTCGACGCCGCCCTGCACTTCCCCGACGCGAGGATCCGGCAGCGGCTGACGGAGCTGCTGTCCGCCACCGACCAGCCCGGGCTGCTCGACGCCCTCGAGGTGGCGTTCCGGCCGCGGGCGAAACCGGGCCCGACCTACCTGGGCGGCGCACCGGACGGCGCCGAGACCCGGTGCGACCTGTGGTCCGGCGGCGAGCCCGGCCCGCTGCTGAGGATCGTCTCCGCCAACCCGAACCTCCCCCGGCTACCCTCGGACCCGGGCGACATCGACCTGGCCCTGCTCGTGATGCTGAAGGACCGGCCCGGGCTGCTGCGGGCGTACGACCAGGGCGCGCTGGCCGGCAGGCTGCTGGAGTACCTCGGCTTCTGGCTGCCCGGCACCGTCCACGACCTGTGCCAGCGGGCGCTGCGGGACATGCGGGCCGAGGCGGGCGTCGCGGTTCTGTGCGAGCGGGCCATCCTCGGTGAGGCCCAGGCCGTCGGCGCGGTCCGCGACGCCGGTCACCGGCCCGCCGACCCCGCCTGGACGCCGCTGCTGCTCCTGCTCACCCGCCAGTTCGACGCCTACCGCGAGGCCGACTCCGACGCGCGGGTCCTGCAGCTGGCGTGCGCCGCCCGCGGGACGGGCCTCGAGGCGGACGACATCATCGGCCGGGTCCTGTCCGCGCTCGGCACGGACCTCCCGGACGACATGGTCGCGGCCGTACGCCGGTCGCTGCGCACCCTCGAGCCGCTCGGCAGGCCCTCGGTCGAGGACCTGCGGCGCCGGTGGATGCGCCGGGCGCTCGTCGCCCGCGCGGTCAAGCTCGAGCCGGAGGCGGTCGCGGCCGTCGTCGACGCGGGCTACCTGCCCGAGGACGACGACCGGGCGGTGCTCCCGCTGCTGTTCCTCACCGGGCAGTTCGAGCGGTACGACCGCGAGGACCCCGACGGCACGAAGCTGCGTGCCGTCCTCACCGAGCGGCGGTACTGGTACGACCGCGAACACTTCCGCAGCGTCGCCGAGCGGGCCGGGCGCCCCGATCCGTGGCCGCCCGAGCCGCCGCCGCGGACCCGGCCGGCGTCGGTGCACGCCACCACGTGGCCCAGCAGCATGGGCGCCGGTGGCCACGTGACCGGTGGGCACTTCGGCGGGCATTTCTGAGCGCTGCCCGGCCAGGGGTTCAGCGGCGCCAGGTCAGCTGCTTCGTGAACCGCAGCATCGTGCCGGTGCCGTCGACGGACACGACGTCCAGGCCGTCCACCACGGCCGCGACCATCTGCAGCCCTCGTCCGGAGTCGTCCATCAGGTCGCCGGGCCGGACCCTCGACGGGTCGAACCCGCCGCCGTCGTCCGTCACCTCGATCACGCACCGGTCGCCCTCGACGGTGACGTCGACGTGATACGTGGCGGCGAGCGCGGCGTGCTCGATGACGTTGGTGCACGCCTCGGTCAGCGCGATGCGGATGTCGTCACGGCAGTCCTCCTCGACGCCCGCCCCGGCGAGGGCACCGTCGAGCATCCGGCGGGTCTGTCCCACCCGCTCGGACTCCCGGGGCAGGTCCAGCGACATCTGCAGATGCACCTCGTCGGTCATGCGCCACTCCCCGGCTCGTCTCGATGCCGGACGGGGTACCCAGCGAGCAGCCGCGTGTAACGACGACAGCGACCGGGCTTCAGCCGCCCGCCGGTGCCGCCAGGACCGCGAACGCGTCGCGGAGCGCGCCGAGGGCCTGCGGGATCCGCCAGGCCGACCGGTCGCGGGGGCCGACCTCGTTGGAGACGGCCCGCAGCTCGCCGAACGGCGTTCCCGCGACCGCGGCGGCGGCCGCCACGCCGAAGCCTTCCATGCCTTCCGCCGCCGCGTCGTGTACCCGCCGGCGCAGCGCCTCGGTCCTCGCGGCCGACCCGGTGGCGGTGCTGACGGTCACCACCGCGCCGACGGCCGCCGCGGGCAGAGCCTGCCGCAGGCGGCGCAGCAGCAGCGGGTCGGCGGCGTGGCGGCTGCGGCCGAAGCCGAGGCGTTCCAGGTCGATGAAGTCGTCACCGTCCTCGGCGCCGAGGTCGCCCGCCGCGCTGAGGTGGCCCAGGACCAGGCCGCCGATGCCGGCCCGGCCCGGGAACGCGCCGCCGATCCCGGCGGACAGCACGGCGTCGAACGGCCGGCCCTCGCACTCGGCCCGGGTCAGCAGCCTCGCGGTGGCGGCGGCCGCGTCGGCGGGCCCGACCCCACCGGCGACGACCATCACCGAGGCGGGGTCGACGCGACCGGCCGCGGCGGGAGCGCCGTCGTCGGGAGCCGGCGCGAGGCCATCGGCGGGCGGGGTGAGGCCGAGGCCGGTGAGGACGGCGGCGCGTTCCGGCTCGACCGCGGTGACGATCAGGACCCGCTGGAAGCCGGGCAGTCCGGGCAGCGCCGGCCGGTCCGGCCCGGCCGGCCCGGTCAGTCCGGGCGGATCGGTCAGCCCGGACGGATCGGTCGGCCCGGTCGGCGCTGCCGGGTTCATCGGACGGCCGGGACGAGGTCGAGGACCGGGGCCAGCCCGCGGTCGCCGGTGCGGTGCTCGGCCGGCAGGATGTAGCAGCGCAGCCCGGCGGCCGACGCGCCGCCGTCGCGGACCGGGTTGTCGCCGACCATGAGCGTCGCCCGCGGGTCGGCGCCCAGGTCGGCGCACGCCTTGCGGAACAGCTCCGGGTCCGGCTTCTCGCGGCCGGCCTCGTACGACAGCGCGTAGGTGTCGATGAGGTCGGCGAGACCGAAATGCCGGACATGCGCGCGGATGTCCCAGGCAATGTCGCTGACCACCCCGACCCGCACGCCACGTGCCTGAAGGCCTTGCAGCACCGCTTCGGTGTCCTGATACGGCACCCACGACTCCGTGTGGATCATCCTGGCGTGCGCGGCCGGCTCGTGGCCCCGCAGGAACGGCACGGCGGCGAACCAGGCGAGCATCGCGTCGCGGTGCCGGTCGGCGGACAGGTCGCGGCCGGTCTGCACGGCGAGGACGTCGGGCAGCTGGTAGGCGGTGGTGAGGTCGGCGAGGACCGCGGCGAGCGCGGCCGGGTCGTCGAGCTCGCCGGCCCGGCCGGTGTCCGCGGCGATCAGCTGGAGCCACCGCGAGGCGTCGATCATGTGGAAGATCGTGTTGGCGAAGTCGAACAGTACCGCCTGCACCGGTGGCACCGGGCCCGCCGAGGAGGCCGCGTCGAGCGTGTACGTGGAGGGCGTGTCGAACAAGGTGCGCATCGCCAGCACGCTACCGGTCACCACGCCTTGGCTCCGCCGTCGGGCAGCAGGTCCCGGCTCCGCTTGCGCTGGACCTTGCCGCTGGTGGTGCGGGGCAGGCCGCCGGGGCGCAGCAGCGTCACCGACGCGACGTGCAGCTGATGCTCGTCCGACACGGCCCGGCGGACCGCGGCGACGACCTCCTCGTAGGGGACGCCGGCGCCGTCGGCGTCCCGGGAGACGCGGACCTGACGGGCGGTCTCGGCGACGATGCCGAGCTGCCCGTCGTCACCGGACGGGAACGCCGCCACGCCGTCCGCCGCGATCGCCGGGTGGGCGGCGCTGACGGTGCGTTCGATGTCGGTCGGATAGTGGTTGCGGCCGTCGACGATGATCAGGTCGTCGATGCGACCGAGCACGAACAGCTGCCCGTCAGCGATGAAGCCGAGGTCACCGGTCTGTAGGTAGGCGGCGTCGGGCCGGTCCGCGAGCCGGCCGCCGAAGCGGGCCGCGGTCGCCTCCGGCTGCCGCCAGTAGCCGCTGGAGACGCTGTCCCCGGCGACCCAGATCTCGCCCACCCGGTCGTCGCTCGCCGGTACCCCGGCGGCGACGATCCGCACGTCGAGGTTGGCGGGGATACGGCCGCACGCGACGATCTGCCGTGCCGGGTGGCCCGCCCGCGCCGCGACGAGCGCGCCGCGCTCCTCCAGTGCCGCGGCGTCGAGGTCGACGCAGCGGGCGTCGCCGGGCGAGCGGGCGCCGCTGATGTAGACGACCGCCTCGGCCAGGCCGTAGCAGGGCCGCAGCGTCTCGGGGCTGAACCCGGCGCCGGCGAACGCGTCCATGAACTTCGTCAGGGTGCTGTACCGCACCGGTTCGGCCCCGTTGAGCGCGATCTTCCAGCCGCTCAGGTCGAGCCGCGCCTTCTGCTCGTCGGTGACCTTCGCGACGCACAGCTCGTAGGCGAAGTTCGGGGCGGAGGAGACCCAGGCACGGTAGCGGCTGACCGCGTCGAGCCAGACGAACGGGCGCATCAGCAACGCCATCGGCGGCAGCAGCACGACCCGGCCCGCGGGGTACAGCGCGCCGAGCATCTGCGCGAGGCCCATGTCGTGGAAGATCGGCAGCCAGCTCACCACGCAGTGCTCGCCCGGCGGGCAGTTCGCGGCGTCGGTGAGGACGGCGATGGCGGCGGCGTTGGCGAGCACGTTGCCGTGGGACAGCACGACGCCCTTCGGCGCACTGGTGGAGCCGGACGTGTACTGCAGGAACGCAGGGTCCTCCGGCCGCACCCCCGGGTCGCGCCACAGCCCGGCGAGGCCCGCCGGCACGTCGGCGACGACGATCGGCTCGACGCCGCCGAGGTCCGCGACGAGCGACGACTCGGCGTGCTGGGCGGTGGTGAGCACGACGGCCGGGTCGGCGTCCTTGACGATCCCGTCGAGCCGGCCGAGGGTCCGCTTCCCGCCGTGGATCGCGTCCGGCGACGGTGACGGCACCGCGACGATCCCCGCGTACGCGCAGGCGAAGAACGCGACGACGAAGTCGATGCCGTTGGGCAGCATCAGCATCGCCCGGTCCCCGGGTGCCGTGGTCTGCTGCAGCAGCGCCGCGGTGTCCCGGACCCGCCGGTCCAGCTCCGCGTAGGTGAGGGTGGCCACCTCCACGCCGTGGCTGTCCAGCTCCGTGCAGGCGGGCCGGTCCGGGGTGCGCCCGGCGTGGTGGCGCAGCAGGTCACCGAGCGTGTGCACGCCCTCCAGCACGTGCAGCGGGTGCCGGTCGGCGGTCACAGCTCCCCCACCGCGCCGGCCAGGATCGTCCGAGCGCCCGGGAACAGCCCGTTGGCGGTCATCGCGTCCGCGGCCTTGACAACGATCGCGACGATCCGGTCCAGGTCGTCGTCGGTGTGGGCGAGGGACAGGAAGCAGTTGCGGCCCTCCCAGATGTACAGGCCGTCGTGCACGAGCATGGTGTGGAAGATCTCGGTCCGCTCGGACTGGGCCGGCTCCTCGACCAGCCGCAGCCGGAACAGCGAACCGAAGCGGGCGACGCGGATCGGCACGTCCGCCGCGGTGAACATCGCGTCCAGCTGCGCGCCGAACGCCTCGGTCCGGGCGTTGAGCTGCTCCTGCAGCGCCGGGCCGCGGCGGACCAGCTCGCGCAGGACGGCCCGGCCGGCGGCCAGCGACAGGGGGTGCTTGCAGAAGGTGCCGGAGAAGAACGTGCGGACCGACTGCGGGTACGGCTGGTCGCCGAACTCCCACGCGCCGCCGTCGATCGCGTCGAGGTACTTCGCGTCGCCGGCGACGACGCCGATCGGCATGCCACCGCCGAGGACCTTGCCGTAGGTGGTGATGTCGGCGGTGATGCCGAAGACGCCCTGGGCGCCGTTCTGATGCATCCGGAAGCCGGTGATGACCTCGTCGAAGATGAACGGGGTGCCCGCGCCGGCGGTGATCCGGCGGACCTCGCGCAGGAACTCGACGGGCTGGATGTCGGGGCGGCGACTCTGCACCGGCTCGACGATCACGGCGGCGAGCTCGTGCGCCCGCTCCCGCAGCACCTGCAGCGACGCCGGGTCGCCGTAGGGCAGGACGAGCACGTTGGCGCTGACCTCCGGCGGGATGCCCGGGGCCATCGGCACCGACTCGCCGGAGGAGCCCTCGATGTCCTGGCGGGCCAGGATCGGGTCGGCGGTGCCGTGGTACGCGCCGGCGAACATGGCGATGCGGTGCCGTCCGGTGACCGCCCGGGCCAGCCGGACCGCCACCATCACGGCCTCGGAGCCGGTGTTGCAGTAGACGACGCGTTCCTTCCCGGTCAGCTGCCGGATGAGGTCGGTCATCTCCGGGACCAGCGGCGAGTGCGGGCCGAGCTGCATGCCGTCGGCGAGCTGGGCGGTGATCGCCTCGTTGATGAACGGCTCGTTGTGCCCGAACAGGTTGACGCCGAAGCCCATGGTGAGGTCGATGTACTCGTTGCCGTCGACGTCCCACACCTTGGCGCCGTGGGACCTGGCCACCACGATCGGGTAGCGGGTCTCCTTGAGGTTGAGGTACGGCTGCGGCGCGTGCCGGACGTCGGCGTGCCCCAGCCGCTCCGCGCCGGCCTGGGCGCGGGACCCGGCGGTGCGGGCGCAGTAGGCGCGGGAGATGCCGGCGATGAAGGCCCGCTGCTCGTCGGTGAGCTTCCGCGGGTTCCCGCCGCTGCGGGGTCCGAACGCGACGAACGTCCCCTGCGGCGCGGCCGGGATCGCCGTGCGCTGCGCCGGAACCGCCGGGGCCGCGGCCGGGGTCGCAGCGACCGGCGCGGGCGGGGCGGAGGAGGCGGGTGCCGCGGGCGTGGCTCCACCGGGCTGGCGGCGGCGCAGCAGCTCGAACGCCTGGTCCATCACCTGCGCGTGGACGTCGAGGAAGCGGTCGACGACGCCGGCGGTGCCCGGGACTAGCGGCGGCAGTGGCATCGAAGGCACCGCAGCGGCCACGGCCCCCGGCGCGGGCGTGACCACCGGCAAGGGCGCCGGCGACGGCTCGCGCAGGGCGAGCACGGCGGCCGGGGCGCTGTCCGCGATGTACCCCGCCAGCCGCCGCAGCGTGTTGACCTCCTCGAACAGCAGCCCGATCGGGATGACCACCTCGAAGGTGCGCTGGATGCTCTGGATCGTGTGGAACAGCGTCATGGAGTCCGCGCCGAGCTCCAGGAACGACATGTCCGGGTCGATCGGCGAGGCGGACTCCAGCAGTGTCGTCACGACCTGGCCCAGCTCCGCCAGGATACGGTCGTCCGCTCCTGCCGACGTCGGTTGTGCCACGTGCTCCTCAGCCCCTCTCTGGATGGGGATCACCGCCGGTGCGGCCGCCGTGGGCAGCCAGAACCGTCTGCGCTGGAACGGGTAGGTGGGCAGGTCGACCCGCCGGCGGCGGAAGCCGTCGTGGATCCCGGCCCAGTCGAGGTCGTGGCCGGCGGCGTACAGCTGAGCGAGCGAGTCGGTGAGCACGTCGCCGTCCTCGGCGCCGGGGCGCAGCGACGCCACCCACCGCGCCCCGGACACCACCCGGCGACCGGCGCCGAGCAGCACCTGACCCGGGCCGGCCTCGACGAACGTGGTGCAGCCGGCCTCGGCGATGCGGCGCACGCCGTCGGCGTAGCGGATCGTCGAGGTGAGGTGCCTGGTCCAGTACCCGGCATCGGGGCGGTGCGTGTCGTCGAAGTACCGCCCGTCGAGGTCGCTGACCAGCGGCACCCGCGGCGCCCGGTAGGTGACGGCCTCGGCGGCCTCGGCGAAGGCGTCGCGGGCCGCGGCCATCATCGGCGAGTGGAACGCGAGGCCCGATTTCACCGGCCGGACCGTCACGCCACCGGCGGTCAGGTGCGCCTCCACGGCGGCGACGGCTTCGGCGGTTCCGGCGACGGTGACATTGGTGTCGGCGTTGACGGCGGCGATCGCCAGGCTCGGGTCGGCCACGGCGGCGAGCGCGGCGCGGACCGTGTCCTCGCCGGTGAACGCGGCCAGCATCGCGCCGGGCGCGGCGCACTCCTGCACGAGCCGGCCGCGCGCGGCGACCAGGCGCAGCCCGTCCTCGAGGTCGAAGACCCCGGCGACGCACGCGGCGACCAGCTCGCCGACGCTGTGCCCGAGCAGGTGACCGGGGGTCACGCCCCAGCTGGTCCACAGCTGCGCGAGGGCGTACTCGACGCAGAACAGCGCGGGCTGCGTGTAGCGGGTCTCGTCGAGGAGGTGCTGCTCGCCGGGCTGCGGGAACAGGACCGTCTGGATGCTGCGGCCGATCAGGTCCCGCAGGACCTCGTCACATCGCAGGATGGTGTCGCGGAAGCGGGCGTTCGTCACGTACAGCTGCCGGCCCATGTCGGCGTACTGCGACCCCTGCCCGCTGAACAGGAACGCGACGCTCCCGGCACCGTCGGGTGGGCGCAGACCGCTGTGCAGGCCCCGGTGGGCCGTCCCGGTGCCGATGCGGTGCAGCTGTTCGGCGGCTTCTTCGCGGGTACGAGCGGCGAACGCGGCCCGGTGCCGGAAGTGCGACCGTCCGGTGTGGACGGACGCGGTGAGGTCGGCGAGCGACGGCTTGCGTTCCAGCCGGTCCGCGTAGCGCGACGCGAGCGCCGCCAGGGCCGCCGGGCTTTTCGCACTGACGGTGACCAGGTGCGCGGAGCGGACGTTGCCACCGGCGGACGACTTCGTGGGTGGCGGGGCGGCCTGGACGATGACGTGGGCGTTGGTGCCGCCGAAGCCGAAGGAGCTGACGCCGGCGGTGAGCGTGCCGTGCCGCGGCCGCCACGGCTGCCCGGTGGTCGGCACGGTCAGCGGCGCGTCGGCGGGGATCCGCGGGTTGCGGTCCCGCAGGTGCAGGTGGGCCGGGACGTGCCCGTGCTGGAGCATCAGCACGACCTTGAGCACCCCGGCGATCCCGGCGGCGGCCTCGGCATGCCCGATGTTCGTCTTCACCGAGCCGAGCAGCAGCGGCTCGCCCGCGGGCCGGCCCTCACCGAGGACGGCGGCGAGCGCGGCGGCCTCGATCGGGTCGCCGAGGGGGGTCCCGGTGCCGTGCGCCTCGACGTAGTCGACGTCGGCGGGTGCCAGGCCCGCGTCGTGCAGGGCGTCGCGCAGCACGTCCTCCTGGGCGCCGCCGTGCGGGGCGGTGAGCCCGTTGCTGCGCCCGTCCTGGTTGACCGCGGAGCCGCGGACGACGGCGAGGACCCGGTCGCCGTCGCGGACGGCCGCGTCGAGGCGCTTGAGCAGCACCAGGCCGCAGCCCTCGGCGCGGACGTAGCCGTCGGCGGCGGCGTCGAACGTCTTGCACCGGCCGTCGGCGGCCATCATGCCGGCCTGCTCGAAGACGTCGGTGCCGTCGGTGGCCAGCAGCAGGTTCACGCCGCCGGCGAGGGCGGTGTCGGACTCGCCGAGGCGCAGGCTGCGGCAGGCCATGTGCAGCGCCACCAGCGACGAGGAGCAGGCGGTGTCCACGGCCACGCTCGGGCCCTTGAGGTCCAGGGCGTAGGAGATGCGGTTCGCCGCGACGCTCAGCGCCTGCCCGGTCCCGGAGTGCGGGGTGTGCAGGTGCGGCTCGCGGGCGAGGAGCCGGCCGTAGTCGCTGCCGCTGATGCCGACGAACACGCCGGTGCGGGTGCCGGCCAGGCTCGCCGGCGGCACGCCCGCGTGTTCGAGGGTCTCCCACGCGACCTCGAGCAGCAGCCGGTGCTGCGGGTCGACGTGCCCGGCCTCCTTGCCGGAGATGGCGAAGAACTCGGCGTCGAACTGGTCGACGTCGGCGAGCAGCCCGTGCGGCCGGCCGAGCGGCGGGTGGCCGGGCACGTCACCGCCGACGGCGTCGGTGCCGGACTCCAGCAGCCGCCAGAACGCGTCGGGGCCGTCGGCGCCGGGGAACCGGCAGCCCATGCCGATGACGGCGATCGGCCCGCCGTCGGCCGCGGCGGCCGGGCGTGGCAGGTTCACCGCGGGTTCACCCGCGCCGGTGAGGTGCCGGGCCAGCTGCCGGGCCGTCGGGTACTGCCAGAACACGGTGGCCGCGACCGGCCGCCCCAGGTGCTCCTGCAGGTCGCCGAGCAGCACCAGGGCGTCGCGGGAGGACAGGCCGAGGTCGGCGAGGACCGCGTCGGGCTCCACGCTGTCCGTGCCGGTCTTCTCCGCGACGTGCCGCAGGATCCACGCCTCGACCGCCGCCGCGTCGGTTGCCGCATGCCTCGCAGGTTGCACGCCCGCCTCCCCATGGTCGGGTTCGAGCATCGGCGATCACGCTTAGGGCAACCCCTAGATAGGCGATCGCGCCGGGAGGGGCGAGCGCGCTGCGGGTAGCGTAGGGGCAGTGACCACCGTCGAATCTCGCCGCAGCGCGGGCCTGCCGATCGCCACCGTGATCGTCACGTTGATCACCGCACTCGGTGCCGCTGCCCAGCTCAACGACCCCGACGTCCTGGCCCGGTTCCGGCGTGACTACCCGGCGTTACACGACGGTGAATGGTGGCGGTGGTTCACGCCGCTGCTGGTGCAGTCCGCCGGGTGGGGACAGATCCTGTTCAACATCGGCTCGCTGATCGTCGTCGGCGTCATCGCCGAGCGCCGGTTCGGCACATTGCGCTGGCTGGTGCTGTACGTGGGGATCGGCCTGGCCGGTGAGGCCTTCGGGGAGCGTCTGGACCCGACGGGCGCCGGCAACTCCCTCGCCGTCTGCGGCCTCGCCGGTGCCCTGGCGACCCTGCTGCTCCTGCGGCCCGGTGCGGCGACCCGCCCGCACGCGTTCGTCGTGCCGTACTACGTGGCGTGCGTGGCCGGGCTCGGCTTCGGCGGGATCATCGGCGCGACCATCGCCCCGACCGTCGTCCTCGTGGTCATGAGCGTGCTGCTGCGCCAGGACTCCTACACCGGGGTGGCGTTCGTCGCCGGTGTCGCGTCGCTGGTCGGCGCCGGGGCGCTCGCCGTGAAGCCGGACCAGCACGGCATCGCCCTGCTCTGCGGCGCGGTCGCCGGGCTGCTGCTGTTCCCGCCGCGGCACCGGGCCGGCCGGGGTGCGCCGCAGTGGCCCGTTCCCGCCCGCCGCTGACGCATCGGGCCCGGCACCGTTCGGCGCCGGGCCCTCCTCCGCGCTTGTCCGCGCTTCGTCAGCCGACGTACGCCGGCTGCCGGGCCGGGACCGCGATGCCGGTGAGGACCAGGCCGCGGTCGACGAGCCAGCGGCCGCCGAACCCGGCGACCTCGACCCCGCCGACGACCGGGCCAGGCACCAGCAGCCACGCGTGGAACGTCTCACGCTGGGGCGAGATCGTCACCGTTGCCTCGGTGAAGTCCAGCCAGCGGCCGGTCAGCGGGTACCACGCCTTGAACACCGACTCCTTGATGCTGAACAGCAGCCGGTCCCAGTGGACGCCGGGCCGCTGCCCTTCCAGCTGCCGCAGGTGCCGGCGCTCCTCGACGAGGGTGATGCTGGACAGGACGCCGTCGGGCAGCGGCTCGTGCGGCTCGGCGTCGATACCGATGGTGGTGAGCTGCTCGGCCCGGGCGACGGCCGCGGCCCGGTAGCCGGCGCAGTGGGTGATGGTGCCGACGATGCCCGCCGGCCACAGCGGCTCGCGGCGCGGCCCGGACGGGATCGCGACCGGGCCGACGCCGAGCCGGCCGAGCGCCTCGCGGGCGCACCGCCGGGCCGTCATGAACTCCGCGCGGCGCTTCGCGACCGCGTTGCCGAGCGCCGCGAGCTCCTGCGGGAACAGCGGCGCCGGCACGGTGTCGTCGAACGCCTCGACAACGGCCGTGCCCTCCGGCAGGAGCCGGCCGAGCAACGTCACAGCACCCTCGGCCGTCGCGACGGTCATGGTGTCGGTGCTTCCGGTCCGTACACTTCCACGCATTTGCGCCGGCGTCACAGTCATGCCGGCGCTTCCGGTCCGTACACCTCGACGCCGTCGTGCTGGCGGCGCACGTGGATGCAGTCGCCGGGGCACTCTTTCGCCGAGTCGATGACGTCCTGGGCGGCCACGAGGGGCACCAGCACGGCCGTGCCGGGCGAGTGCCGCAGCTCCCCGTCGTCACCCTTGACGTAGGCGAGCCCGTCGACGTCGAGCTCGAAGACGTCCGGCGCGTACTGCGCGCAGATCCCGTCGCCGGTGCACAGCCCCTGGTCGATCCAGACCTCGAGCTGGTCCTCCTGCGGTGTCGTCGCCGCGGTCATCCGCGTTCACCTGCCTCGTCTCGTGGTTCGGTGGCTCTTTCGGTGACTGTCACGGGGTCAGACCCGCATCGGCTGGGGCGTCTCGCGGCGGGCCAGGTCGGGACCCTCGAACTCGCGGATGATCTCGTAGCGGGTGTTGCGCTCGACCGGCCGGAACCCGGCGTTGCGGATCAGGTCGAGGAGGCTCTCGCGGGTCATCTTGTCCGGGGTGCCGAACTCGTCCGCGTCGTGGGTGATCTTGTACTCGACGACCGAGCCGTCGATGTCGTCGGCGCCGTGGTTGAGCGCCAGCTCCGCGGTCTGCAGGCCGTGCATCACCCAGAACACCTTGACGTGCGGGACGTTGTCGAACATCAGCCGGGACACCGCGAACGTCTTGAGCGCCTCGGCGCCGGTCGCCATCGTGGTGCGGGCCATCAGCTTGTTGCGGATCTTGCCGTCCCGCGAGTCGTGGAAGTCGTGCTGGTAGCGCAGCGGGATGAACACGTGGAAGCCGCCGGTCTCGTCCTGCAGCTCGCGCAGCCGCATGACGTGGTCGACGCGGTGCTTCGGCTCCTCGATGTGCCCGTACAGCATCGTGCACGGGGTCTTGAGGCCCTTGCTGTGCGCGAGGCGGTGGATGCGCGACCAGTCCTCCCAGTGGGTGGCGTGGTCGACGATGTGCTGGCGGATCTCCCAGTCGAAGATCTCCGCGCCGCCGCCGGTGAGCGACTCCAGGCCGGCGTCGATGAGCTCGTCGAGGACCTCCTCGGCCGACAGCCCGGAGATGCGCTCGAACCAGTGGATCTCCGTCGCGGTGAAGGCCTTGACCGCCACGGTGGGCGGCAGGGCCTCCTTCAGCGCCCGGATCGAGCGCGGGTAGTAGCGCCACGGCAGCGTGGGGTGCAGGCCGTTGACGATGTGCAGCTCGGTGAGCTGCTCGGACTCCATCGCCTTGGCGAGCCGGACCGCGTCCTCGATCCGCATCGTGTAGGCGTCCTTCTCCCCCGGCTTGCGCTGGAAGGAGCAGTACGCGCACGACGCCGTGCACACGTTCGTCATGTTCAGGTGCCGGTTGACGTTGAAATGGACCACGTCACCGTTCTTCTTGGTGCGCACGTGGTGCGCCAGCCCGCCCAGCCACGCGAGGTCGTCGCACGCGTACAGCGCGATGCCGTCCTCGCGGCTGAGCCGCTCACCGGCGAAGACCTTCGCCTCCAGTTCCCGCTTCAGACCTGTGTCCACCAACGACTCCTCATCGACTCTTTTGTGGGGCTTGCGGGCGAGGCTCAGTAGAGCCCTTCGGGCGCGGCGGAGGTGATCTGCAGCGGCCGTACATTGGCGACCGCGTCGCACGGCCAGTCGTCCCCGGCCCGGTGCCGGACGGCCTGGTCGCGCTCCATGATGTTGGGCAGGAACAGGTCGTCGTGCAGGACGGTGAGCCGCACCCGGCCGGTCTCGCCGTAGCCGACCGTGCGCCGCGGGTCCTCCTTGTCGACGACGGCCATCGTGACCTGCGGGTAGTTGGGCAGGTACGGCAGGACCGCGCCGTCGCGCTCGACCGGCAGGCCCATCGCGCAGCCGAACGTGTTGCCGTACGTCATGCCGATCAGCCCGCCCTGCAGCGCCTCGGCGATCTCGGTGTACATCGCCGGGGTCAGCTGGGTGCCGCCGAGGCCGACGCCTGAAAGGCCGGCGACGAGCTCTGGCCGGCGGGAGATGAGCGCCTGCAGGATCGCCGGCGTCGTCTCCAGATAGTGCACCCGGCCGGTCTCCAGCACGTCGGTCATCTGCTCGATGGTGTGCTCGACGTACATGTTCATCTCGACCAGCCGGCTGTCGCGGATCAGCGTCTTGATCCAGCGCGGGTCGAGGTCCATCGTGTAGACGGTCGAGTCGTAGAGCTCGGCGATCTGGTTCGCGCCGCGGCCGACGATGTGCGGCCCGCTCGGGCACGCGTAGAGCCAGGTGCGGCCCGGCTCGAAGCCGGTGAGCCGCAGCCCCTGCAGCCGCCACGCGGTGTGGTGCTCGGCCATCGACGGGGTGTGGAAGATGCGGCACGGCTTGCCGGTGGTGCCGCCGGACTCCCAGATCCGCCCGGCGAGCGGCCGCGGCACATCCGACGGCACCAGCTGCACGGGGTCGAGCTCACGCAGCGTCGCGAGGGAGAACGGCCCGAACTGGGCGAGGTCGTCGTAGCGGGTGATGTCGAACGGGTCGAACCCGAGGTGCGGCCGGCGGGCCAGCCAGTACGGGCTGCCGGTCGCCGGGTCGAAGTGCCGGCGGACCACCCGCACGGTCCACTCGTCCAGGTCGGTGGCCAGCCATGCGTCGGTGAGCGCCGCGGCGGGTTCCATGACGGTCGTCATCGATTCGTCCTTCGGGTGCCGGAAGCGATGAGCCCGGCTGGATGTGCCGGGCACGGAAGACAGGCAGCGGTCTGCGACCGACGCAGTTCTGCTGCTGGCATCGTGCCGTGGCGGAGATTGGGGAAATCACCACACTTGATCCGCATGCGAACCGACGCCATCACGAACCGGGACAAGCCGTGCCGTTCGGCCGTAAGATCCGGCAGCACGATCAATGTGTCTGCGCCCGGAGGGAAGGGGCCCGCTCATGGACGACCGGCCGCTGTCGATCGCGTATTCGCCGTGCCCCAACGACACATTCGTCTTCCACGCGTGGACGCACGGGGTCCTGCCGGGCACGCCCGCGACGACCGTCACCCACGCCGACATCGACGTCACCAACCACCTGGCCGGCAGCGACCGCTTCGACGTCATGAAGATCTCCTACGCGGCGCTGCCCGGCTTCCTGGACCGCTTCGCGCTCGTGCCGTGCGGCGGTGCCCTCGGCCGGGGCTGCGGCCCGCTGCTGGTCGCCCGCGAGGACCGCACGCCGCAGCAGCTGCGCGCGTCGGTCGTCGCCGTGCCCAGCGAGCAGTCCACGGCCTACCTGCTGCTGCGGCTGTGGGCCGAGCGCGGCGTGCCGGGCGGCTTCGGCGGCATCGTGGTCATGCCGTTCCACGAGATCATGCCCGCGGTCCGCGACGGCAAGGTCGACGCCGGCCTGATCATCCACGAGGCCCGCTTCACCTATGGGTCCTACGGCCTGCGGGAGCTGGTCGACCTCGGCCGGTTCTGGGAGGAGGACACCGGCCTGCCGATCCCCCTCGGCGCGATCGTCGCCCGCCGCGACCTCGGCCCCGGGCGCATCGCCGCGGTCACCGACGCGGTCCGCGCGTCCGTGCGGCACGCGTGGGCGCACCCCGAGGCGTCGCAGGGCTACATCCGCGAGCACGCCCAGGAGATGGCGCCGGAGGTGACGGCGCAGCACATCGCCCTGTACGTCAACGGGTTCACCGAGGACCTCGGCGACGACGGGCTGGCCGCCGTCCGCGCGCTGCTGGACCGGGCGGCCGCGGCCGGACTGTGCCCCGCCGTGCCGCCCGGCTCGCTCGACGCGGTACAACCGTCACCCGTGCCGTAACGCAGTCCGTTCCACCCGACCCCGCCCGACCCCGGAGGTACACCCGCACATGAAGCCGTCCGCAGTGCGCCCGCTCGCCATCGCCGGCGCCGCCGTCCTCGCCCTGATCGTCTTCTTCATCGCCCGTTCAGTCGCCGGTGACCTGGTGGTCAAGTCCGGCAGCAGCAACCAGACGATCAGCGCCGTCGCGGTCGTCCTCACCGTCGTCGTCGCCGGCCTCCTCGGCTGGGGCCTGCTCGCCCTGCTGGAGAAGGTCACCGCGAAGGGCCGCACGATCTGGACCGTCATCGCGGTCGTCTTCCTGCTGCTGTCGCTGCTCGGGCCGCTCGGCGGCACGGACACCGGCACGAAGGTCTCGCTCGCGCTGCTGCACCTGCTGGTCGGTGCCGTGATCATCACGGGGTTCACCCGGGCACCGCGGACCGGCTGACCGCGGCACCGCCGGGCACGACCGCAGGGACACCGCACTGACCGTACGGATGGGACACCGTCATGACACCGCAGCCCGCCGAACCGGACCGCAGCACCGGCACCCTGCCGGCGCGCGACGGCCGGCCGGTGCTACCGGATGTCGAGGCCGTCGCCGTCGTCGTGGTCGCCGGCGCGTACGGCACGGGCAAGACCACCCTGCTGCGCGCGCCGGCCCCGGCGGGCGTGACGGTGCTGTCCGCGACCTGCACGGAGGCCGACGCCGCGGTGGACTTCGCCGCGGCGCGGCAACTGCTGCCGGCGCAGCCGCGCTCCGGGACCCAGGTCGTCCCCGCCGACGGCGGCCACCGCACCGTGCTCGACCTGTACCGGCGGGCACTCGGCCTGCTCCAGTTCGGCCCGGTGCGGCTCGTCGTCGACGACGCCCACTGGTGCGACGGGGCGACCCTGCGCTGGCTGCACTACCTGCTGCGGCGCTGCACCAGCCGGCCGCTGCAGGTGGTCCTCGCCGTCGAACCCCGTGAGCACCCGGCGCTCAACACTCTCTTCGCCGACATCCTCGCCGGCCCGCGGCAGCTGATCCTCGACCTCGACGCTCCCGAGCACGCCGGCGCCGAGCCGCGCACCGACCGGCTGCGCCGCTTCCTGAGCCGCCAGCCGAACCTGCTGAGGGTCGCCGTCGCCGCCGCCGTCCTCCAGCAGGCCGACGCCGAGCTCGTCGGCGCGCTCGCCGGGCTGCCGCCGCAGCTGACCGTCGCCCGCCTGGCCACACTGCGCAACACCGGGGTCGTCACCGGCGACGCGGACCGGCCGGTGCCGCCCGCCGTCGCCGCGGGGCTGTTCGGCCTGATCGCCGCCGACGAGCTGCAGCGCCTGCGCCGCAAGGCCGCGCTCATGCTCAACGACGCCGACGCGCCCGTGCGGCGCATCGCCGACGTGCTGCTGGAGCTCGACGACCTCGACGAACCCTGGATGCTGGAGCGGCTGCGCGACGCGGCCACCGTCGCCTACCGGCACGACGCGCCCGCCGCGGTCCGCATCCGGACCCGGCTGCTGGCCGCGCAGCCGCACTCGCCGGAGGCCGCCGTCGACGTGGCCGTCGCGCTGCTCAACGTCGACCCGTCGGCGGCGCTCGTGCACGCCCGGCAGGCGCTGCCGCGCACCGGCGACGCCCGCACGAAGGCACGGGCCGTGGTCTGCCTCGGTCTCGCCGCGCTCGTCACCGGGCGGGAGCCGACCGCGCCGTACCTGCTGCACGACGCCATGGAGACGCTGCGCCGCGCCGCCGGGAACACCCCGACGCTGCGGGACCGCCTCCAGCTCGCGACCGTCGACTCGACGCTCGCCGCCAACGCCGCCATCGGCGGCGCCACCTACCACACCGTGCGGTCGCGCATCGGTGACGCACCGGCGAGTGTCGCCGGAGCGTCGTCCACCCACCGGATGCTCGCCGTGCACGCGCTCACCACCGCCTACGAGGGGCTCGACGTCGAGCGGGCCACCCGCTACGCCCGGCTGGTGCTGGACCGTCCCGTGACCGGCGACAGCTGGGCACCCCTGATGGCGACCCGGGTGCTGCTGATGGCCGACGACACCGCCGGTGCGCTCGCCGCGGCGAGCCGGCTGGCTGGGCACCACCGCGACCGCGGCGAGCCGTGCGCCGAGGCGGTCGCCCGGGCGACGTGGGCACACGTGCTGCTCGAGGTCGGCGAGCTCGAGGCCGCCTGGGCGGAGGCGACGACGGCGCTGCGCCTGGCCGGGGACAGCGAGTGGGGCGCCGCGACCTGGTCGGCGCAGACGAGCATCTCGATCGTCAACAGCGCCCAGGCCCGGGTCCTCGCCGCAGAGGCGGGGATGGAGGCGATCCAGGAACGCGGGTCCGACATGCCGCTGTGGGAGCAGGTGCAGGCCGTCGGCGCGACGGCGCTCGCCGCCTACTGGGGCCAGGACCACGACCGGGCGCTGCAGCGGCTCCGCGTCTGCGGGAAGGTCATCGAAGAGGCAGGAGTGTGCAGCCCGGCGTTCAGCAGCTGGTGGCTCGACGAGATCATCCTGCTGTCGCAGCGCGGCCACCAGCGGGAGGCGCACCTGCGGCTCGAGCAGGCGGAGGAGCAGTGCGACCGGTGGCGGACGCCGCGGACGGCGGGCATGGCGCTGCTGGCCCGGGCCGCGCTCACCGAGCAGGGGGCCAAGGTCGAGCTGCTGCTCGGTGCCCTGGCCGAGCTCGAACGCTCACCGGCGCCGATCCACCAGGTGAAGGCGCAGCTGATGCTCGGCCGGACCCTGACCGTCCTGGGCGACCGCACCGCCGCGCGCCGGCACCTGCGCGACGGCATGGTGCTGTCCAACCGGCTCGGCTACATGGTGCTGGCGGCGCACTGCCGCAACGTCCTGAGCTCCGCCGGCGGGCGCACCGGCACCGAGCTCGCCGCCTGTGGCGAGCTGTCCAGCAGCGAACGGGCCGTCGCGCGGCTGGCGGCCGGCGGCGCGACCAACCGGCAGATCTCCGAGGAGCTGTTCGTCTCCATGCGGACCGTCGAGTTCCACCTCACCAACGTCTACCGGAGGCTCGGCATCCGGCGCAGGGACGCCCTCGCCGGCATCGTCGAGCCGATGCCGCTGACCCGCCGGGCCACCGCCCCGCTCGCGGAGCCGGCCGACGGGGGTGTCTCGTGACCGGGCCCCGCCCCGCCGGAAGCGCCGCCGGGAGCGCCGCGGCCGCCGCGCGGTGGCGGTCCGTGCTCGCCACCGCCGGCGGGGGCACCTTCGACGCGCACACCGGGACGCTGCTGGCCGCCGCGGCCGCCGGAGACCCCGCGGTGCTGCTCGCCGCCGCGGCCGCGGGCGACCCGGCGGTGCTGGTGGCCGCCGTCCGCCGGTACGGGCTGCACCACCTCGACCTCGACGGGCTCAACGCCGCGTGCCGCCAGGTGCGGCGCGACCAGGTCACCGAGCGGCTGACCGAGCTGCCCGCCGCGCAGCTGCGCGGGCTGCGGATCCGGGCGCTGCTCGGGCCGGGCGTGCCGGACCGCCTCGCCGCCCGGCTCACCCAGGGCCTGCCCGGCTGCCCCGGGCTCGACGCCACCGACCCCCTCGTCGCCGACGTGGTGCTCGCCGCGATGGACGGCGCCGACCGGGCCGCGCTGCGCCGGTTCGCCGCCGAGACCGCCCACGACAAGGGCCTGCCACCCGTCCTCGTCGGCCGGCTGCTGAGCGCGACCGAGCCCGGCTGGCCCGCCTGGGCGCTCGGCGCGCTGCTGGCCGCGGCCGCCTCAGCCGCCACCGAACGGTCCTGGGACGCGGCGACGACGCTGTACAACCGGGCCCTGCGCGAGCCGATGGACGACACGCTGCGGCTTTCGACCTGGCTGACGCTCGGCGACGTGCAGCTGACCTGCTCGCCGGAGGCCGCCGGCCGCACCTACCGCACGGTGCTGCGCACGGCACCGGACGGCGGGCCGTCACCGCTGCGGCTCGCCGCCGCGGACCGGCTCCTGGTCCGCGGCGACGACGAGGCCGCCCGGCGCGAGCTCGCCGCCACCCACCACGACGTCGCCGCGTCGTCCGGTGAGGCGGCGGCACTGGCGGCGCTGTACTGGCTGGCGGTCGACCGGGCCGGCACCGCACCCGAGCTGACCTCCGACCGGGTGCCCGCACCCGACGGCGCCGCCACCGACCCCGCCGGGCGCGGCGTCCTCGCGTGGCGCGAAGCGGTCGCGGGCGACGACGTGGACCGCGCCCGCCGGCACGCCCTCGCCGCGCTGGACCCGCCGGCCGGTGCCGTGGTGCCACCCGCCGTCCAGGTCGCGGCGGCCCGCGCGCTGACGTTCACCGAGGACTTCGACGCGGCGGAGCGCCGGCTCAACGGGCTCGTCGAGGCGTCCCGCGGCGCCGGCGGGCACGCGGCCGGGCCGCTCGCCGCGCGGATCGAGCTGTGGCTGCGCACCGGCCGCCTCGCCGAGGCCGAACGCGACCTGCACGACCTGGGGCGATGCCTGCCGGAGCAGTCCTGGCACGCCAGTACCCTGCCGCGGCTGCGGGCGCTGCAGCTCATGCAGCTGCTGGCGACGGGCCGCGGGAAGCAGGCCCGCGCGGCGCTGGCCGCGCCCCTGCCGCCGGGCAGCGACCAGGGCATCGCCTGGGCGTACCTGCTCTACGCCCGGGCGGTCGCCGAGGCCACCGACGGTCAGGTCGACGCCGCCGTGCGGATGCTGCACGAGTGCGGCCGCCGGTGCCTGGCCGCGGGGCACCGCAACCCGGCGCTGCTGCCGTGGCGGTCCCAGGCGGCGCTGTGGGAGCACGTCCGCGGTCGCGACGCGGAGGCCGCATCGCTGCTGCGGGCCGAACGGCTGGCCGCCGAGCGGTGGGGCGCGAGCGGCACCGTCGCGCTCACCGAGCTGCGCGCGTCGCTGCTGCAGGGCGACGGGGTGACCCGGGCGGACCGCGCGGTCGTGGCGCTGTGGGCCGCGATGCGGGGCGGCTGGTCGGCGGAGACGCTGCTGAGCCTCGAAAGCGCGGCGGCGGGCCGTCCACGGTCGCCCGCGGCGGCCGCGGCCCTGCGCGCCGCGGCCCGGATCGGGCCCGGCAACGGCTGGAGCGTCAGGGTCGGCGGCGCCGGCGCGGCCAAGGCCGGCAGGAGCGCCAAGGGTGTCGCGGTGCACCGCAACACCGGCCGGGTCGCCGACCGGCACCCGGAGACCGGCGGCGACGCCTCGACCCTGTCGGCCGCCCAGCTCCGGGTCGCCGAGCTGGCGGCGAACGGCCTGCCGAACACGGCCATCGCCGGGATCCTCGCCATCACCAAGCGCACCGTTGAGCTGCACCTCAGCAACGCGTACCGAAAGTTGGGAATCACCAGCAGATCGGAGCTTTCCGATGTACTGGGTGGCGCGGCTGGGGAACACTCTGCGGTGTGCTGATCGAGCGGGATCATGAGCGAGACCTCTGCTGCGCCGCACTGACCAGGCTCCGGGCCGGACAGGGCGGTGTCCTGGCCGTCACCGGCGACCTGGGCGCCGGCAAGTCCGCGCTGCTGATGCAGGCGGCGGAGCTCGCCCTCGCCGGCGGGGTGCCGGTGGTCGCGGCCGTCGCCAACCGGGTCGAGCAGGGCCTGCCGCGCAGCCTGGCGTCGCGGCTGTGGCGGGACATCCGCGCCTCGGCCGCGGCCAGGACCGGCACGCTCCTCGTCACCGTCGACGACCTGCAGTGGGCGGACGACGCGAGCCTCGCCTGGCTCACCCGCCTGCACCGGCTGACCGGACGGGCGGGCGGGGTGAGCGTCCTGGTCGTGCTCGCGGTCCTGGACGGCGACGCCGGCGCCGAGCGGCCAGGGGTCCGCGCCGCGCTGGCCCACGCCGACCGGACGTCGCATCCGGCCCGGCTGACCGCGGCCGGGGTCGAGCGGCTCCTGGCCGGCACCGGGGCGGACCGGGCCACGGCGGACCGCTGCCACCGGCTCAGCGGCGGCAACCCTTCGGTGGTGCGCGCGATGGCCGCGGACGTCGACGGATGGTCCGGGACCGGCGGCGGTCCGCCGGACATCACCGGCCGCGCGTATCAGCCGCTGCGCCGGCGGGTGACCGCCGCGGTCGCGGCGCTGCCCGAGGCGCTGTGCGCGTATCTGCTGCGCGGCGTGCTGCTCGGCGCCGACGCGGAGCCCGGTCTCGTGGGCCGGCTCGCCGGTCTCGACGACGTCGACGCCCGCACCGCCGCCCGTGCGCTGCGGGCGATGGGGCTGCACGACGCCGCCGAGCCGCAGCCGGTGCTGGACGCGGTCGTGCGGCACGTCGTGGGCACCACGATCTGCCCGGAGTCGTTCGCGGTCGGCCATCTGGAGGCGGCGGAGGCGCTGTACCTGGCCGGCGCGCCCGCCGAGCGGGTCGCGGCGCACCTGGAGCAGGCGGTCACGCTGGACGCGTACGCGCCGGGGGTGCTGTCCGACGCCGCCGCGAGCGCCCTCGCCCGCCATGACGTGGCCACCGCCGTGCGGTATCTGCGGGTCGCGCTGCGCGGCCTGCCGCCGGGCGGTGCCGAGCGGGCCCGGGTGCTCGTCGACCTCGCCGTCGCCGAGCGGTGCGGCAACCCGTCGACGCTGGTGCGCCGGGTCCTGCAGGCGCTGCCGGAGCTGCCGGACGACGACGCGCGCGCCGCCGCCCTGGCCCGGATCCCGCCGATGGCGCTGCAGGCCGGCGCGGACGCCGCGGGCGAGGCGATCGCGCGGCACCTGTCGGTCGTGGCGGCCGCGGAGCCGGCCCGTGACGGGCGGCCGGCGGCGGCCGCGGCATTGACGCAGCGGCTGGAGGCGCGACTGTGGATGGCCGGCTGGCAGGACCCCGCGGTGCTGGCCGCCGCCACGGCCCAGCTGCGCGGCTGGGCGGCGCCGCCGCGGACCCCGGCCGAACGGGAGCTCGCGGGGGTGCTGCTGTTCTGCGCGACCATGCTGGCGGACATGACCGCGGACGACCTCGCCCCGCTCGCGCAGCTGCTGTTCGAGTCTCTCCCTGCCGACCACGACACGCTCGCCTCGATCGCGCCGCTCCTGGTCGCCGGTGCCGTCGCCGTCGAGCGGGTGCCGGCGCTGCAGCTGTGGCTGATGGAGGCGCGCCGGGCCTCCGACGCCGAGCCGTGCCGCCGGGTCGCGGCGCAGGTGCACACCCAGCTGGCGTTTCAGCAGCTGCACATCGGGCGTCCCGGCCCGGCCGCGGCCAGCGCCCTCAACGCGCTCACCGTGCTGCCGGACGGTTTCGGCGACGACGGGATCAGCGTCGCGATGCTCTTCGCGGTCGCCGCCGCGGTGCCGAACGAGCGGCTGCGGCAGCGGGCGGCGGCGCTGTGCCGCGCGGAGCGGGCCAACGCCGAGACGGGCATGCTGCCGATGGTGAGCAACCTGTTGTACGGCGCGATGCAGTACACCGCCGAGCCGCAGGCGGCGCTGGCCGCGCTGATCGAGTGTGAGCAGCAGCTGGCCACGCACGGCTGGCACAACCGGGCGCTCTTTCCCATCGGCGCGATGATCGCACCGCTGCTGCACCGGCTCGGGCGGCCCGAGGAGGCCCTCGAACGCATCGCCGAGGAGCACCGTCTGGCGGCAGCGTGGGGGTCACCCGCGGCGACCGGCCGGACGCTGCGGATCTGGGGTGAGCTCAGCCGCGGCCGGCAGGCGTTACGCCTGCTCGACGATGCTGTCGAGGTCCTCGAACGTTCCGTCAACGAGCTGGAGCTGTCGCGGGCGCTGCTGGCGCGGGGCACCCGGTTGCTCGCGACGGGGCGGCGGGGCGCCGGCGAGGACCTGCGGCGCGGGGGGCAGCTGGCGGCCGCGGCCGGCTTCTCCTGGCTGATGGAGCCGGCCAACGTGGCGCTCGAGGCGCACCACGAGCAGCTGGTGCCCGGGTTCAGCTCCTTCACCCCGTCGGAGCGGACCGTCACGGAGCTGGTCACGGCCGGTCTCACGAACCAGGCCATCGCCACCCGGCTGGGTATCTCCCAGCGGGCCGTGGAGAAACACCTGACCAACTGCTACCGCAAACTGGGGGTCACCAACCGATCCGCACTAAAGGCGGTGCTCAACCAGGTAGCGGCCAAAATGTCCGATGTACACTTCGAATAGGTTCGTTCGCTTCCGAACTCTGGAAGATCACCGCGGGTAATAATTAGGCCACTGAAAGCATTCGTGGATACGTCGCCGCGGCCCTGAACCCTCAAGACAATGCTCAAATTTTTCGCAAGATCGATGTCGGCCTCTACGTGCTACCGGACGGTCACATGTGGGGCCGAACCGGACTTCGGTCCGGATTCCGTTGCACAGGGTGCCCAGATACCGCCCCCGGACGCGGCGCGCCGGCCCTCCCCACCCATATTGAGCTGCATGAACACGTCACGGACGGCGCCACTGCGGAAACCTTGGCCACCCGGCGTGTCCGAACGGGCACCCAACGCCGCCGACTACGGTCCGCCACACCGAACTAGGCGCACACCTACCACAGTCTTTGGTGCCCGATTTGCTCGCGTTGACGCTTGCGGAAAGCCGTGCAAGGCTCCCGATGCGATCACAAATTTGGAGCATTTGGGAGACGTGTCGATGCTTCTGGTCAGTAACTTGAAGGCAGACGTTCGAGACGCAACTCAGACCGGCCCGCTCCAGCGACAAAACAGGAGTGAAACACTACCGGAACAATGCTGCACCTTTCCGCAGCCAAACCCGGCAGCCCTCGTCGGCGCGAGTGAATACGGCGAGCTGTTTCTGTCCATTGTCGAACGGACCGGGGCCGGCCTCGCCGTCCTCAATCCACAACTGCGTATCCAACACACAAACTCCGCGCTGCTCGAGCACTGCGGCCAGCCGCGCTTCGACCTGTACGGATTCGACTTCTCCGAGCTGTTGCACCCGAGTGTGCGCCAGCACATGCGCCGTCAGTTCGAGCGGCTTCTCACCGGTCGCAGCGGCCGTTTCGTGGAGCATCTCGCCGCACTGTGGGCGACCCGCACCGCCTTCACCGGATCCCTCACCGGAATGGCCGTACAGGGCGATGCCGGGCAGCTGAAGACAATCGTCGTCCTGGTCGCACCCGACAAGGGCGAGGATGACCGCCGGGTACTCATCAGCCCGAACAAGATCTTGACCGAGATCAATGCGAAGATCCTCGAGGGAGTGGCCACCGGTGTCCCCACCGTGCAACTGGCCGCGAAGCTGTACCTGAGCCGGCAGGGCATCGAGTACCACGTCAGCAACATGCTGCGCCAGTTCAAGGTGCCGAACCGGGCGGCGCTGGTGTCGAAGGCCTACTCCATGGGGCTCTTCGGCGTCGGGTCGTGGCCGCCGAAGGTGCTCAGCGAGTACGTGCGGCGCTGAAGGCCGCACGTGAGCACGCAACGATGGCCGGGACACCAGTCCCGGCCATCTGCGTGTGCGGCGGCAACGCGGTGTGCGGGCCGCACCCCGGCCGGGGTGCGGCCCGCACCGTGTCAGGTCAGGCCCAGCTCGCGGTCGATCAGGTCGAACATCTCGTCGTCGTCGGCCTCGGCCAGCCCGTCCCCGGCCGGCCCGTCCCCCGCCGGCCCGTCGTCCCAGCGGCGCAGCAGGCTGCGCAGCCGTTCGGCGACCTGCCGTCGCGTGCCCGGGTCGGCGTCCTCGGCGGGCAGCGCCGCGGCGAGGGCGTCCAGCGCCCGCAAGGGGTCGCCGCCCGCGTCCGGGACCAGCTCCGCGTTGAGGTGCCGGGCGAGCGCGGCCGGCGTCGGATGGTCGAACACCACCGTCACCGGCAGCCGCAGCCCCGTCACGGCGGTGAGCTTGTTGCGCAGGTCGACCGCCGTGAGGGAGTCGAAGCCGAGCTCGCGGAACGGCCGCTGCGCGGACACCGCGTCAGGGGTGGCGTGGCCAAGGGTGCCGGCGGCGTGGCTGCGGACCAGGTGCACCAGCTCCCGCTGCCGCTCGTCGTCGGCGAGGCCGAGCAGCCGCTGCGCCGGCTCGGGGCGCCCCGTCCCGGACTCCTCCAAGGCTGCCGACGCCGGTCGCGCCTCGGGCAGCTCGTCGAGCAGCGGGCGGTGCCGCGCCATCGAATACAGGGCACCGAACCGGGCCCAGTCGACCCGCGCCACCACGAGCGCCGCCTCGCCGTGCTCGACCGCGTCCCGCAGCGCCGCGACCGCGTGCCGCGGGTCCATGGCGAGCATCCCGTGCGAGGCGAGCCGGTCGGACTCGCCCGCGTCGACCATGCCGCCGGCCTCCCACGCGCCCCACGCCACGCACGTCGCCGCCTGGCCACGGTGCCGCCGGTGCCGGGCGAGCGCCTCCAGGTAGGCATTGCCCGCCGCGTACGCCGCCTGGCCGAGGTTGCCCCAGACGCCGGCGCCGGAGGAGAACATGACGAACGCGTCGAGCGGCACCGCTGCCAGCAGCGCGTCCAGGTGCATCGCCCCGGCGGCCTTCCCGCGCAGGACCGCGGCCATGTCCGTCAGCTCGGTGCCGGACAGTGGCCGCTCGTCGCCGGGCACCCCGGCCGCGTGCACGACCGCGGTGAGCGGCGAACCCGCCGGCAGCTCGGCCAGCAGCCGGCGGACCTGCTCCCGGTCGCCGACGTCGCAGGCCACCACGGTCGCCTCGGCGCCGAGCGCGGCGAGCTCCGCGACGAGCTCGGCGGCGCCGGGCGCCGCCATCCCGCGGCGGCTGGTCAGCACCAGTCGGGTCGCGCCGGCGCCGGCGAGCCAGCGGGCGACGTGCCCGCCCAGCGCCCCGGTGCCGCCCGTCACCAGCACCGTCCCGCGTGGACGCCACGGGCGGCGCGGACCGTCGGCGAGCGGGGCCCGGACCAGCCGCCGGCCGAAGACGCCGGCGGCGCGGACGGCGACCTGGTCCTCGTCGCCGATCCCGGCCAGCACGGCGCACAGCCGACCGGCCGCGGCGGCGTCCACTGTGGAGGGCAGGTCGACCAGGCCGCCCCAGCCGTCAGGGTCGTCGAGGCCGGCGACGATGCCCATGCCCCACACCTGCGCCTGGGCCGGGCGGTGCAGCACGTCACCGGCGCCGACGGAGACCGCCCCGCCGGTCGCGCACCACAGCTTCGCGCCGGTGCCGGCGTCGTGCAGCGCCTGCACCAGTCCGACGTTGCCGGCAAGGCCCGCCGGCAGCTCCGGCACCGTGCCGTGCGGCGACTCGTCCCAGGCCAGCAGCGACAGCACACCCTCGACCGGACCGTCCGCGCACGGGCGGAGCCGCTCGGCGATCCGGTCGCGGTCGGACTCACCCGCCGGGAGCCGAACGAGTTCCGCCGCCGCACCGTGGGCGGCGAGCGCGTCCAGCACCACGCCGGCGGGGCCGTCGACGCCGCCGTCCGCCGACTCGGCGGCCACCACCAGCCAGCGGCCGGTGAGCCTCGCCGGGGCGGGCTCGTCGAGGGCGTCCCACCGCACGGCGTAGCGCAGCTCGTCGACCGCGGCCCGCACCCGGGAGTCCTCGTGCCAGGTCCGCAGCGCGGGCAGGACCGCCGCGAGCGCGGCGGGATCGGCCGACGTGGCCCCCGCGAGACCGGTGACGTCGCCGCGGCGGACCGCGTCCCAGAACCGGTCGTCGGCGGGCGCGCCCGCGGCCGGGCCGGTGGGCGTCGCGTCGAGCCAGAACCGGCGCCGCTGGTAGGCGTACGTCGGCAGGTCCACGATGCGACGGCCGGTGCCGAGCAGCGGCGTGAGGTCCACCGCGCAGCCGCGCACGTGGAGCTCGGCGACGGAGCGGGCGAAGCGGTCCGGGCCGCCGTCGCCGCGGCGCAGCGACCCGACCACCACGTAGGCGCCGTCGGTGCTCGCGTCGGCGGTCTCCTGGACCGCCACCGTCAGCACCGGGTGCGGGCTGCACTCCACGAACGCCCGGTAACCGTCCTCGACCAGGCGCTGGACGCCGTCGGCGAAGCGGACCGTCTCCCGCAGATTGCGGAACCAGTAGCCGGCGTCCAGCTGCGGGCCGGCGAGCCACTCACCCGTCGCGGTCGACAGCATCGGCACCGTGCCGGGCACGCCACGGACCGGCGCGAGCGCCTCCAGCAGCGTGCCTTCGATGGACTCGACCTGCTCGGAGTGCGACGCGTAGTCGACGTCGACGAGCCGGGCCCGGATGCCGTCGGCGGTGCAGTCCGCCACGAACCGGTGCACGGCCCCGACCTCGCCGGCGACGACGACCGCCGTCGGCGCGTTGACGACGGCGACGCTGATCCGGCCTCCGTCGACACCGACGCCCGCGATGCGGTCCCGCACCGCCTCGACGGGCAGCGCGACGGACGCCATCGCGCCACTGCCGGCGAGGGTGACGATCGCCTTGCTGCGCTCCGCGACGACCCGGGCGGCGTCGGTGAGGCTGAGCATCCCGGCGACGCAGGCGGCGGCGATCTCACCCTGGGAGTGGCCGACGACCGCGTCGGGCCGCACACCGTGGGCACGCCACAGCGCCGCGAGGGAGACCATCACCGCCCACGACGCGGGCTGCACGACGTCGACCCGGTCCAGGCCGGGGGCGCCGTCCTCGCCGCGCAGGACCGCGCTCAGGGACCAGTCCACGAAGGACGCGAGGGCCTCCTCGCACGCCCGCACGGACGCGGCGAAGACCGGTGCGGTGTCGAGCAGTTCGGCCGCCATCCCGGCCCACTGCGCGCCCTGGCCGGGAAACACGAACACGACGCGGCCGTCGACGTCGGCGGTGCCCCGCACGACCGCCGGTCCGGTGGCGGGCTCCGCACCGGTCTCGAGGGCGGTGAGGCCCTCGGCGAGGTCGGCGCGGTCCCGGCCGAGGACGACGGCGCGCTGCGGCAGGGCGGCCCGGGTGGCCAGCAGCGACCACGCGACGTCGGCGAGATCCGCCGTGTCGTCGTCGGCGGCGTCGGCACTAGGTCCCGCCCCGCCGATCCGGGCCCGCAGCAGCGCTGCCTGCGCGGCGAGTGCCTGCGGTCCGTGCGCGGACAGCGCCAGCGGCACCGGCCCGGAGACCGCCGTCCGCCCGGCGGCGGGCTCAGCGTCGGGCCCGGTGGCCGCCAGCGGCTCTTCGAGGATCACGTGGGCGTTGGTGCCGCTGATGCCGAACGACGACACCCCGGCGCGGCGCGGCCGCTCACCCGCCGGCCACGGCCGGGCCCGCGTGAGCAGCCGCACGGCCCCGGACGACCAGTCGATGTGCGGGGACGGCTCGTCGGCGTGCAGCGTCCTGGGCAGCGTGCCGTGCTCCATCGCCAGGACCATCTTGATGACGCCGCCGATGCCGGCCGCGGTCTGCGTGTGCCCGATGTTCGACTTCAGCGACCCGAGCCACAGGGGCGTGGCGCGGTCCTGCCCGTAGGTGGCGAGGATCGCCTGCGCCTCGATCGGGTCGCCGAGCAGGGTGCCGGTGCCGTGCCCCTCGACCGCGTCCACTTCGGACGGCGCGAGGCCCGCGGCGGCGAGCGCGGTGCGGATCACCCGCTGCTGCGACGGGCCGTTGGGCGCGGTCAGCCCGTTGGAGGCGCCGTCCTGGTTGACCGCGGTGCCGCGCACGACGGCGAGGACCCGGTGGCCGTTGGCGCGGGCGCCCGACAGCCGCTCCAGCATCACCATGCCGGCGCCCTCGGACAGGCCGAAGCCGTCGGCGCCGGCGCCGAACGCCTTGCAGCGGCCGTCGCGCGCGAGGCCTCGCTGGCGGCTGAACCCGACGAACTGCGACGGCGTCGACATCACCATCGCGGCCCCGGCGAGGGCGAGGTCGCACTCGCCGCGGCGCAGCGACTCCACCGCGAGGTGCAGCGCGACCAGCGACGACGAGCACGCGGTGTCGACGGTGACCGCCGGGCCCTCCAGACCCAGCACGTAGGAGACCCGGCCGGACGCGACACTCGACGCGCCGCCGGTGACGAGGTACCCCTCGATGCCCTCGGCACCGGACCGCAGCCGGGAGCCGTACGCCTGGTCGGCCATGCCGACGAAGACCCCGGTGCGGCTGTTGCGCAGCGACGTCGGGGCGATCCGGGCGTGTTCGCACGTGTCCCAGGCGACCTCGAGCAGCAGCCGCTGCTGCGGGTCCATGGCGACGGCCTCCCGCGGGCTGATCCCGAACGCCTCCGGGTCGAAGTCGGCGGCGTCGTAGAGGAAGCCGCCGTGCCGCACGTACGTGGTGCCGGCACGGTCCGGGTCCGGGTCGTAGAGGCCGGCGAGGTCCCACCCGCGGTCCGCCGGCATCGCGCCGACCGCGTCGACCTCGCCCTCGACCAGCCGCCACAGGTCCCCGGGGTTGCGGACGCCGCCGGGGTACCGGCAGCCGATCCCGACGATGACGATCGGGTCGCCACGGTCGACGGCCGCGACGGGCGCGACGACCGGCGCCTCCGGTGCCTCGCCGGACAGCTCGGCGCGCAGGAACCGGGCCAGGTGCGCGGGCGTCGGGTGGTCGAACACGGCGGTCGCCGGCAGCCGCAGCCCGGTCGCCTTGTTGAGCCCGTTGCGCAGCTCGACCGCCGACAGCGAGTCGAAGCCGAGCTCCATGAACGCCCGCGACGACTCGACGGTCGCCGTGGACGCGTGCCCGAGGACCCGGGCGACCTGCCCGCGCACCAGGTCGAGCAGGACCCGGTCACGGTCGGCGGGGCCGAGCCCGGCGAGGCTGCGGGCGAGTTCGCCGCCGTGTTCGGCAGCGCCCGCCGCCGCCGGCTCGGGTGCGGCTTCGAGCAGGCGGCGGGTCTCGGGCAGCGCGCCGATGAGCGGGCTCGGCCGGGCACTGCCGAAGACGGCGGCGAAGCGCTCCCAGTCGACGTCGGCGACCGCGACCGTGGTGTCGTCGTGGTCGAGGACCTGCTGCAGGGCGTGCATCGACGGCTCGGGGTCGATCAGCGGGACGCCCCGGCGGCGCAGCGTGTCGGCGAGGGAGTCGGCGATCATGCCGCCGCCGGCCCACGGCCCCCACGCGACCGAGTGCGCCGGGACGCCGTCGGCACGCTGCTGCTCGGCGAGCGCGTCGAGGTGGGCGTTCGCCGCCGCGTAGGCGCCGTGGTCGCCGACGCCCCAGACGGCCGCGATGGAGGAGAAGTAGACGACGGCGTCGAGGGTGGACCGGTCCAGGAGCTCGTCGAGGTGCAGGGCCCCGGCGACCTTCCCCGCGGCGACGGTGGCCATCCCGCCGGCGGTCAGGTCCGGCAGTGCGGCGAGGTCGGCGATGCCGGCGGTGTGCATGACCGCGGTGATCGGCTCACCCCGCCCGGCGCAGTCGGCGACGAGCGCCGCGACGGCGGCTCGGTCGGCGACGTCGCAGGCGACGACGGCTGCCTCGGCGCCGGCCGCGGCGAGCTCCGCGACGAGCGCGGCCGCCCCGGGCGCCTCCGCACCGCGGCGGCTGGTGAGCACCAGGCGGCGGGCGCCGCCGGCGGCGAGCCACCGGGCGACGTGCCCACCCAGCGCACCGGTGCCGCCGGTGACCAGGACAGTCCCGGACGGCCGCCAGGTGCGGGCGGGTGCGGTGGAGCCGGTCCCGGCGTGCACGAGCCGCCGCCCGAACACTGCGGTGGCCCGGACCGCGACCTGGTCCTCCCCCTCCAGCCCGCCGAGCACCGCGCACAGCCTGGCTCCCGCGCGGGCGTCGAGGCCGGTCGCCGGCAGGTCGATGAGCCCGCCCCAGGTGCGCGGGTACTCCAGCGCCGCGACCCGGCCGAGACCCCACGTCTGCGCCTGGGCGGGCGCGGCGAGACGCTCGCCGTCGACGGCCACCGCGCCGCGGGTCACGCACCACAGCGGCGCGGTGACGCCGAGGTCGTCGAGGGCCTGGATGAGCAGCAGGTTGCCGGTCGCGCCGGCGGGCACGCCGGCGTCCAGGCGTTCGTCGGTGCCGAGCAGCGACAGCACCCCGGCGACGGGGACGTCGACGGACAGCGCGTCGCGCAGCAGGCCGGACAGCGCCGAGCGGTCGGTGCCGGCCGGGTCAACGGCGAGCGTGCGCACCGTCGCACCGTGCGCGGTCAGGGCCGCGATGACCGGCCCCGGCACCGTCTCCGGGTCCGGATGGACGATCAACCACTCGCCGGTGAGCGTGACCTCCTGCGGCTCGGGCAGGGCGTCCCAGCGGATCTTGTACCGCCACCCGTCGACGAGACCGCGGACGGCGCGGTGCTCGTGCCAGGTGCGCAGGGCGGGCAGCACGGCGGCGACCGCTTCGGCGTCGGCGGACAGGACGCCGGCGAGACCGGCCGCGTCGGACTGCTCGACGGCGGCCCAGAATTCGCCGTCGACGGTCGGCCCGGTCGCGGCGAGCGCGGCGTCCTCCAGCAGCGGGGCCTCGAGCCAGAAGCGCTGCCGCTGGAACGCGTACGTGGGCAGGGCGACGGTCCGCCGGTCGGGGCCGAAGACGCCGGTCCAGTCGACGGCCGCGCCGTGCGCGTAGGCGGCGCCGAGCGAGGCGAGGAACCGGTCCCGGCCGCCGTCGTCGCGGCGCAGCGTGCCGGTGACGAACGCGTCCCCGGCCAGGTCCTCCAGGGTCTCCTGGATCCCGACGGTCAGCACCGGGTGGGCGCTGACCTCGATGAACGTCGTCACGCCGGCGTCGGTGAGGGCACGGACGGCGTCGGCGAACTCGACGCTGTGGCGCAGGTTGCGGTACCAGTAGTCCGCGCCGCCGACGGTGACGCCGCTCAGGTCGGCGCCGACCGTGGAGTGCATCGGCACGGCGGCCGGCCGCGGCGCGACGGGGGCGAGCAGCTCCAGGAGCCGGTCGCGGATCGCCTCGACCTGCACCCCGTGGGAGGCGTAGTCGACGTCGACGCGCTTGGTGCGTACACCCGCCGCCGCACACACCGCGGTGAACTCGTCGAGGGCGCCGGGCTCGCCGGACACCACGGCGGACGTGGTGCCGTTGACGGCCGCGACGCCGAGCCGGCCGTCCCATTCGGCGATCCGCTGCGCGACCTCGGCCGCGGGCAGCGCCACCGACAGCATCCCGCCCTTGCCGGCGAGGGCGGACAGCGCCTGACTGCGCAGCACCACGACGCGGGCGGCGTCGTCGAGGGAGAGGATGCCGGCGACGTGCGCGGCGGCGATCTCGCCCTGGGAGTGCCCGACGACGACGTCGGGTCCGACGCCGGCGGCGCGCCACATCCCGGCCAGGGACACCATGACCGCGAACAGGACCGGCTGGACCACGTCGACGCGGCTCAGCGGGGCGGCGTCCGGTTCGCCGCGCAGGACGGCGGTCAGCGACCAGTCGGTGTACGGCGCGAACGCCGCCTCGCACCGGGCGATCGACGCCGCGAACCCGGGATCGGTGTCCAGCAGCCGCACGGCCATGCCGGCCCACTGCGAACCCTGCCCGGGGAAGACGAACGCGACCTTCCCGCCGGGCCGGGCGAGCGCGCCGGGCGCGGTCCCGTCGGCGACCCGCAGCAGCTGCGCTCGGACGGTCTCGTGGTCGGCGCCGACGACGACGGCGCGGTGCGACAGCGCGGCCCGGGTGCTGACGAGCGACCAGCCGACGGCGGCGAGGTCGTGCTCGTCGAGGAACCCGGCGAGGCGGGCGGCCTGGGCGCGCAGCGCCGCTTCGCCCCTGCCGGACACCACGATCGGCACCGGCGCCGCCCCGGCCGGCGACGAGGCCCCGGGCGCGGACGCGTCGGTGTCCTCGGGCGCGGGGGCTTCGAGGACGACGTGGGCGTTGGTGCCGGAGACGCCGAACGACGACACGGCGGCGCGGCGCGGGCGGCCCGTCTCCGGCCAGGCGACCGCCTCGCGGAGCAGCGCGACGTTGCCGCTCGCCCAGTCGACGTGGGTGGAGGGCGCCGAGACGTGCAGGGTCTGCGGGAGCACGCCGTGGTGCATGGCGAGGATCATCTTGATGACCCCGCCGACGCCGGCCGCGGCCTGCGTGTGCCCGACGTTCGACTTCAGCGAGCCCAGCCACAGCGGGTCACCGTCGCGGTCCCGGCCGTAGGTGGCGAGGATGGCCTGCGCCTCGATCGGGTCGCCGAGGGCGGTGCCGGTGCCGTGCGCCTCGACGGCGTCCACATCGGACGGTCCGAGACCGGCGTCGGCGAGCGCCGCGCGGATGACCCGCTGCTGCGCCGGGCCGTTCGGGGCCGTCAGACCGTTGGACGCGCCGTCCTGGTTGAGCGCGGAGCCACGCACGACGGCGAGGACCCGGTGGCCGCGGGCCCGGGCGGTGGACAGCCGCTCCAGGACGAGCATGCCGGCGCCCTCGCCCCAGCCGGTGCCGTCGGCGTCGTCGGAGAACGCCTTGCAGCGACCGTCGAGCGACAGCCCCCGCTTGCGGCTGAACTCCATCAGGACACCCGGCGTCGACATGACCGTGACACCGCCGACGAGGGCGAGTTCGCACTCGCCGCCGCGCAGCGCCCGGGTCGCCAGGTGCAGCGCGACCAGCGAGGACGAGCAGGCGGTGTCGACGGTGACGGCCTGCCCCTCAAGGCCCAGGGTGTAGGCGACCCGGCCGGACGCGACGCTGGTGAGACTGCCGGTCAGCAGGTAGCCGTGCATGCCGTCGGCAGGGCGGTGCAGCGCCGGGCCGTAGTGGGTGTAGGGCACGCCGACGTAGACGCCGCCGGGGCGGCCGGCCACCGACGGCGGGTCGATGCGGGCCGATTCGAGGGCCTCCCAGGCGACCTCGAGCAGCAGCCGCTGCTGCGGGTCCATGCCGAGCGCCTCGCGCGGGCTGATCCCGAAGAACGCGGGGTCGAACTGGGCGGCGTCGTGCAGGAACGAGCCGTGCCGGGTGCAGCACCTGCCGACTGCGTCCGGGTCGGGGTCGTAGAGGTCGGTCCGCCAGCCGCGGTCGGTGGGGAACGTGGTGACGGCGTCCGATCCGTCGGCGACGAGCCGCCACAGGGCTTCCGGTGTGTCGACGCCGCCCGCGTACCGGCAGCTCATGCCGACGATCACGACCGGGTCGTCGACCGCCGCATGCGCCTCGGTCACCGCGACCTGGACGTCGGCGTCCGGGCCGAGCAGCTCGTCGCGCAGGAACCGGGCGACGGCGTTGGGCGTCGGGTAGTCGAACAGCAGGGTCGCGGGGATGCGCACCCCGGTGGCGGCGGCCAGCTCCTCCCGCAGTTGGGTGCCGATCGCGCGGTACACGCCGAGCTGCCGGAACGCGAGACCGGTGTCGACGGGGCCGGGCTTGCCGGTGGCGGCGACGACCGCGGTCCGGACCACGTCGAGCAGCACCCGGTCCCGGTCGGCGTCGCCGGCCGCGAGCAGCCGCGCGAGCAACCCGTCCCGGGCTTCGGAGGATGGACCGTCGAGGGAAGCCATGGGCTGCACCGCCTTCGTCAGAGGTGCCCTGAGCCTCCGGCGGCGGACCGCGGACGGACCGGGCGTGAGCGGGGAAATCGAGTATCACGTGGGTCCGCCGCGGCCCGGGCGGGCCGCGGCGGATCTCTAGCAGAACGCTTAGACGCTCTGGTGCTCCATCGCGCGGCGCAGGCTCAGCGGGCGCATGTCGGTCCAGACCTCGCTGACGTGGGCGAGGCACTCGTCCTTGGTGCCGGCGAACCCAGCGTCCCGCCAGCCGGCGGGCACGTCGCGGCCGTCGGCCCAGATCGAGTACTGCTCCTCGTCGTTGACCACCACGCTGTAGCGGCGGCTGTCGTCGTCGGCCATGTCGGTGTCCTCTCGAAAGCGAAACTGGGTGGCACTCAGCGCACGCCGAGCTCGTCGGCGAGCCGGCCGGTGACGAGCTCGGCGTGGCTCAGGACGGCGAAGTGGTCGCCGGGCAGGACCCGCCGGTCGAAGCGGCCGGAGGTCACCGCCGCCCAGCCGTCGACGTCCTCGGGGCTGGACACGGTGTCGCCGTCGCCGACGTAGGCGCTGATCGGGCAGGTGAGCGGCGGCCCCGGTTTGGGGAGGTACCCCTCGACCATCGCCATGTCGGCGCGCAGCACGGGCAGGTAGACCTCGGCGATCTGCGGGTCGTCGAGCACCTGGGCGGGGATGCCGCCGTGCCGGGCCTGCATCGCCCGGCCGAACTCGAGGTCCGGCAGGTGGCTGAGGTGCGGCATGCGGGCGGCGCCGCCGGGCGGTTTCGCGCCGGCGACCACCAGCCGCGTCGGGGACAGCAGGTACCGCCCGCGCAGGTGCCGGGCCAGCTCGTAGGCGATGAGCGCGCCCATGCTGTTGCCCAGCAACGCGAACGGCACGTCCAGCGCGGGCAGCAGCGCCGCGGCGAGGTTCGGGACGAGGTCGGTGACGCCGGTCGGCAGCGGCTCGCCGAAGCGGGACTCGCGGCCGGGCAGCTGGACCGGGCACACCTCCAGCCCGTACGGCAGCTGCCGCTGCCACGTCCGGAACGCGGAGGCGGCGCCGCCGGCGTGCGGGAAGCAGAACACCCGCAGCACGGTGCCGGTGGCGCGCCGCCGGTTGGGCAGCCAGGGATTGGGCCTGAGGTCACTCACCAGCGGTCACCGTCTTCGCAGAAGCATCGCGGGGGTCGCGGACATCGAGGGGGCGGCAGCACCGGGTCTCCGGGTCGGCGACGACCTCGGCGAGCAGCGCCGCGTACTGGTCGGCGAGCCGCCGCACGGTCGCGTCGTCGAACAGGTCCGCGCTGTATTCGAGCAGGCCGTCGACGCCGAGGCAGGCGCCGTCGGGGCCGATGCGTTCGCGCAGCATCAGGTTGAGGTCGAACTTGGCGGTCGTCGACGTCGTCGGCTCGATCCGCATCCGCAGGCCGGGCAGCTCCAGCGCGTCGCGGTCGGTGTCGTCGGCGACGATCATCACCTGGAACAGCGGGTGCCGGGAGCTGGACCGGGCCGGGTTCAGCGCCCGCACCAGGTGGTCGAAGGGCACGTCCTGGTTGGCGTAGGCGTCGAGGTCGGCGTCGCGGACCCGGCCGAGCAGGTCGGCGAAGGCCGGGTCGCCGGACGTGTCGGTGCGCAGCACGACCGTGTTGACGAAGAAGCCGACGAGGTCGTCGAGCGCCGGGTCGGTCCGACCCGCGGCCGGAGTGCCCATGGGGATGTCCGTGCCGGCGCCGGCGCGGGTGAGCAGCGCCGCGAACGCCGCCTGGGCGACCATGAACGTGCTGGCCCGGTGGCCGCGGGCGAGGACGGCCATGCCGTCGTGGACCCCCGCCGGGACGGTGAAGCGGACTCCCCCGCCTGCGGACGTCGGCGCGGCGGGGCGGGGCCGGTCGAACGGCAGCGCCAGCTCCGCCGGCACCTTCGCCAGCGCCCGCCGCCAGTAGGCGGTCTGCCGGGACAGCAGGCTGCGGGCGTCGCGGGCGCTGCCCAGCAGCCGCTGCTGCCACAGGGTGTAGTCGGCGTACTGGGCGGTCAGCGGCTCCCACCGGACCCGGTCGCCGGCGACCCTGGCGGCGTAGGCGCGGGCGAGGTCGGTGGCGAGCGGCACCATCGACCAGCCGTCGCAGGCGATGTGGTGCAGGACCACGCTCAGCACGTGCTCGTCGGGTCCGGCGGACAGCAGCCACGCCCGCACCGGCAGGTCGTCCTCCAGCCGGAACGCGGTGTCGACGGCGGCGGCGAGCGCCCCGGCGAGGCTCTGCCCGGAGCCCGGGCCGCAGTCGACGACGGTCAGGTCGGGGCGCGCCTCGGCGGCGGGCACGATCCGCTGCGCGGCGACCCCGTCGACCTCGATGACCGTGGTCCGCAGGCTCTCGTGCCGGCCGACGACGTCGCGCAGCGCCCCGGCGATCGCCTCGACGTCCAGGGCGCCGGTGAGCCGGATCGTCAGCGGCACGTTGTAGGTGGCGCTCGGGCCGGTCAGCCGGTACAGGAACCAGAGCCGCTGCTGGGCGAACGACAGCGGCACGACGTCGGGCCGCGGCCCGGGGACCAGCGGCGGGCGGACGCTGCCGGCGGCGCCGTCGACGTACGCCGCGAGCCCGGCGGGGGTCGGCGCCTCGAACACGGCCCGGACCGGGACCTCCACGCCGGACTCGGCGCGCAGCCGGGCGACGAGCCGGGTGGCGAGCATCGAGTGGCCGCCGAGGGCGAAGAAGTCGTCCTCGACGCCGATGCCGGGCCGGGCCAGGACGTCCTCCCACAGCCGCAGCATCGCGGCCTCGGCTGTGGTGCGCGGCGCCACGTACGTGGTGACGACCGCCTGCAGCGGCACGGTGGCCAGGGTCCGCTCGTCGGTCTTGCCGCTGGCCAGCAGCGGCAGCGCGGGCATCGGCACCAGCCGGGTCGGGACCATCGCCGCGGGCAGCACCGCCCGCAGCCGCTTGAGCACCCCGGCGGTGGCCGGCGCCGGGGCATCGCCGTGCGCGACGAACCCGACGAGGGTCGGCTCACCGTCGACCGCGCGGACGAGCACCGCCGCGTCGAGGACCCCGGGCACGTCGAGCAGCGCGGCGGTGACCTCGCCGAGCTCGATGCGGACCCCGCGGAGCTTCACCTGCGTGTCGACGCGGCGCAGGAACAGCAGTTCGCCGTCGTCGCTCCAGCGGACCAGGTCCCCGGTGCGGTACAGCCGGCCGCCGGGCGGCCCGAACGGGTCGGGGATGAACGCGGCGGCGGTGAGGTCGGGCCGGTCGAGGTAGCCGTGGGCGAGCCCGCCGCCGGCGAGGTGCAGCTGGCCGGCCGCGCCGGGCGGGACCGGGCGCAGCCGCTCGTCCAGGACGTACGCGCGGGTGTTGGCGACCGGCCGGCCGATCGGGATCCGGGCCGGCACGGCGCCGCGGCGGGCCCGCCAGGACGTGGCCTCGACCGCCGCCTCGGTCGGCCCGTACAGGTTGACCAGCTCCAGGTCGAGGACGTCCAGGCAGCGGGCGGCGAGCTCGGCGGACAGCTTCTCCCCGCCGCAGAGGATGTGGCGCAGGGTCGTACACCTGCCGGCGTCGATGACGTCGAGGAACTGCCGCATCGTCGTCGGGACGAACCGCACCGACGTGACCGCGAACCGTTCGACGGTCCGGGCGATGTATTCGGGGTCGCGGTAGCCGTCGGGTTCGGCGAGGACGAGGGTGGCGCCGGCGGCGAGCGTGGCGAACAGTTCCAGCAGCGACGGGTCGAAGGTGATCGGCGTCTTGAACAGCACCCGGTCGGCGGCGGTGACGAGGCCCTCGTCGAGGTACCAGCGCAGGGTGTTCAGGATCGCCTGGTGCGGCACGAGGATGCCCTTGGGCCGTCCGGTGGAGCCGGACGTGAACAGCAGGTACGCCGCGTCGCCGGGCAGCGGCGCGGCGCCCGCGGGCAGGGTCCCCGCGTCGCTGTCCTCGTCGATCATCGCGATCCGCACGTCGGGCAGCAGGTGGCGATGCGCGGCATCGGTCACCACGACCGCGGGCCGGGCGTCCTGCAGCAGTTGCGCGATGCGGGCCTTGGGGGCGTCGAGGTCGACGGGCATGAACGCCGCCCCGGCCTTGCCGGCGGCGAACGCGGCGGCGACGAGCCCGGCGCCGCGGGGCACGGCCAGGGCGACCAGGCCGTCGCGTCCCGCGCCGAGGGCGTGCAGGCGGGCGGCGAGCCGGGTCGCCCACGCGTCCAGCTCGGCGTAGGTGACCGGTCCGTCCGCGCCGTCGAGGGCGACGGCGTCCGGGGTCCGCCGGGCCTGCGCCTCGACCAGCGCCGGCAGCGTCTGCGGCCCGTCGGGGGCGGGAGCCGGCAGGGTCCTTCCGGCGGGCCAGGTGTGCAGGACGAGGTCGCGTTCGGTGTCGTCCATGACGTCGAGGTCGGCGCAGCGCACGTCCGGGTCGGCGGCCACGGCGGCGAGGACCCGCAGCAGGCGGGTGGTGAGCCGCTCCGCGTCCGCGGGCTCGAAGCGGTCGGTGCGGTAGCGCAGGTCGGCGCGGATGCCGGCGCACCCGCCGTCGGCGGTGAACCGCTCCCGCAGCACCAGCACCAGGTCGAACGTCGAGGTCGTCGCGGCGACGGGCTCCTCGGCGATCCGCAGCCCGGGCAGCTCCGCGTGGACCTGTTCGGTGCCGTCGGCGACCAGCATCACCTGGAAGAACGGGCTGCGGCCCTCGACGCGGGGCGGGTTGAGCGCGAGGACGAGGTGCTCGAACGGCACGTCCTGGTTGGCGTACGCGGCGAGGTCGGTGTCGCGGACCCGGTCGAGCAGCTCCCGGAACGTGGGGTCGCCCGACGTGTCGGTGCGCAGCACCAGGGTGTTGACGAAGAACCCGACGAGGTCGTCGAGGGCCTCGTCGAGGCGGCCGGCGACGGGGCTGCCGATGGGGATGTCGGTGCCGGCGCCGAGGTTCGTGAGCAGTGCGGCGAGGGCGGCCTGCACGACCATGAAGACGCTGCCGCGACCGGTTCTGGCCAGCCGCGCGAGGGCGGTGTGCAGCGCGGGCCCGACGGTGAAGCGCACGTCGGCGCCGTCGGCCTCGCCGGTCCCGCCGGTGCCGCTGCCGGGCAGTTCGAGGGCGTCGGGGGCGCCGGCCAGGGCGTCCCGCCAGTGGGCGACCTGCCGGCTCAGGACGCTGCCGGGGTCGGTCTCGGCGCCGAGAAGCCGCTGCTGCCAGAGGGTGTAGTCGGCGTACTGCACCGGCAGCGGCGCCCACGACGGTGGGTTGCCGTCGCGCCGGGCGGCGTAGGCGGTGGTGAGGTCGCGGGCCAGCGGCGCCACCGACCAGGCGTCGGCGGCGATGTGGTGCAGCACCGCCACGACGACATGCTCGTCGGTGCCGAGCGCGAACAGGTGCACCCGCAGCGGCAGGTCGGTGGTGAGGTCGAACGGCGCGCCCGCCGCGGCGGAAACGGCGGCCGGCAGGTCGCCCGGGTGGACGGACGAGGTCAGGAACGGGATCCGCACCGTGGCGGCGGACGCGACCTGCTGCACCGCGGTCCCGGCGACGGTGCGCACCGTCGTGCGCAGCGACTCGTGGCGGGTGACCACGTCGTGGAACGCGTCCCGCAGCGCGTCGCGGTCCAGGGGGCCGGTCAGGCGCAGCGCGAGGGGGATGTTGTACGTGGCGGCGGGCCCCTCGAACTCGTGCAGGAACCACAGCCGCTGCTGCGCCGGTGACAGCGTCACGGCCGCCGGGCGGTCGGCGGCGGCGGTCAGCGCGGGCCGGGTCGCGGCCGGCATCGCGCCGGCTCCGGCGTCCCCGCCGGTTTCGAGGCCCGTTCCGAGGCTGGTTTCGAGGCTGTGGGCGATGGCGGCGATCGTCGGGGTCTCGAACAGCGCCCGGAGGCTCAGCTCCAGGCCCAGCGCGGTGCGGACCCGGCTGACCAGCCGCGTGGCGAGCAGCGAGTGCCCGCCGAGGGCGAAGAAGTCGTCCTCGACGCCGATCCGCTCCCGGTCGAACACGTCGGACCACACGCCGGCGAGCCGCCGCTCCAGGTCGGTGCGGGGCGCGACGTAGGCGCGGCGGGCGATCTGGACGCCGTCGGTGCCGCGGGCCAGCAGCGCGGCCCGGTCGACCTTGCCGTTGCGGCTGACGGGCAGCGCGGCGTGCAGCACGTAGCCGTCGGGGACCATGTACCGCGGCAGCCGCCCGCCGAGCCGCTCGTGCCAGTCGGCGAGCTGCCCCTCCCCGGACGCACCGGACGCACCGGGTCCGCCGGGCCCGCCGGTGGCGACGTGCGCGACGAGGCGGTCGTCGCCGTCGGTGTCGCCGCGGTGCGGCAGGACGACGACCTCTGCGGCGCCGGTGACCGCGCGCAGCGCCGCCTCGACCTCGCCGAGCTCGATCCGGTAGCCGCGGATCTTCACCTGGTGGTCGCGGCGGCCGAGGTATTCGATGGTGAGCCCGTCCCCGCGGCGGCGGTAGCGGGCGAGGTCGCCGGTGCGGTACAGCCGGGCGCCGGGCACGCTCGCGTGCGGGTGCGGGACGAACGCCGCCGCGGTGAGGTCCGGCCGGCTGGCGTAGCCGCGGGCGAGGGCGCCGCCGACGTACAGCATGCCGGGCACGCCGGCGGGCACGGGCCGCAGGTCGTCGTCGAGCACGTACGCCTCGGCGTTCGGGTACGGCCCGCCGATGAGGCACAGCGCACCGCTGTCCTCGGCCCGGTCGTGGATGAGGTAGGTGCTGTCGATGGTGGCCTCGGTCAGGCCGTAGGAGTTGACGACCTCACCACTGGGGCCGAGCAGCTCCCGCAGCCGGACGAGGTCGTCGGCGTGCACCAGGTCGGAGCCGACGATCAGCGTCCGCAGCCCGTCGAGGCGGGCGCCGGTCGCGGCGGCGTGGTCGGCGAGGCGCCGGGCCACGAGGGGCACGAACTCGGCGCAGTCGACGGCTTCCCGCCGCAGCAGCGCGAGGAGGTGCTCCGGTTGCAGCAGCAGGTCGCGAGGGCACAGCACGAGCCGGGCGCCGTTGCACAGGGCGCGGACGAGGTCGCCGACGAAGACGTCGAAGCCGAAGTTGGCCATCTGCAGCACCGACGTGACCCGGCCCGGCAGCCGGTAGGCCTGGTCCCAGCCCTGCTGCACGGCCAGCAGCGCGTCGTCGGTGACCATGACGCCCTTGGGCCGGCCGGTCGACCCGGACGTGTAGATGACGTACGCGAGCCCGCCGGGGAGCCTTCTCAGGGGCGCGACATCGTCGGCTTCTCCGCCGGCTTCAAGGCGGTCCAGGCACACGCTGGTGCCGTCGAACTGTGCCGCCAGGGCGTCGGTGGTGACCGCGATCCGTACCCCGGCGTCGGCGACGACCGCGGCGCGGCGGGCCGCCGGCTGGTCCGGGTCGAGGGCGACGAACGCCGCCCCGGCCTTCCACACGCCGAGGACCGCGACGACCAGGTCGGCGCCGCGGGGCAGGAACACGCCGACGCGGTCCTCCGCCCCCACGCCTTCCCCGCGCAGCCGCGAGGCGAGCGCCGCCGCGCGGGTGTTCAGGTCCTCATAGGACAGTCGCTCGCCGCCGTGCACGACCGCGGTCGCCGCCGGGGTCGCCGCGGCCCGCGCCTCGAACAGCTCCAGGACATTGCGGGCGGCGACCGGCGGCGTCACGGCACCGCGCCCGGCGGCGAGCAGCTCCCGGCGCTGTGCAGGCGGGGTCAGTTCCAGGCCGTCGACGCGGTCGCCGGGCCGGGCGGTCAGGCCGCGCAGCACGTGCTCGTACATGGCCGCGAAGCCGTGCACGGTCCTGGCGTCGAACAGGGCGGTGTCGTATTCGAAGATGACGGTGAGGTCGCGGTCGACGACGAGCATGTCGACGAACAGGTCGACCTTCGCAACCGCCGCGGGCGGGGTCACGATGGAGGCGTGCAGCCCGGCCGGGTGCGGCACGGCCCGGGCCCGGTCGAGGTTGAAGAACGTCCGCAGCAGCGGCCCCGGCTCGGCGCCGCCGGTCCCGCCGCTTTCGCCGCGCAGCAGCTCGATGCTGAAGTCCGGGTGGCTGTAGGCACCGACGAGTGCCTGCTGCACGGCCCGGACCTGCTCGGCGAAGGTGGCGGCGCCGTCCCGGGCCAGCCGGATCGGCAGCACGGTGTTGCAGTGCCCGACGAGCACGTCCGCGCCGGGATGGTCGCGCTGCGCCACGGGGATGCCGACGACGATGTCGTCCTCGCCGGTGAGCCGGTGCAGCAGGTGCGCGTACGCGGCGAACAGCACCGTGAACAGCGTCGTGCGCAGCTCCTTGGCCCGCGCGGCGGCGAGGTCGGCGACCGCGGGGTCCAGGGCCAGGTCGAGGCGGGCGGCCCGGCCGGCGCCGCGGGCGGGCCGGGGCCGGTCCAGCGGCAGCTGCAGCACCGGCCGCGGCCCGCGGAACCGTTCGGTCCAGTACGACGCCGCCGCCTGCCCGGCCGGGCCCTCGCGGCGGGCCGCCTGGCGGGCGACGTGGTCACGGTAGGCCGGAGCGGGCACCAGTCCCGCTGAGACGCCGGTGCGCTGCTGCTCGTACAGGCGCAGCAGCTCGTCGAGGATGACCACGAACGACCATCCGTCCACGACGCTGTGGTGGACGAGCAGGTGCAGCTGATGGTGCCCGGGTCCGAGGCGCAGCAGGGCGGCGCGCAGCAGCGGCCCTCGCGTCAGGTCGAACGTCTCCTGCACCCGTCCTTCGAGCCACTCGGTGCGTCCTGCGCGCCCTGTGTCTCCCGTGCGTCCTGTGTGGACGTCGACGACGGGCAGGTCGACCGGCGTGTGCGGGAGCACCCGCTGCGAGGAGCCGTCGGCGGCGAAGACGGTGCGGAGGCTGTCGTGCCGCGCCACCACCGTGTCCAGCGCGTGCCGCAGCGTCCCGGGGTCGAGCGGCCCGGCCAGGTCCAGCAGCACGGTCTCGTTGTAGGCCCGCGAGGACGCGTCGCCGAGCTGGTCGAGGAACCAGATCTCCCGCTGCGTCGACGACAGCGGATACGGCTCCCCGTTCGTCGGCGGCGGCTCGTGCACCACCGGCGCCACCGTCTCGGATCCGGTCTCGCTGATCAGCGCGTACACGTGGGCCATGACCCTCGCGTGCACGTCCAGCAGCCGCTCGACCGATGCTTCCAGCTCCAACTGCGTCGTGTCGTCCGTCGGCCGCACAGGTCCCCCGTCTCGATGGTGCCCGCGACTGACCGTAGGCGGCAGGTCCTAGCACAATCCTCAAACTTCACCGTCCGTGCCGATGTCCTGCGGCTCCTAACAAACTCACTAGTCGCGGTCGTGTTGCCTGTCAGCAGACGCGGCGTGACGACGCCCGCGCGCGACGGAGGGACCCCCGATGAGCACCAGCACCAGCCCGGAGCGCCTGTCAACCGACGTGCGCAGCCTGGTGGAGCAGCGGCTGGCGCGACTCACCGCCGGGCCGCCCGCGCCGACGATCACGCCCGGCAGCGGTCCCCGTCCGGCGTCCCCCGCGCAGCAGCGGCTGCTGTTCCTGGAGCAGCTGAACCCCGGCACCCCGACGTATCACGTGATCTTCACGCTGCGGATCGACGGGCCGCTCGACGCCGACGCCCTGGAGCGGTCGTTACGCGGCGTCGAGGAGCGGCACGAGATCCTGCGCACGACGTACCGGCGGACGGACGCAGGGCAGGAGCAGGTGACCGGGCCGGTCAGCCTCCGGCTGCGGCGGGTGGACCTGCCCGGCGCCGACGACACCGCGCTGGACGAGCTGACCCGCGACGAATACCAGCGGCCGTTCGACCTACGGGAAGGGCCGGTGTGGCGAGCGGTGCTCGCCCGCACCGGCGACGACCGGCACCACCTGGTCCTCAGCCTGCACCACATCGCCTTCGACGGCTGGTCCGTCGACATCCTCGCCCGGGAGCTGTCCGCCGGGTACGCGGCCGAGCTGGGCGACGGCCCGGCACCGGCCCCGATTCGGTTGCAGTACGCCGACTACGCCGCCTGGCAGGTCCGCCGCCTCGCAGACGGTGGCTTCGACCGGCAGCTCGCCTACTGGAGCGGGCAGCTCGCCGACGCCGCCCAGCGCCTCGAGCTGCCGTCGCCGGGTCCCGGCGCCGCCGGCGCCACCGGCGGTGACCGGCTGAAGGCCAGGGTCGGCGCCGACGTCACCGCCGCGGTCCGGGCCCTCGCCCGCGCGCACAGCGCGACCCCGCACGCGGTCATGCTGGCGGCGCTGCACGCGCTGCTGCACCGGTACAGCGGCCAGCGCGACATCCTCATCGGCACCCCCGTCGCGAACCGCGCGCTGCCGGAGGTGGAGCCGCTCATCGGCCTGTTCGTCAACACGGTCGTGGTCCGCGCCGACGTCGAGCCGCGGCTGCCGTTCGCGGAGCTGCTGGGGCGGGTCCGCGACGCGGCGACCGCCGCGCAGAGCAACCAGGACGTGCCGTTCGAGCAGGTCGTCGCGGCGCTGCCGCTGACCCGCGACACCGACGCGACCCCGCTGTTCCAGGTGGTGTTCGACTGGAACAGCTCCGCCGCCCGGACCGGCACCACGGTGCGGCTCGGCGCGGCCCGGATGACCCTCGTCGAGCGGTTCCGTCCGGACACCGCGAAGTTCGACCTCGTCGTCGCGGTCAGCGAGCACGCCGACGCGCTGGAGGTCGAGCTGGAGTACCGGCGCGACGTGTGGGACGAGCCCGCCGCCCGCCGCGCGATGCACCACTACCTGAACCTGCTCGGCGCCGCCGTCACCGACCCGCGGCTGCCCGTGGACCGGCTGCCGCTGCTGGAGGAGACCGAGCACGCGCTGGTCACCGAAGCCTGGCAGGGGCCGGTCCGGGTGCACACCGACCTGCCCGACCTCACCGCCCGGATCGCCGCCCGCCGCGACAGCGACGCGGTCGCGCTGGTCCAGAGCGGCCGCCAGGTCACCTACCGGGAGCTGATGACCCGCGTCGACCGGCTAGCCGCCCACCTGCGCGACGCCGGCGCCGCCCCCGACCGGCCCGTCGGCGTGCTGCTGCACCGGGGCATCGACATGATCGTCGCGATCGTCGCGATCGTGCGGTCCGGCGCACCCTACCTGCCGCTGGACCCGGACCACCCGGCAGACCGCACCGTCACCGTCGTCCGGGACGCCGGCGCCGGACTCGTCGTCACCGACACCGCGCTGGCCGCGGTCCTCGACGGCACCGGCGCCCGTGCCGTGCGGGTCGACGCCGAGCGCGACCTGATCGCCGCCCGGCCCGAGCGGTGCCCGGACCCACGGATCGCCGGCGAGCACCTCGCCTACGTCTTCTACACGTCAGGGTCGACCGGGCGGCCCAAGGGCGTCATGGTCAGCCACCGCGCCGCCCACAACCAGGTGCACTGGCAGGTCGACCGCTTCGGCCTCGGCCCCGACGCGACCGTGCTGTTCAAGACCAACGTCACCTTCGACGACTCGGTCGTGGAGATCTTCGCCGCGCTCTGCAGCGGCGCCCGGCTGGTCATCGCCGAGCCCGGCGGCCACCGCGACCCCGCCTATCTGCGCTCGCTGCTCGCTGCCGAGCAGGTCACCTACGTGCGGTTCGTGCCGACGATGCTCGCGGCGCTGCTGGCGTACGGCGGCGACACCCCGCTGCCCGCGCTGCGGGTGGTGAAGAGCGCCGGCGAGGCCCTCACCCCCGAGCTGCGCGGCAGGTTCCTCACGTCGCTGGGCGCGGAACTGTACAACGCGTACGGGCCGACGGAGACCGCCGTCAACGTCACCGCCGACCGGTGCCGCCTCGACGGGGACCCGCGGGTGCCGATCGGCGCCGCGACCACCAACGTGCGCTGCTACGTGCTCGACGAGGCGCTACAGGTGCAGCCGGTCGGCGTGCCCGGCGAGCTGTGCATCGGCGGGGTGCAGCTGGCCCGCGGCTACCTCGGCCGGCCCGACCTGACCGCCGACAGGTTCGTGCCCGACCCCTACGGCCCGCCCGGCGGCAGGCTGTACCGCACCGGCGACCTCGTGCGGTGGCGCGCCGACGGCCTCATCGACTTCCTCGACCGGGTCGACCGGCAGGTGAAGCTGCGCGGCTTCCGGGTCGAGCTCGGCGAGATCGAGTCGGTGCTCACCGCCCGGGTCCGGCACGCCGCCGTCGTCGCCCGCGACGACCGTCTCATCGCGTACGTGACCCCCGGCGACACCGTCCCGGACCCCACCGAGCTGCAGACCTGGCTGCGGTCGCGGCTGCCGGAGTACATGGTGCCGGCCGCGGTCATGGTGCTGCCGGCGCTGCCGCAGCTGTCCAGCGGCAAGGTCGACTACAAGCGGCTGCCGGACCCGCCGGACGTGACACCGGACCGCGCCGGGTACACCGCACCGGAGGGCGCCGCCGAGGAGGCCCTCGCGGCGCTGTGGTCGGAGGTCCTCGGCGTCGAGCGGGTCGGCCGCGACGACGACTTCTTCTCCCTCGGCGGCCACTCGATCCTCGCGGTGCGGCTGCTGTCGCGGGTGCAGCAGACCCTCGGCGTCGACGCGCCGCTGAAATGGGCGTTCGACGCGCCGACCCCCGCCCGGTTCGCCGAGCTGATGGAGCGCGCCGCGAGCACCGGGCCGCAGCTGCCCGCGGTCCCGGCCGCGACCGGCCCGGTGCCGGAGCTGTCCGCCGCCGAGGCCGGCCTGTGGCTCGTTGACCAGCTCCACCCGGCCGACCCGTCCTACGTCGTGCCGGTCGTCAGCCGGCTGCGCGGCGCCCTGGACGCCGACGCCCTCGTCGCCGCGCTGACCGCGCTGCCGGCGCGGCACGACGCGCTGCGGACCACGTTCGTCACCGACGGCGGCGAACCCCGCCGGGTCGTCGCCGACCGGCTCGACCTCACCGTGCGCCGGCACGACCTGCGGGGGGTGGAGCCCGCGGTCCTGGACGACCTCATCGAGGAGGTCACCGGCACCGGGTTCGACCTGGCCGTCGCGCCGCTCATGCGGGCCGCGCTGATCACCGTCGCCGACGACGAGCACGTCCTCGCGCTCGCGTTCCACCACGCCGTCGTCGATGCCTGGTCGATGAACGTCCTGCACGACGACCTCGTCACCGCCTACGAGGCCGCCGCCGCGGGCCGCCCCCAGCCGCCGGTCCCCGCCCGCCGCACCGCCGCGGACTACGCGCGCTGGCAGCGCGGCCTCACCGGCGGCGACCGGCTCGACGCCGAGCTCGCCTACTGGCGCACCCGGCTGCGGGACCTGCCCGCCGGTCCGGACCTGCCCGCCGACCGGCCCCGGCCGGTGACCCCGGACCCGGCCGGTTCCGCGCACCGCTTCACCGTCCCGGCCCCCGTCGCGACGGCGCTGCGCGACCTCGCCGGCGCCGAGGGCGGCACCCCGTTCATGGTGCTGCTCGCCGCGTACGTGACGCTGCTGCACCGCTGGACCGGCAGCGACGACGTGGTCCTGGCGATGCCGGTCGCCGACCGGGCCCGGCCGGAGCTGGAGCAGGTCGTCGGGATGCTGCTCAACACCGTGCTGCTGCGGGTCCGGGTGACCGGTGCCGCCACGTTCCGGGACCTCGTCCGCGACGTGCGGACCGCGGTCGTCGAGGCCTACGAGCACCGGCAGCTGCCCTTCGCCCGGCTCGTCGAGGCGCTGCGGCTGGACGCGGCGGCGGTCACCCGGTACACCGTCACCATCGACCAGACGCCGGCCGTGGCGACCCTCGCCGGTGGGGTGACGCTGCACCCCGAGCCGTTCGTCCCGTCGTCGGCGAAGGCCGAGCTCAACCTGTCCTTCGAGGACGGCCCCGACGGTTTGCAGGGTTCGCTGCTGTTCCAGACGGCCCGCTTCGACGCCGGCCGCGTGGCCCGCACCGCCGGGCACCTGCTGACGCTGCTCGCCGGTGCCGTCGCCGCCCCCGACACGCCGTTGCACCGCCTGGACCTGCTCGACCCGGCGCAGCGGGAGGCGCTCACCGGCGACGAGCCCGCCGACCGGCCGGCGCCGACGTGCCTGCACACGCTCGTCGACGACGAGATCATCCGCCGCCCGGACGCCGTCGCGGTCGGCCCGTTGACCTACCGGGAGCTCGGCGAACGCGCCGGCGACCTGGCCGCGCGGCTGCGCAGCGCCGGGGTGCGGGCCGGTCACGTCGTCGGCATCGCCCTGCCCCGCGGCGTCGACCAGGTCGTCGCGGTGCTCGCCGTGCTGCGGACCGGCGCCGCGTACGTCGCGCTCGACCTGCGCCACCCCGAAGCCCGGCGGGAGGCCGTCCTGCGCGACAGCGGCGCGCACAGCCTTGTCACCGGCCTTGTCACCGGCGGCCGCACCGACGGCGTCGCCGTGCACCGCCTCGACCCCGCCGCGACCGCCCTGTCCGGCGACGGCCGGCCCAGACCACGGTCGGTGGCGTACCTCGCCTACACCTCCGGGTCGACGGGAACACCGAAGGGGGTCCGCACCCCGCACGCCGCCGCGGCCGGTTACCTCACCGAATACCTGCTGCCGACGTTCCGGCTCGGGCCCGCCGACACCGTCCTGCAGCTGCCGGCGCTCGCCTTCGACGCGTCCGTCCGGGACCTGATCGGTCCCCTGGCCGCCGGCGCGCGCGTCGTGCTGCTCGGCGACGAGCAGGCCACCGACGCGGCCGCCATCCTCGACGCGATCGACCGGGAGGGCGTCACCTGCCTGCTCAGCGTCGTGCCGACCCTGCTGCGGTCACTCCTCGCCGAGGCCGCCTCCCGGCCCGGCACCGGCGACCGGCTGCGGCTGATCCTCACCGCCGGGGAGGTCCTCGACCGGCACGACGCCGCCCGCGCCCGGACCCTGTTCGCGGGGCGGCCGGCGATCGTCAACCAGTACGGGCCGACCGAGGCCACCATGACCACCACCTGGCACCCCGTGGACGCCGCATCCGGCGGGCACGGCGGCGCGCCGATCGGCGTCCCCGCGCCCGGCGCCCGGGTGTGGCTCGTCGACCGGGCCGGTGACCTCGCCGCCACCGGCGTGCCCGGCGAGGTGTGGATCGGCGGTGACCGGCTCGCCGACGGCTACCACGGCCTGCCGGCGCTGACCGCGGCCCGCTTCGTGCCGGACCCGTTCTCGAGGGTTCCGGGGGCTCGCGCGTACCGGACCGGCGACACCGCGGTCCGCGACGCCGACGGGGTGCTGCACTTCGTCGGCCGCGACGACGACCAGGTGAAGATCCGCGGCATCCGGGTCGAGCCCGGTGAGGTGGAGGCGGTCCTGCGCGGGCTGCCCGGCGTCGCCGAGGCCGCCGTCGTCGTCACCGGATCCCCGGCCCGCCTGGCCGCGTTCGTGGCGCCCGATGGTGTCGATGTCGCCGCGGTACAGGCCGCGCTGCGCTCGCGGCTGCCGGAGCACCTGGTGCCCGCGACGCTCCACGCGATGCCGGCGCTGCCGCGCACCACCAACCAGAAGGTCGACCGGAAGGCCCTCGCAGCGGTGCCCCTCGCGGCGCCGGTCGCGGACCCGCCGCGGTCCGGCACCGAGCGGCGGGTCGCCGCCGTGTTCCACGAGGTGCTGCGCACGGAGCTGCCGGACGCCGGGCCGGTCGGCCGCGACGACGACTTCTTCGCCCTCGGCGGGCACTCGCTGCTCGCCGCCCGCCTCGCCGCGGCGCTGCAGGCCGCGTTCGGAAGGGCCGTGCCGCTGCGGGCGGTCTTCGACCTGCGCACCGTGGCGGCGATCGCGGCTGCCGTGTCCACGCTGGACCCGGCCACGTCCACAGTGGACGCGGCGGGTGACGACCGGGCGACGCCCGCGCAGACGTTCATGGTGCGGCACCGGGGAGCCGGTGCGGCGTACCACATCGGCTTCGCCGCCTGGCTGGACGGCGCCCTCGACGTCGTCGCCCTCGCGCGGGCCGTCGACGCCGTCGTGGCCCGGCACGCCGCGCTGCGCACCAGGTTCCCGGCGGGCGGCGCACGCGCGGTCGTCGAGCCCGTCCTGCCCGCCGACATCACGGTCCAGGACGTCAGCGGCCCGGCCGCGGCCGTCGCACTGTCGGAGTCGCGCCTCCGCCGTCCGTTCGACCTCGGCGACGGCCCACTGGTGCGGGCCACCATCGCCCGCGCCGCCGAGGACCGGCACCTGTTCGCGTTCGCCGTGCACCACGCCGTCGCCGACGGGTGGTCGCTCAGCGTCATCCAGCGCGACATCGCCGCGTACTACACCCACCTCACCGGCGGTGGCCGGCCTGCGCTGCCCCCCGTCGCCGGGTTCGCCGCCCGCACCGCCGCCCCCGACCTGTCGTTCTGGGACGACCTGCTGCGCGACGTGCCCCTCGACGTCAGCGCCGCCCCCGACCGGCCCCGCGCCGGGACCTGGTCCCTGGCCGGCGACATCCACCGCTTCACGCTGCCTCCCGAGCTGTCCGCAGCGGTCCGGAAGACGGCCGACGCGACCGGCGCCACCACGTTCATGGTCCTGCTCGCCGCCGTCCAGGTGTGGCTGGCCAGGCAGAGCGGCACCGAGCGGTTCCTCGTCGCGGTGCCCGTCGCCGACCGGCCCGCCGCCGCGCAGGACGAGGTCGGGCCGTTCGCCAACGTCGTCCCCGTCCCCGCCGACCTCACCGGCGCCCCTACGTTCCGGGACCTGGTCGCGCGGGTGCGCGGCACGATGCTCGGGATCTGGGAGCACCAGGAGACCCCGTTCGAACTGCTCGCCGAACGGCACGACCCCGCCGCCGCGGACGGTGACCGGCCGCCGCTGTGCCGCTTCATGTTCGCGATGCAGAACCTGCCGCCGGGCGCGGACGCCATGGCCGGGCTGCGGGCGGAGCACGTCGACGTGGAGCGCGGCACTTGCCGCTACGACCTGCACCTGCGCTGCCGGGAGACCCCGGACGGGATCAGCGGCTGGGTCGAGTACAGCACCGCCCTGTACGACGCCGCGACCGTCGAGGACCGCCTCGCCGGACTGTTCGATCTGCTCACCGACCTGACGGAAGGCGTCTGATGCGGCTGTTCCATGTTCTCTGGGCGGGCCAGGCGGTCTCGCTCATCGGCTCGTCGGTGACCGCGTTCGGCGCCGGCATCTGGGTCTACGACCAGACCGGCTCACCGACCGCGTTCACGCTCATGGTCCTCGCCGCGACGCTGCCGGGCATCGTGCTGCTCCCGCTCGCCGGCGCGCTCGTCGACCGGTGGGACCGCCGCCGGGCGATGCTGCTCAGCGACGCCGGCACCGCCACCGTCACGCTGCTGGCCCTGATCCTGGTCAGCGCCGGGCTGTTCGCGGTCTGGCAGGTGTACGTCGTCGCCGTCCTGCTCTCGGTGTTCAAAGCCATCCAGTGGCCGGCGTTCTCGGCCCTCGTCGGCGAGATCGTGCCCCGGGAGCACCTGAGCAGGGCCAACGGCCGGGTCGGGCTCGCCGAGGCCCTCGGTGAGGTCCTGGGCGCGGTCATCGCCGGCAGCCTCTACGGCGTGCTCGGGCTGCGCGGGCTGCTGCTCGTCGACGTGGTCACGTTCACCGCGGCGCTCGGCACGATGCTGTGGTCGCTGCGGCGGATGCCGCCCGCACCGGCCCGCTCCCGTGACCGGTCGGCGCCCTTGACCGGCGAGCTCAGCGCCGGGTGGCGCTACATCCGGGCCCGGCCGGGCCTGTCCGGGCTGCTGCTGTTCTTCGCCGTCAACAACTTCGGCATGCAGTGGGTGATCGTGCTGGTGCCGCCGCTGGTGCTGAGCCTGTCCGGGGCAGTCGCGTACGGCATCGTCGAGGCCGTCGGCTGGGCCGGCATGGTCATCGGCGGTGCCGTCATCAGCGTCACCCGCGAGCCGCGGCACCGGATCCGGGCGGTCCTCACCGTCGCCACCGTGCAGGCGCTGCTCGTCGTCGCGATGGGCGCCGGGCACGCGGTGTGGACGGCCGCGGCCGGCATGTTCGGCATCCTCGCCGGCTACGCCGTGACGAACGCGGTCACCGCCACCCTGTGGCAGCGCAAGACGCCGCAGGAGGTGCAGGGCCGGGTGTTCGCGGTCCGGCGGATGATCGCCTGGTCCGCGCAGCCCCTGGCATACGCGACGGCGGGGCCCCTGGCGCAGTACGCCGCGACGCCCCTGGTCGACCCGGGTGGACTCCTGCACGGGTCGCTCGGCCGGGTCACCGGGGGCGGCACCGCGGGCGGCATCGCACTGGTCTTCCTCGCCGCGGCGCCGCTGCTGCTCGGCATCGTCGTGTTCACCGCGCTGCGCCCGCGGGTGCGCCTGCTGGAACAGGAACTCCCCGACGCCCCGGCGCCGCGGACGCCGGCGGATCCGGCTCCGGCGCAGGACGTCACGCCGGGTGCCGTGCCTCAGCCGACGGCGGTGTGAGGCGGCGATGCGACCGGAAACAGGCCCGAGTCCGGGGAAACCCCCAGACTTGATTTGTATGCGGCACCGATCCCGTTCGTCTGCCGCACGATGGCAGGACGGTGGTGGCGTCGTCGCGGCCACCGTGCTCACCGCGGCCACCGGGGGCGCTGAGGAGGCCGTCATGCACACGACCGGACCGACCCGGGACCCGGCGCCGCACGCGGTGGTGTTCGGGGCGACGGGATTCGTCGGGCGCAACGTCAGCACGATGATGCTGGCGGCCGGCTGGCGGGTCACCGCCGCCGTCCGCGACCCTGCGACCGCCGGCGCGCGACTCGACCCCGGCTGCCGGGCCCTGCGGATCGACCCCGTCCGCGACCGGCTCGAGGACCTCGCCGCCGCGCTGCTGCGGGCCTGGCCCGACGTCGTCGTCAACGCCGCCGGCGCGCTGTGGGGCGCCGCCGGGGCCGACGAGCGGCAGCTGATCGACGGCAACGTGGTGCTCGTCGAGCGGCTCGTGGACGCCGTCGCCGACCTGCCGCCGCGGACCACCGGCGGCAGGGTCAGGCTCGTGCACATCGGCTCCGGATACGAGTACGGCGACCAGCCGCCCGGCATGCCGCTCACCGAGGACGTCATCCCGCGCCCCGTCAGCCGCTACGCACAGACCAAGCTGGCCGGGACCAGTACCGTGGCCGCCGCCGTCAACGCGGGACGCCTCGACGCGGTCGTCCTGCGCATCTCCACCGCCGTCGGCCCGTGGGCGCCTCCGGAAGGGCTGCTCGGCGGCATCGCCCGGCGGATCGCCGAGGACCCGGCGGACGTCGAGCTGCCTCCGCTGCGCGGAGCCCGGGACTTCGTCGACGTCCGCGACGTCGGCGACGCCGTCCTGCGCGCCGCCGAGGCCCTCGTGGTGCCGGCGGTCGTCAACATCGGCGGCGGACGGCTGACCGCCGTCACCGACGTCGTGGACCTGCTGTTGCGGTGTGCCGGGGGCACCGCCCGACCCACCGGCCAGACCGCGCCCGGCGAACGCCGCGACGCGGGGGTCACCGCCACTCCCCTCGACCTCGGCACCGCCCGGCGCGACCTGCGCTGGGAGCCGACCCGCCCGCTCGCTGACGCGGTCGCAGCACTGTGGCTGCAGGCCCGGGCACACCGGCCGGCGCTCCAGCCGGCCGGCACCGGTGGCGCGGCCGCCCCCCATCGAAGCTCTGCAGCGAATGGAGAACCCACGCATGGCTGACGACGTCAAGCAGCTCATCCTGGAGCAGACCCGCAAACTCCACCGCGACCGGGCGGCGGCCGAGCAGGGCTTCGTGCCCGGCGTCACGCACATCATGCCGTCCGGCGCGGTCCTCGACGAGGACGACCGTGCCGCCCTGGTGGAGCAGGCCCTGGAGATGCGGATCGCGTCGGGGGCGACCGCGCTGCGCTTCGAGCGGCTCTTCGCCCGGGCGATCGGCGTGCGCAAGGCGCACCTGACGAACTCCGGCTCCTCGGCCAACCTCCTCGCGGTCGCGTCGCTGACCGCGCCGGAGCTCGGCGACCAGCGGCTGCGCCCCGGCGACGAGGTCATCACCGTCGCGGCGAGCTTCCCGACGACCGTCAACCCGCTGCTGCAGCACGGCCTGGTGCCGGTCTTCGTCGACGTCGACCTCGGCACCTACAACACCACGGTCGAGCGGGTCGAGGCGGCGCTGAGCCCGAAGACCCGCATGGTGATGATGGCGCACACGATGGGCAACCCGTTCCCCGTCGCGGAGATCCGGCAGCTGTGCAAGGACCGCGGGCTGTTCCTCGTCGAGGACAACTGCGACGCGGTGCTGTCGACGTACCAGGGGAAGACGACCGGCACGTTCGGCGACTACTCGACGGTGAGCTTCTACCCCGCGCACCACCTGACGATGGGTGAGGGCGGCTGCATCCTGTCCGACAGCCTGGAGCTGGCACGGATCACCGAGTCGATGCGCGACTGGGGCCGGGACTGCTGGTGCGAGCCGGGGCAGGACAACAAGTGCCTCAAGCGGTTCGACTACCAGATGGGCGATCTGCCGTACGGCTACGACCACAAGTACATCTTCTCCCACGTCGGCTACAACCTGAAGGCGACGGACATCCAGGCGGCGCTGGGCCTGACCCAGCTCACCAAGCTCGAGGACTTCGTCGCCGCCCGCCGCCGCAACTGGTCCCGGCTGCGCGACGGTCTCGACGGCACGCCGGGCCTGCTGCTGCCGGAGGCGACGCCGGGCAGCGACCCGAGCTGGTTCGGTTTCGTCATCACCCTGACCGCGGACGCCGGCTTCGAGCGGCGGGCGCTGGTGGACTTCCTGCAGTCGCGCAACATCGGCACCCGGCTGCTGTTCGCCGGCAACCTGGCCCGGCAGCCCGCATACCGCAACGAGCCGTACCGGGTCAGCGGCAGCCTCGAGAACAGTGACATCATCACCGAGCGCACCTTCTGGATCGGGGTGTTCCCGGGCGTCACCGCCGAGATGATCGACTACATGGTCTCCTCGATCCGCGAGTTCGCCTCCCGCCGCCACTGACCCGCCCGGCAGCGCCATGCTGACCCAGGCAATCGAGCCTCCACCATGAGTGCCCTACCGGCCCGCTTCGGCAGCCCGGTAGGGCAACCGTCTCTTCGGGGGAGGACGGCACATCATGGTGGGTTCGTCGCGTCCTGCTCCTGCGCGCCGCAGGCTGCTCGCGGTGCTGCTGGCGGCGGTCCTGGTGTGGTTCGCGCCGGTGCCCGGCGCGGTGTTCGCGGCGCCGCCGGTGCCGCCGCTGGGGTCACTGCCCGGCACGGCCCACCGCGCGCCGCTGTCGCCGGCCGCACCGGACGGAGGACGGTAGCGGGCCGGCACCCCTTCCCTGAGGCCGGCCCGCAGTTCGTGTGGCGCGTTCAGCGCGTCGGGATCGTCACCGCGCGGTCCAGGTAGCGGTCCAGGAGCTTGTCGAGGTAGCCGGGATCGCCGGGGGCGAAGTCCGGCACGAACGTGCGCAGGAGGTCCAGGGACACCTCCGTGCGCGTGAACGGGCCCGGCAGGTATACCCGGTCCGGCGACACCCGCAGCCGCGTGGCGATCCCGTCGACGATCTCCTCCACGGGCAGCGGCCGGCCGGAGGCGACGTTGACGACGAGGTCGCCGGCGTCGGCGAGGAGCAGCCGGTCGATGGCGTGCATCAGGTCGCGGGCGTCGAGCAGGTCGCGGTGCGCCCCGCGGTACACGGTGACGGTGCCGGTGCCGACCTGCCGCACGATCGCCGGGAGCAGCTGGTGCGGCCGCTGGTGCGGGCCGACCACGTGACTGAGCCGCAGGACGAGGTGGCGCACCCCGGACGCCCGCACGCAGGCCTCCAGGGCGAGCTTGTGCCGCCCGTACGCCGACGGCGGGAACAGCGGGCCGTCCTCCGTCGCCGGCGCGGCGGTGTGGCCGTACATCGCGAACGACGCGGTCGAGAAGTACAGCAGCGTCCGGCCCTGCGCCGCGCACAGGTGCAGCGCGGCGTAGAGCGACTCGGCCTCCCGGTCGAACTCGGCCGGGTCGGTGACGGAGGTGCTGGAGACACCCGCCGCCAGCGCCGTCACGTCCGGGAACCGGTCGCCGAACGCCGCGGCGAGGTTCTTCGCCAGGAACCCGTTGCCGATGATCTGCATGTCATCCTCCCGACCGGGTCGGCGCCGGCGGGTCGCCGGCGCCGCGACAGCCACCCGCGCGGCTCATCCGACCGGTGTCACCTTCAACAGTCGCTGGGGCGCCACCGCGCCGATACCGCCGCCCTCGACCGCGGTCGAGGACAGGTGCGACACCACGCGGTCGTCGGCGGGGTCGTCGGCCGGGTCCTCCAGCACCCGCAGGTGCTCGTAGGTGGTGCTGCGCTGGGCGGGCACCCGGCCCGACGCGCGGATCAGGTGGATCATCTCCAGCAGGTTGGAGCGGTGCTTCGCGCCGGCGGAGGAGACCACGTTCTCCTCCAGCATGACCGAGCCGAGGTCGTCGGCGCCGTAGTGCAGCGACAGCTGGCCGATCTCCTTGCCGGTGGTCAGCCAGGAGCCCTGGATGTGCGCGACGTTGTCGAAGAACAGCCGGGCGATCGCGATCATCCGCAGGTACTCCAGCGACGTCGCCTGCGTCTGGCCCTTCAGCTTGTTGTTCTCCGGCTGGTACGTGTAGGGGATGAACGCCCGGAAGCCGCCGGTGCGGTCCTGCACGTCGCGGACCATGCGGAGGTGCTCGATGCGCTCCTCGTTGGTCTCGCCGGTGCCCATGAGCATCGTGCAGGTCGACTCGACGCCGAGGCCGTGCGCGATCTCCATGATCTCCAGCCAGCGCTCGCCGCTCTCCTTCAGCGGGGCGATCGCCGTGCGGGCCCGCTCCGGCAGCAGCTCCGCGCCGGCGCCGGCGAACGAGTCGAGACCGGCGGCCTTGATCCGCTGGATCGCCTCCTGCGGGCTGACCCCGGACACCTTCGCCATGTGCTGCACCTCGGACGCGCCGAGGGAGTGGATGACCAGCGACGGGTGCGCGTCCTTGATGGCCTTGAACATGCCCTCGTAGTACTCGACGCCGTAGTCCGGGTGGTGGCCGCCCTGGAACATGATCTGGGTGCCCCCGAGCTCGACGGTCTCCGCGCAGCGGCGCAGGATGTCGGTGAGGTCGCGCTCCCACGTCTTGTCGCTCTTCGGCGCGGCGTAGAAGGCGCAGAACTTGCACGCCGTCACGCAGACGTTGGTGTAGTTGATGTTGCGCTCGATGATGTACGTCGCGATGTGCTCGACACCGGCGTACCGGCGGCGGCGCACCGCGTCGGCCGCCGCGCCGAGCGCGTGCAGCGGCGCCGAGCGGTACAGGTCCAGCGCCTCCTCGGGGGTGATGCGTTCGCCTGCGGCGGCTCGGTCGAGCACCGCGCTGGCAGATCCGGGCATGGCAGAGCCTTTCAGGAAGTGGGTCACGGCGTTGACAGCAAGCGCACCTCGACGTCCGGCGGGAAGCCGGCGTCCCGCCCGCCGACCCGGCGGGCGAACTCGGCGATGCCGGCCAGCTGCCGCGCGCCGAGGCTGAAGTCGAGCGCCGTCATGTAGTAGCGGCGCAGGACCGCCGCGTCGAACGGCTCCCAGCGGGCCGCCTGCTCGCACACGGCGTCGACCTCGAGCAGCGACAGGTCCCGCGACGCGAGGAACGCCCGGTGCACCCGCTGCACCGTCGACGGTTCGCGGGCCACGAAGTCGCGGCGGGCGGCGAACACCGCGAAGACGAACGGCAGGCCCGTCCACTCCCGCCACATCTCGCCGAGGTCGTAGACGTGCAGACCGAGCCGCTGCGCGTCGGTGAGCGCGGCGCGCAGCGCCACGTCGCCGATGACCACGGCCGCCGGCGCGTCGCGCAGCATGACGTCGAGGTCGGGCGGGGCAGTGAAGTACCGCGGCCGCACCCCGACGAGGTCACTGAGCAGCAGCTCCGCCAGCCGGATCGAGGTGCGGCTGGTCGAGCCGAGCGCGAGCGGCGCGCCGTCGAGCTGGTCGAGCGGCACCTTGCTCACGATGAGGCACGACATCACGGGACCGTCGCTGCCCACGGCGATGTCGGGCAGGGCGACGAGGTCGTCGGCGTGCTTCAGGAACTCCATCAGGCTGATCGGCCCGATGTCCAGGTCGCCGGCGGTGAGGGCGTCGCTGAGCCCGTCGGGGCTGTCCCGGCGCAGGTCGAGGTCGAGCAGGCTGCCGGTGCGGGCGAGGCCCCAGAACAGCGGCACGCAGTTGAGGAACTCGATGTGCCCGACGCGCGGGCGCACGGGACGGCGCCAGTCGGCCGGTGCGACACCCGTGAGGGTGGCGAGCGGTTCAGGCATCGCGACTCCTGATTTCGAGCGGCCGGGACGACGGTCACTATCCAACACGGAAAGATCGGTCGGCTCCCGATGCACTCGAAGTCTGGGGGTTTCCCGGGTTCTTGCGCCGTGTCCCGCCCGCGACAAGGCCGCGGCGGCATCCTGGGCGGGTGCGCGTGCTGTTCTCCGTCTCGTCCTGGCCGACCCACTACTCCTCGATGGTGCCGCTCGGCTGGGCCCTGCAGGCCGCCGGGCACGAGCTGCGGGTGCTGTGCATGCCGTCGCAGACCGCCGCGGTGGCCGGCGCCGGGCTGCCGCCGGTGCCGGTGCTGGGCGGGGTGGAGGTCGCGGTGCACAACCGGCTCTCCTACGTGCGTGAGGCCCGCGCCGGGCAGTGGCCGTATCCGTGGACGCCGCTGCACCCGGTCACCGGCGCGGCAATGTCCACACTGGACGAATTCGACCTCGGGGACTACCTGCGCACCGACGGTGCCCGGTTCGCCGCGGCGTCCGCGGCCGGTCATGACACCGCCGTGGAGTTCGCCCGCGAATGGCGGCCGGACCTCGTCGTGCATGACCCTGTCAGCACAGAAGGTCTTCTTGCCGCATTGGTGGCAGGTGTACCGGCGGTGCTCGCCCTCTGGGGTCCGGTGGGTACCCACGAGCCGGCACCGGTGCGGATCCTGCCCGACGACCTCGGCGATTCCTTCCCCCGCCACGGTTTCGGTCCGTTCGGCCCCGACCTGATCCGGCACGTGCTCGACCCCTGCCCTGCCGCGGTGGCCGCACCGGTCCGCGGGCAGCGCCTGCCGGTGCGCTACGTGCCCTACAACGGGCCGGGCGTGCCCCCGGGCCGGCTGCCGCGGACCCCGGGCAGACCACGGGTCTGCGTCACGTGGTCCACGGCCCTGAGCACGATGACCGGCCCGCACTCCTACGCCCTGCCCGCGATCGTCGCCGCCCTGACCAGCCTCGGCGTGGAGACGGTGCTCACCGCGACCCGCGAGGACGCCGAGGCCCTCGGCCCGGTCCCTGCGACGGTGCGCCTCCTGGAGCGCTGCCCTCTGTACGCGCTGCTGCCCGACTGCGACGCGGTCATCCACCACGGCGGCGCGGGCAGCGCCATGACCGCCATGGTGACCGGCACCCCGCAACTGGCCATCACGTTCGCCAGCGAACAGTCCCGCCTCGCCGAACGGATCGCCTCCTCCGGCGCGGGCCGGCACCTGCCGGGACACATCGCGACGGTGGAGACGATCCAGGCCGCGGTGGCGGCGCTGCTGCAGGACGTCGCGTACCAGCGGGACGCCGCTGCCCTGCGCCGGGCCGCTCTCGACCGGCCGTCCCCCGTGGACCTCCTGCCCGCTCTGGAGAAGCTCGCCGCCGAATAGGGCGGTGTCACGCCGCGTGCGGCACGATCCGGCGCCACTGCAGGCCGTCGGAGGACACGTAGACGGCGTCGATGGTACTGGCGAGATAACCGCCGCCGGGGACAGGTCGGGGCAGCTCGGCGAGGTCGTCCTCCGGCAGGCCGGCCAGGGTCACCTGGGTGTAGCGGGCGCCGTCCCGGCTGATCGAGAAGGAGCGTCTGCCGTCGCGGCCCCCCAGGTTCACGATCACGTGCCCGCCGTCGGGGGTGAGGTAGGAGAGGCCGCCGCCGTACGACCAGGGCGCGGTGCCGCCGTGCTCCACCTGCTGCCAGGTCTTCCCGCCGTCGGTGGTGCGGTGCACCCACACCCGTCCGCCGCCGTCGATGCCGTGCCCGGTCATCGAGACCACGTACCCCGTGCGGCCGTCCAGGGTCGCGGACCCCACGCTGTAGCCCGAGTTCTCGGCGACCGGGATGTCGGTGAACACGTGCGTCGACCAGTTCCGTCCGGCGTCGACGCTGATCGCCACCGCCGGCTGCCCCGTTGCGGGGTCGACGCCGTCGAGCCACCACGCACCACCCACCGCGTTCCGCACCGCCGTCCCGGTGAACTTGAGCGCCGGCGGGTCGGCCATCAGGGTGTAGCGCGCGAGCCCGGGGTCGCCGGCCCAGATGCCGGCGGTCGCATCCCAGGACCATTCGACCCATCCACCGGCGGCCAGTTGCGACACCGGAGCGTCCTGCAGCTCGACCACCTTCCAGGTCCGCCCGCCGTCGACGCTCACGTAGCCACCGGACGCGGGCAGCGCACCGCCCGAGATCAGCTTCTCGGCCCGCGCCACGAGGACGCCGCCGGGCAGCGCGGTGAGCCGGATCGAATCGAAGGAGCCGAAGTCGCGGTTGCGCATCTGCCACGTCCTGCCCGCGTCGCCGGATGCCAGCAGGTCGCGCTGGCAGCTGTACCAGTCCGGCGGCGAGGTGGTGGCGGTCCCGCAGTCCAGCACCACCGCGTACAGGTGGTCGGGATCGCTCGCCGCGGCGGCGGCGACCGCGCCGTGGTAGTCGCGCGCGGCCTCGGTCGGGGCGGGCTCGGTCGGGGCGGGCTGGCCCGTCTGCCCCGGCTGCGGCTCATGCTGGACCGGGCCGGGGCTCCTGTCGAGGGTGGCGAACGCGACCCCGGCCACCAGGGTGACCACGGCCGCGCCGGCGGCGGTCACCATCGCGGTGACCGTCCGGCGGTGCCGGCGTCGGCCCGCCGCGTACATGTCGCCGGGGCGCAGGCGGCTCGCCGGGGCGGGGGTCCGGGCGAGATCGTCCAGCAGGTCCGCGAGGTCGGTCACGACGTTCCCTCCAGGGCGATGAGCGGCCGCATCCCGGACTCGGGGAGCGGATCGTCCAGCAGCGTCCGTAAGCGGGCCAGCGCCCGCGCGGTCTGGCTCTTGACCGTGCCTTGCGAGCAGCCGAGCACGTCGGCGGTCTCGGCGACGTCGAGCCCCTGGTAGAAGCGGCAGACGAGGGCGGCCCGCTGGCGCGGGGCGAGCTGCCGCAGCGCCGCGGCGAACACGACCCGGCGCGTGGTCGCCTCCGCGCTGTCGTCCGTCGTGCCCAGGTCGGGCAGCTCCGCGTGGCTGTGTTCGCGGCGCCGCCACACCCTGCGGGTCTCGTCCAGGTAGGCCCGGACCAGGCAGGTACGCACGAACGCGTCCAGCGCGGCCCGGTCCCGGATCTTGTGCCAGCCGGCCGCCAGCCGTACGAACGCGATCTGGGTGAGGTCGTCGGCCCAGTACCAGTCGCCGCACAGCAGGTACGCGGCCCGGCGGACCACGTCCCGGCGAGCCGCGAAGTACTCCTCGAACTCCGCGGCGCTGGCGTCCTCAACCCTCGGCATGGCGCCCCCCTTCGCCTATAGGTCCGCACCACCCGGGCGATCGGTTGCGTGCCTCCGCCACGTTTTCTGCCGGCGGGCAGCTGAAGCCCGCGTGGCCGGTCGTGCCGCCATGGTGACCGGAACCCCACAACCACCGCCGGGCGGTCAGCGTCCCGGAGGCCGGTACCACCGGTGCTGCAACCAGCCACGCAGATCTGAGTTGAAGTTGTCGAGACCATCGGCGGTGTCGAGCACCTCCTCGAACGTGCGGCCCGTCATCTCGGCGGGACTCTGGCTGTAGCCCGCGGCCAGCACGACACACTGGACCAGTTCCACCCAGTACTTCGTGCTGGGATCGTTGGACGGCTGCCGCCGGGTGAGCTCGGATCGCGCGGACCCGCCGAATCCGGGACCGTTGCCGATCGGCAGCCCGGGCGGGTCGAGCGCTGGCGCCGGCACACCGTCGGCGGCACCGTTCGACATCGCCGACCCCACCAGGACCGCCCACCGGTCGAGTTGGCAGCTGAGCCACGCCCACTGGACGTGCGCGTGCGTCTCGCGCCGCAGGTCCTCGGCGACCTGCTGGACCTGGACGTGCGTCTCGTCGATGATGCGCCGCCGCTCGACCTCGGCCTCGGTCGCCGACAACACCAGCAGCCGGGCCCGCTCGGCCGCGGCCCGTTGCAACGTGCGGTCGAAGTGGTGACGGGGTGCGTGACTGTCGGCGTTGTGCCGGGACACGTGCGCGGGAGTTCCGTGTCCGCCGGCGGGCCGATTCCCCGGGCCCGTCGGCGTGCGGACGTGCCGGGCACCGACGTTGTGGGTGGTCTCGCTCTGCTTCGCGTGTTCGCGCAACTCCTCGGCCGCCTTGGCGGCCCGCCGCATCGTGGCGTCGGCAGCGGCGAGCGAGGCCTCCTCCCAGCTGGCGGCCTCGGCGGCCCGTTTGATCGCGGCCAGTCTGGCCTGGATGTCGGGCGCCGGAGCGGGCTTGCGGCCGCGGCGCTTCCGCAGCCCTTCGAGGAGCCGTTCGACCTCCGGCGACCGTTCGTGGCGGTCAGCCGACGTCATTGCCACCCACACCTTCGCCGGCTCGTCCGGGCACGGACGAACGGGTCCACCAACGGGCCAGCCTGTTGCACACCTCAACTGTCGGGGCCTCGAACAGCGCCACGATGTGGTGGTCGGCAAGTCGTTCGTAGACCGCTTCGACGAGTGCGCGCTCGTCGGCGTACAGCTCGTCGAGGAGCGCCCGGAGTCCGTCGGCAGTGTCGTACGGCGACCGGGAACCGCCGGCCGCCGGCCGCAACCGGCCGCGGAGGGCGGCGCCTTGCAGCCGGGCACGCAGGAGAAACGTCAACGACAGGGCGTCGAGGAACGGCAGGGACGCATCGACGAGACCGGCCGTGTAGATGGACGCGAGCGCGTTGCCCACCGCATCCGCGGCGTCGTCGGGCTCCGCACCGGTCATGCACAGCAGTTCCACCGCGTCGTCGTAGCAGGACCTGACGAACACGTCGAAGTCCGAGGAGTCGGCGAAGTGGCCGGGTTCGTGCTGTCTGCCGCGGTTCAGGGCCGCGAAGCTGGCGTGGTCGTTCACGAGCATCGGCCGCGTGTGTCGCGAAAGCGGTGCATGTGACCTGCCTCACAGTATTTGACGTTGGGGTGGGCAGCGGCCTCATCTTGATGATGCGCCGGCAGCCAGTTGCTGCTCGGCGCCGAAGCGAGGCGCGGCGTTGTCGTGTCTTGAGGGGGCCCGCCATCCCGCGCTCCGGGCAAAGAGAAGGTCGGGTTGGCGGGCCCAGCTTCTAGGCGGCAGGTTCCAGGTCGAGCTGCATGCCATGGCGTTCCGCGAGCAGCCGGCCCAGCCGGCGACGGGCAAGGGTGAGATTCGAGCGGACCGCCGCGGAGTTCTTGCCCATGATCTCGGCGATCTCGGCGGGCCGGTAGCCGTTGATCACCATCGCGAGCACCTCGCGCTGGGTTCGCGGCAGCAGCCTGATCATGCGCGCGGCATCCTGCTGCTCGTCGACCCGTCGCATGACGTCCGCGGGATCGAGGTTGGACGCGTACCGCACGGCGCCCGGTTCGACCTGCTCGGCCGCGACTCCGGCCGGGATCGCCATCGCCTGCCGGCGCATCGCCCGCATCCAGACGTTGCGGGCAACGACCCGGACCCACGCCGCCGGGGACCGGACATCGTCGGCGCGCCGCAACAGGAGTTCCATCGCACTCTGCACGGCGTCCTCCGCCTCGGCGCGGTCCGCCCCGAACTTGAGAAGGTAATTCACGACCAGCGGAAACTGCTCCTGATAGAAGACGGCAAAACGTTGCCGGCTGAGGTCGTCCTGCATTGACTGCTCCGCTCCGGTCAGCATTCCTCGTTACTGGGCGCGCGACCACGGCCCTGACCCGGCACCTGGAGCTGTCCACGAGGCTCCTCGTCGCCGCGCAGCGCTCGGCGGCCGCGGACGAACGCGCCCG